>JBBTDS010000351.1:0-3617 GCA_038060875.1 Acidobacteriota bacterium | reverse complement strand
CATCGCCAGCCGCGTCAGGCAGCCCAATCAATAACCCGCATGAGGGCCGAACTCATGCCGGCCTGCCCACCGGCCCGGGCCTGGGCCCGGTGGCGGTGTACGCGTAGAGGTCTCAGGCAACCTTCTTGACCCTTAGGTCCACACGAAGCCCCGCTGCGGCGAGCAACTTCACCAGGTTGTCGATCGAAAACAGGTGGATCTTGCCGCGCATCAGGTCGGAAATCCGCGGCTGGCTGACGCCCAGGAGCCTGGCGGCGCGAGCCTGGGTGAGCTTGTTCTTTCTGACAAAGGCGATCAGCGCACGGATCATCGCCGAGCGGATCCGGAGGTTTTCCGCCTCGGCGGGGGTGAAGCCGAGGTCAGAGAAGACATCCATTCCGCGCTTGCTGGTCTTCCCACGCCCCACACGCCCACTATACAAGAACGCGTATGCGGGCGCGAGCCTTGCTTACCCCGCCTCCACCAGCCGGCCGTCGAGCATGTGGACGATGCGGTGGGCGTAAGCGGCCACGAAGGGGTCGTGGGTGATGAGCAGGATGGTCTGGCCGAGCCGCTCGTTGAGATCGCGCAGAACGCCCAGCACCGCGATCGAGTTCTGCGAATCGAGGTTGCCGGTCGGCTCGTCGGCCAGCAGAAGGGCGGGGTGATTCACGATCGCCCGCGCGATCGCCACCCGCTGCTGCTCGCCGCCCGAGAGCGCCCGCGGCTTGTGATGCATGCGGTGAGTGATGCCCAGCAGCTCCAGCACCTGGCCGAACCAGGGGTCCGGCGGATGGTTCCTCCCGGCCAGGTAGCGCGCGATGGCGATGTTGCCGGCGGCGGTGAGCGTCGGCAGCAGGTTGTACTTCTGGAACACGAAGCCGACCATCGTTTTGCGCAGCCGGGTGCGCTCGGCGTCGGAGAGGCGCGACAGGTCGTGGCCGCCGACCACCACCGTCCCGGAGGTCGGCGCCGTCAGCCCGCCCAGAATGTGAAACAGCGTGGATTTCCCCGAGCCCGACGGCCCGGCCACGCAAAGGAACTCCCCGCGGGCCACCTTCAGGTTCACCCCCCGCAGCGCGTGCACATCGACGTCGCCGGCGTGGTAGATCTTGCGCAGGTCGCGCACCTCGATCATGGGCGCCTCACTCATAGGCCAGCGCCTCGATCGGGTCCTGGCGCGCCGCGCGCAAGCAACGTGAACCGGCACAACGTCGTGCACGAGGCGGCCAAGCTGCGGCCGATCGTCATCGACGGGTCGCTCACCGCGCTGGAGAGCCTACTGCTGGCCCGCGAGATGGGTTGCAGCGGACTGGCGCTGAGGACCTGCAAGGAGCAGGCTTAGGCGCTGCTGATCGCGGCGGCGCAGAGGTTCAAGACGCTCCTCTGCGCGCCAAACCGGACCTGCCCCGCTGTCACTGCACCGGGATGGTGACGTCGGGCCACCTGCGGTTCAGTTCTTCATGTACGAAGGTAAGCTCGCGATTGTTCAACCGCCCAGCGGGCTGTCTGTTGCGGTCGTAAACCCGGCCGTCTCTGACGTCAAGCTTGTCGCCAGTCTCTCGATTGTGGCCGTGAGGTCTGCTGGGCCAGGGGTCGGGATCGTACTTGTGAAAGACCCACAGGTTTCCACGGGCCTTCACGATAAGATGAAGCACCCCGCTCTTCGACACGGGAGGGGTCAGAAGGACGTACTCGGGGCAGAATCGCCGGCGTCGATCCCAGAATTGTGGCAACCACCCCACCCACTCCGCTTGGGGCACCGGGAGGCGCGCCGCGACTTGCCCGAACCGAAGTTGTCCTCCGACACCGGATCGGAGGTCCGTGGGGGCACGATCGAAGTCCCTATACCCCGGCGGAGCTTTCTTGCACCATCCGCTTACGAACTCACGCATCCGAGAGCCTTCTACTCCCTCAGGCTGGTACTGGGCCCGGACGCATGCCCGGTTTGCCAGGGACTCCTCATAGCAGTCAGACGTCCTGAACACTTTGGGATACACATTCTGGCTGTAGCGGTTGTACAGCGGCTGGTGGATCGTTAACTCCTGGTGCAGCGCATACAAGTCGAAACGAAAATGGAACAGCTCGTGCCTGCGCACGATTTCCAGCGCGCGGACAGCCGCTTGCCTTGGGTCTGAAACGCGCAAGTCCCTCATCACTTTCGCCGCAAATCGACGCATGGGCTGGTCACAGTAAAAAATTCCCCATTCGTCTTTCGGCGTGGGGCTGTGAAAGGAAACGTAAAATGCAAGAGCTTCGAAGCCCTCCTCCTCATTAGCCGACTCCACGCTGGCGATATCTTCGTCCGGGGTCGGCAGGAGTGGACTGTCCCCAGCGGCTGACAGTGTGGCTCCGCCCAGTCTTACCGGATTCCCGAAGGGGAGCATCCCGCCGACGGTGAATGCACGAGGCAGTTGTACCTTTGCCTCTTTTAGTGCGTCCTCGAACCAGGTCATCAGAACCTCCTCGGCCGATTCAAGCAAGACAATTATATCGATTGCTGTTCAGCCTGTAGCGGAGGGAACCTTCCCATGGGACCAGGATGAACGCTACGCCGAGCTCTGGCCGAAACTAATGAGCATCACCCGGTCGAGGGGTTTCCGCAGCCCTGGGAAACGGTGGACGAAAACGTCTCGGTCGAGAGCCAGCTCTCGACGGGTTGAGCCTCGGCGCTTTGGCGTCCACTACGTGGGTTCCCGGTCGCCCTGCCGGCGAGGCATAATAGGGAACAGGCACGATGGAATACACACGGGCAAACCACGAGCGTCTCTTCGATGAACTCCTTGACGTCCTGAACAACCACCGGGACGAGGCAGGGGCCGCCGAGGCCTGGGCATACCTGAGGGCCGCGAAACTCAACTATCTTCAGCATGACGTCAATCACATGATGTCCAGTCTGATCCTGGCTGTTCACCAACTTGCGATCATGCCGGGTAACCCTGGTCTTCAGGATGACCTGCACGCTGTGCTCCGGCATTTCGTCACGTTTTTCTCAGGCGCCGCCGATGAACTGAGGAGACTTGCAGAGGAGTATGAAGCGAGCGGCGGCAAGCTGCTTTCGCGAGAAGAAATCCTGCGGGAAGTAAGCGAACGGCGGGGAGCGCTGCGGTAAACGTTTCATGATCCGCACGTTCCTGGACGCCAACGTCCTGATTGCCGCGCACCGAGGGCAGCCTGCCGAGCGCCAGGGTGCGTTGGCGCTTCTTGCACACCCGGAGCGCCTGTTTGTTTCCAGCCCGTTCTTGTATCTGGAGATCGTGCCGAAGGCGGTGTACAACGGCAGGCACTCTGAGGTCGCCTTCTACAGGACCTACTTCGAGACGAAGGTGCTGAACTCAGTGGAAGACGTCGCGGCCATCACCCAACTCGCACGCGAGGAGGCCGAACGGTGCGGGCTGAGCGCGATGGACGCTCTGCATGCGGCTGCCGCCAGCATTGCCGAAGCCGATGAGCTCGTCACTCTTGAGGGGCCTGGCAAGCCACTCCACCGGTCATCCCTGGTCCGCGTCGTCCACCTTCAAGCTGCGGAATAAGCGCGCACCCTGCTCACCCCCCCTCCACCAGCCGGCCGTCGAGCATGTGAACGATGCGGTGGGCGTAAGCGGCCACGAAGGGGTCGTGGGTGATGAGCAGGATGG
>JBBTDS010000350.1:0-7150 GCA_038060875.1 Acidobacteriota bacterium | reverse complement strand
CCGGCCTGCTCTTGTCCTACAAACCGGTTGTACAGCCAGGCGAAGAGCGCACCGCCGGCCAGGGGCGCCCCGTACTATGTTGCTGGCGCTTATGCCCTCGCGCCAGGCTGGCGTGCGACGACAGTAGGTAGCAGCCGATGGGCGACCTGGTGTTCCAGTCGGTCGCCCAGGGCCTGCTGCGGCACAGCCGGGCCTCGACCACGCAGGACATCTACCAGCAGCTCGTGCGCGAGTCCCAGCGAGCAGCAGTCAGGAAGCTGACGGCGTACGTCGGGCGGTCGGAGGCCGTTCAAACCGTGCAGTAGCAGGCTGGAAGTGCAACCAGATGCAGCCAAACGGGGACAAGCAGGTCGGTAAGTTATTGATTCTGGTGGCCAGGGACGGAATCGAACCGCCGACGCCGGCCTTTTCAGGGCCGCGCTCTACCAACTGAGCTACCTGGCCGCGTCTTTATTGTAACAGAAGCGGCGCTGGCGATCACGCCCCTTTCAACTGCGCCAGGGCGGCCCCGGTGGTCTTCTCCACCTCGGCGTGGAGGCTGTTGCCGTGGGCGTCCATGGTGACGATGGCCAGGAAGTCCTTGACGCGGAGATGCCACATCGCCTCGGGGATGCCGAACTCCATCAGGTGGACGCCCAGCACCTTCTCGATGGCGCGGGCGTAGAACTGGGCGGCCCCGCCGATGGCGTGGAGGTACACCGCGCCGCACTCCTTCATGCCGGCCAGGGTTTTGGCGCCCATGCCGCCCTTGCCGATAACGCCGCGCAGCCCGTAGCGGCGGATCACTTCGGCCTGGTACGGCTCTTCGCGGCTGCTGGTGGTGGGGCCGGCGGCCTTGGTCACCCACTGCTCGCCCTGCTTCAACATCACCGGGCCGCAGTGATAAATGATGGCCCCGCGCAGGTCCACCGGCGGCGGGTTGTTCATGAGGTAGGCGTGCACATTGTCCCGGCCGGTATACATCTCGCCGCGGATCAAAACGACGTCGCCGACTTTGAGCGCGCGCACCGCTTCCTCGCTCAGCGGAGTGGTCAGGATGATCTCGCGGCCGGTGAGGGGGAAGCCGGCTGCGGCGGCCATCTTCTCGACGGGACGGCTCGGGTCGCGATAGAGCCAGCGGGTGATGGCGCCGCTGGCCGGATCGATGCGGATGCCGAGGCGGCGGAAAGCCCAGCAGTCATACGCCACCGAGACAAAGAAGCTCGCCGGCAGGCGGTTGGCGGCGGCGATCTTGCAGCCGATGAGCGAAGCGGCGCCGCCAAAGCCCATGGCGCCGACGCCGATGCGGTTGGCTTCCGCCATGATCTGCGTCTCCATCGCGGCCAGCTCGGGATTCGGGTTGACGTCGTCGAGCGGGCGGAAGAGCTCGTACTTGGCCAGCGTGTAGCCGTGGGCGCGGTCGCTGCCGACACAGACGCCGATCGCTCCCGGCGCGCAGCCAAATCCCTGCGCCTTCCACACCGCGTGCAGGATGCACTTGCGCACGCCCTCCAGCGTGCGGTCGGCGCGGCCGAGATGATCGAGCTCGCAGGGCAGGGAGTACTGCGCGTTCATGTTCTCGCAGCCGCCGCCTTTGAGGATCAGCTTGATCTCGATCTCGTCCTCTTCCCACTGCTCGAAGTGCAGCACGGGCGTCTCGGCCCCGAGGTTGTTGCCGCTGTTCTTACCGGTGAGGGAATCGACCGAGTTGGGGCGGAGCTTGCCGCGGCGGGTGGCTTCGGCCACCGCCTCGCGGATGGCGGCGGCGATCCGAAGCTGGCTGACGCCGGGCGGCGTGTGCACCACGAAGGTGGGCATGCCGGTGTCCTGGCAGATGGGCGCTTCGTCATCGGCGGCCATGTCGATGTTCCCGGCGATGATGCAGAGCGCCTGGGCCGACTGGGTGGCCGGCGTTTCGCGGGCGGTGGCGTGCGCCATGGCCGCGCGCACGTCCGGGGGAAGATTGGTCGAGGTTTGGGTGATGAGTTCGAGCAGGCTGCTTGGCAGGAATTGCATGGGGGTCTCCCCAATGTCTATCGTAGCTTGAAGCGCACCTGCGCGGTGAGGCCGGGCTTGACGGCCGCGCTGGGATTGGGGAATTCGACCACCACCTTGTCGTTGGCGATCTCCTTGATCCGGCCCAGCATGCCGCCCGGCGGGCCTTCCACCACGTCAACCAGAGCGGGCTGGCCTGGCTGGAGCCGCTCCAGCACCGGGGGCTCGGGCTCGACCTCGACCTCCAGCGTGCTCAGATCGACGGCGATCTGGAACAGGTCCTGCACCTCCGGTCCGACCGGGTCGCCCGGCTGCTTGTTGCGCGCCAGCACGATCCCATTCACCGGCGAGTGGACCTCGGCGGCGGCCAGGTTTTGTTTCGCTCCCTCCAGCGCCTCATGCTGCTTCTCCAGCAGCTTGCGCGAGGTCTCAAGGTCCTTCTGGAGCGCCACCACCCGGTTTTCGGCCTGGCGCGCCAGCTCCTCGAGGCTTTCCGATTCCAGCCGCGCCAGATGGAGATCCTTCCGCGACTTTTCGAAGACCAGCTTGGGGGTGGCGCCCTCTCTGAGCAGCATCTCCTGGCGGAGGAAGGTCTTCTCGGCGCGCTCGAACTCGGCGCGGACACGGCTGGCCTCGGCGCGAGCGCGGGAGGCTTCCAGGCGGGCATTGAGGAAACCGCTTTCCAGCGCGCGGACCCTGGCCTCCAGCCGTTCGACATCGGCGGACGCAATCTGGTGCGCCTGTTCCAGCCCGCCGTTCCTGATGCGGGCCAGCAACTGGCCCTCGAAGACCTCCTGGCCCGTCTCGACCAGGAACTGTTCCAGCAGCCCCTCCACCGGCGCCGCTACCGGGACCACCTCGCGGGCCCGCAGCGTGCCCGACAGGCTGATCTCGTCTGGCAGCGGCGCGGCCGCCGGCCCGGCCGGCTCGGGCGGCGTCCCGCCACCGGGATGCAACCGGAGCCAGAGCCCGCCGGCGGCAATGCCGGCGAGGATTCCGGCCGCCGGGATCAAGAACCGCCTGCGCTGCATCTGACAGTACGAATGTATCATTGATGCCGGCGAAGCTGCCCGCGCCGCGTGCTATACTCAGCAAGGCGGACGCGGTTCCGGAGGCCATGATGCCCGACTTGCGGCTGGGTGACGACCTTGACGATTACTGTGTCAAGTGCCGCCGGCTTACCAATCACTGCATTGTTTCCATGCTGGGCCGGGAGCCGGCGAAAGTGCGCTGCCGGACCTGCTACCACGACCACGATTACCGGCGCGGGGAGCCGCCGCCGGGCAAGCACGATACGAAGAAGGGAACGCTGTTCCGCGAGGTGCTTTCCTCGATCGCTCCCGACACGGCCGCGCACGAGACGGCCGAGAAAGCGCGGGGGCGGCGGAAGGACAAGTCAGCCGAGCCGTAGCTCCTTGCGGAGGTCCTCGACCACCTGGGCGCGCTCCTTACCGTCCAGGTCGCGCTCCAGGCGGCGGAGGGCCGCCCCGACCACGTCGCGGTGGTGGAGTTTGGAACCGATGCCCTCCGCTTCGGCCAGCCGCAGCCAGAGCTCGTGGAGGCGGTCCAGGTCTTCCGGCCACAGGCGCGGCGGGTGAGGACCGAGGTTCACGTAGATAGAGGGCCGGTCGGCGCTGATCACTTCCAGCGAGAACGGGTGGCGCGGTTCCGGCAGCTTCTCCCAGGCCAGCCCGATGCGGCGCGCCAGTTCTTCGGAAGTCATCTTCGGCGAGACGCCGGTGACCAGCCGCGAGGCCTTCAGGCTGGCGGCCGCCTGCACCATGGCGTCGAAGGGGTCCACGGCCGGCACCACCACCAACTCCACCGGCTTGCCCTCCTTCTCGGCCATGGCCACCACGCGGGTGAACAGTTCCTTTTCGTAATCGCCGAAGAGCTGGTCCTCCGACAGCTCGTACTCGCTGGCCCCGGTGGAGGCCGTCCGGCCGGTCATCACCACGACGTCATGCCGCCGCAGGTTGGTCTTCAGCAGCACCTTGTGGAGATGGTGCATGTGGCGGTAGTCGCGCACGGCCACCAGCACGCAGCCCGGCCGGGCCCGCACCGTGTCGGCGCTGACCTGCGGCTGATGCTCGAGGTTGAACTCCTCCAGTCCTTCCTTCCTAAGCTTCCGCCGGGCGGCGTTGATCCGCTCCGAGATCAGGAAGACGGCGAACAGAACGAGCGTGAAGGCAATGCCGTAAATGGTGGCAATCTGCTTGGTGAACAAATTGGCCAGGGCCACCAGCAGCAAGGTGAGGGTGGTGAGGCCGAGGCCGATCGGCAGCTCAAGGGCGCCGATCCGAATATTCAGCGGCGTCTTGTACTCCTGGTCCTGGCGCTGGAAGCGAAGCACCAGCACGCCCAGCGCCTTCAGGAAGAAGCTCCAGATGACGCCGAACGCGTAGGCCTCGCCGAGCAGTATGACGTCGCCGCGGCTGGCAATGATGGTGGCCAGTTGCAGCAGCGTGACCAGGTTGATGATGCGGGAGGTGGTCCCGAAGCGCTTATGGGGCTTGCGGAACCAGCCCAGCAGCACGCCGTCCTCGGCTACCCGGTTGAGCACGCCGTTGGAGCCGATCATCGAGGTGTTGACCGCGCCGGAGAGGATCAGCACGCCGACCAGCACGACGAAGGCATGGAAGAGCAGCCGCAGCAGTTCCGGGCCGGCCAGGCTCATGGCCAGCCCGCCGATCAGGTTGTTGTAGTAACGGCTCCTGACCTCGTCGGGGATGATGACCCCCGCCAGGAGGGTGACGACGCCGGTCGAGATCAGGGCGTAGACGCAGACGGTGTTGGCGGTGCGGCGCAGGTTCTTCAGCTTGGGGTAGCCGACTTCGCGGTAGACCTGGGCCAGGGTTTCGAAGCCGCTCATCGACAGGATCGAGTGACCGAAGGCGATGAGGACAAGGACCGCGGGAATCTGAAGCCAGGCAGTCCCTTTCAACCAGCCCAGCGCGTCGCCGCTGAAGCGCAGGTTCTCAGGTGTGGGCGGCGGCGGCACGCCGGCCGGGCCGCGGATCAGCAGCGTGACGGCCGACCAGCCGAGCAGCATCACCACCATCACGGTGGTGATTTGCAGGATGCGCAGCGCCTTGCCGCTGGATTCGTGGATTCCTTTGACGTTCGTCCACCAGAAATACAAGGTGATGGCGATGCCGAAGGCGGCCGCGAAATAGCCGGTCGAGACGCGGAATCCCTGGTGCATCAGCTCGCTGGTCTCGTTGATCAATCCGGCCAGGTACTGGCCGGCGCTGACCGAGCTGATGGGACCGGTGAGGACGTAATCGAAGACGAGCGCCGACACCGAGAGCTTGGCCATGGTCGGGCCCATGCTGTCGCGCACCACCACGTAAACGCCGCCGCGCACGAACATCGAGCAGCTCTCCATGTAGACCGAGCGCACGGCGAAGGCGAACAGCATGACGCCGAGAACGAACCAGGGGGCGGATCGGCCGATGGCCTGCTCGGCGATGCCGCCGGCGTAAAAGGAAGAGGAGGCCAGGTCGCTCAGGACGATGGCGGCGGCGCGCCAGAAGGAGATGAACGAGAGGGCGACGGTAGTGGCGACCACCACTTTGGCGACCGCCGGCTGCGGGTTAGTTGGGGAGCCCATCTGTGGCCATCTTCTAAGATCATAGAATGATGGCGAGTCGAGCGGGGGAACTGGCGGCGCGCGTCGTCGCGGCGCTGCGCGGGCAGGGGCGGCAGGCCTGGCTGGTCGGCGGCTGCGTGCGGGACCGCCTGCTGGGCCGCCAGCCGGAGGATTACGACGTCGCCACCGACGCGCGGCCGGAGGAAGTGGTGGCGCTGTTTTCCAATGCGCACCTGGTGGGGGCGCACTTCGGCGTGGTGCAGGTGAGCGAGGGGGAGGCCGAAGTCGAGGTGGCCACCTTTCGCAGCGACCACTCCTACCTCGACGGGCGTCACCCCGCCAGCGTCGAGTTTGAGACCGATCCCCGCCAGGACGTGCTGCGCCGCGACTTCACCATCAACGCGCTGCTCCAGGACCCGGAGACCGGCCAGGTGCTGGACTTCGTGGGCGGGCGCGCCGACCTGGAAGCCGGCGTGATCCGCGCCATCGGCGATCCGGAGAAGCGGTTCGGCGAGGATCACCTGCGCATGCTGCGGGCGGTCCGCTTCGCGGCCCGGTTCGGCTTCGTGATCGAGCCGCGCACGATGGCGGCCATCGAGCGGCTGCGCGAGATGATCAAGGTGGTTTCCGCGGAGCGGGTCCACGACGAGATGGTGCGCATCCTCACCGAAGGCGGCGCGCGGCGGGGCGTGGAATTGCTCGACCAATCGGGCCTGCTGGGCGTGCTGCTGCCGGAGGTCGCGGCCATGAAGGGCGTGCCGCAGCCGCCGGAGTTTCATCCCGAAGGCGACGTGTGGATCCACGTGCTGCTCATGCTGGAGATGATGCGGGAGCCCACGCGGACGCTGGCGCTGGGCGTGCTGCTGCACGACGTGGGCAAGCCGCCGACCTTCCGGGTGGCCGAGCGGATCCGCTTCGACGAGCACGACGCGGTGGGGGCGCGTATGACGGTCGGGATCCTGACGCGGCTGCGGTTCTCGAGCGACGATATCCGGCAGGTGGAGGCGCTGGTGGCCCAGCACCAGCGCTGGCGGCACGTGCCGGAGATGCGCGCGAGCAAGCTGAAACGGTTCCTCCGCATGGAGCGCTTCGAGGAGCACATGGAGCTGCACCGGCTGGATTGCCTGGCCAGCCACGGGAAACTGGATAACTACGAGTTCGCGAAAAGAACGCTGGAGGAACTCCCGCCGCCGGAGCTGAAACCGCCCCGGCTGCTCACCGGGCACGATCTGATCCAGGCCGGCTACCAGCCCGGCCCGGCCTTTGCCGCCATCCTCAGGGAGGTGGAGGACGCCCAGTTGGAAGGACAGGTGCGCACACCGGAAGAAGCGATGGCGTACGTGCGATCGTTGTATGAGCCGCCCGAGGGTACGCCCCGCCCTCAGGCCGGGCGGTAGGTGAAGACCATGTAAAGCACCAGGGCGATGATGAGGAAAATGGTGGACGCGGCGACGAACTCCAGGAAGATGACCCGCTTCTCTTCGGGATCGGGTTTGATCCGCTTGCTCACCTCCAGCATCGGACAACCCTCCTTGGACACTTTGTACTCCTGTTGGCGGCCGGTGTCAAGCCGGGGGGACCGGC
>JBBTDS010000349.1:0-1060 GCA_038060875.1 Acidobacteriota bacterium | reverse complement strand
TCCTTGGACACTTTGTACTCCTGTTGGCGGCCGGTGTCAAGCCGGGGGGACCGGCGCCCCCGGAGCAACCGTGGGGCGCCACGGGTCCAGCCGGCGCGTGTGCCGCGCAGGAGGCGTACGATCGTCAGAAGTCGAGCCGGCCCCTTATCTCCATCACCCGATGTCCGCCACTCCAGGTAAGGTCGCTGACCCTTCCCACCGTTCCGGGAGAGGAAATGTTCGCGGCCGGCATGGCGAAGTTCGGATCGTTCAGGAAGTTCAGCGCCGCCGCCGTGAACGTGAAGTTCAGCCGTTCCGTCAGTCGAAAGGTCTTGGCGACCGCTATGTTCTCCAAGTGGTTGCCCGGCCCTTCCAGGACGTTAGTGCCAGAATTCCCGAACCGTCCCTGAGGGGGCACAACAAAGCAGGAGGCATCGAACCACCGGTGGATCGAGCGCCGTGACGACGGCAGATTGCCGTCGCACACCCGGTCGGGCAGGCCGCCGGAGGTGTTGGTGTTGGATGGGTCCGAGCCGGAAAAGCTTGGCGTGAAAAAGCGTCCGCTCTCGAAAAAGGCGATCCAGTAAAGCTGCCATCCGCCCAGGAGGCGATCCACCACGGCAGGAACTTGAGACAGATATCTCTGTCCCCGACCCACGGGAAGGCGCCAGACGATGTTGGCGACAGCCCGGTTCCGGGATGTGTTGGCATCGCGGTTCCACAGCCGGGGCGCGTAAGGATTTTCCGTGTTCAACATAGTGCTCATGTTGGACGCCAGTGTCCAGTGGACATCGAAAGTGAGGTGGCCCAACTTTCGCTGCGCTTGCAGCGTGAGCGCATTGAAGTTCTGCTCACCGTCGGAGCGGAAGTACGAGCCTCCGACAAATGCCGGCCAGGGTCGCCGCGCCTGCGCAAAAGGCGTCAGGCTCGCTTGCGGCTTGTTGATGGAGAGCGAGTAGTTCATGCCGCGGTTCCGGGAGCCCATGTAGGTGAGCCGTAGCCCAATGTCTTTGATCTGTCGCTCTATAGTGACATTGAACTGATGAATCCGGCCGTTGCCCGTATCCAGCCGGTATCCCGT
>JBBTDS010000348.1:0-8307 GCA_038060875.1 Acidobacteriota bacterium | reverse complement strand
TCAGCAACGCCTCCATCCCGGCCACTGGAGCGTCGTTCTAAAGTAGCCACACCCAGATTATTTTGGGTACGCGGGGCTTGGGGACTCGTCCAGGTGGCCCCGACAACACTCAGGAGAAGAGGACATGAAAATTTGTCAATCTCGAAAATGGGCCGCGGCCGTGCTCGGCCTGGGGTTTACCCTGGCCGCGGCGGACCAGTTCACTAACATCGTCTACCCGGGAGCGAACATGACCCACGCCAGGGGAATCAACGATGCCGGGGACATTGTCGGCGAGTACTTCGACGCCGCCGGAACCCACGGTTTCCTGCTCAGCGGAGGCAAGTTCACCTCGATCGACCTCCCGGGGGCCAGGCAAACCTGGGCCAGGGGGATCAACGCCCGCGGCGACATCGTGGGAACATACAGTGACGGGACCGCAAACCACGGCTTCCTGCTGAGCCAGGGCAAGTTTACTTCGCTGGACTGCCCCGGTGATGGCGTTACCGTTCTCTGGGGTATCAACTCGGCCGGCGATATCGCCGGCTGGTTCACCCCCAGAGGCAAGCCCGCTCAGGGCGTTGTCTGGAGCGGCGGTGTCTGCAACCTGACGGAGTATCGCCCGGAGGTGGCCAGAAGAACGATGACCATGTACACCGGCATCAACGACGCCGGCGTAACGGTCGGGCACTGGGGCACGAATGGAGGGCTCGTGACCGGCCTGGTGTACAACAAGGGGGCTTTCACCCGCGTTGATCATGGCGCAGGCGGGGGGGCGACGGCCTATGGGATCAACAATGCCGGCGACATCGTAGGGCAGTTCCGCGGAGGCAACGGGGTGAATCACGGTTTCCTGTTGAGTAAAGGCCGCTTCAGGCCCATCGATTACCCCGGCGCGGTTTCCACCGGTGTCTCGGGGATCAATAATTCCGGGCAGATCGTCGGTGACCACGTAGACTCTAATACTCCGTTTGTGATGCATGGCTTTGTGGCACGAGTCTCGCCAGCCGGCCCGGCGCCGCCCGTACTCACGGTGGACGACGACGGCGCCGACTGCCCCGGCGCGCTGAAGACCATCCAGGAAGCGGTCGCCCAGGCACCCGCCGGCGCCACCATCCTGGTGTGCACCGGCGCCTACCGCGGAACCGTCAACATCGTCGGCCCTGAGAAGACCGGCCTCAAGCTGATCGCCAACGGCCGCGAGGACGAAGTGGTCCTCCAGGGAGACAACACCGAGCGCGACGGCTTCCACCTGGAAAATGTCACCAACGTCTTGATCCGCGGTTTCACTGTGCGCGACTTCGGCACCACGGCGACGACGGCGACCGACTGGGGCGTGGGCAACCAGATCTACCTGGAGAACGCCCACTACAACACCATCGAGCATAACACACTGATCAACGGCGACATGATGGGCATCATGCTGGTGGATTCGGGCAACAACACCATCCAGCAAAACGTGGCCTTTGTGGACAATGCGAGCCTGGCCAACTGCGGCATCCACGTCGGGGGTGCGAAGTCGGCCAACAACACCTTCCGTCTGAACATGACTTACGGCAACAAGGTGGCCGGCATCATGATCAGCGGCGCAGGTCCCGGCAACCGGATCCTGGACAACACGGTGCTGGCCAACGGCCGTGCCGGCATCACCGTGTCGAACACCAACGAGATCTGGATCGAGGGCAACCGCGTCAGCTACAACCGGGGGCCGTGGGGAACCTCACCCTATGCGGCGGACCTAGTGGGCCAGGGTCTCGGGATCAGCCTTACCAACGTAGACAAGGCAACGGTGTTCGACAACCGGCTGCGCAACAACACCGGAATGGACCTGAGCTGGGACGGCAGGGGCGACAACAAACTCGAGTCCAACGCCTGCCTGACCTCAACCCCGGCGGGCGCCTGCGGGCGGTAGATTGCCCGTAGGGGCGGGGCATGCCTCGCCCCTACTCACGGTCCTTCGAGTCTGGACAGATCGGCCAGATCCTCCGGCCTGCCGCACGCGCGCTTGTTCCGGATGAAGTGCTCGCGGCTGATGAAATAAACAGGGATGCCGTCCAGTACCGCGGGCACGCGACCTTCCCAAGCCTCGTCGAAGGAAACCCCGGTCAGGGCGGTAAGGATGTCGATGCGGTTCGGTTCGAAGCCGAGCTGGATGGCCCGGTAGCCCTGGGTGAAATCCTCCGCTGACAGACCGAGCGAGCCGAAGCCGAAATCCCGGAGCGCCTGCTCGATCCGAGCGGCATTGTCAGCCGTGGGGCGCACCAACAGGTCGAGATCCTTGGTGTAGCGGGGCCACCCGTGGTAGGCCAGAGCAAAGGCCCCCACGATGAGACACTCAACCCCGTTTGAGTTGAGCGATTCGATAAACTCTCTGAAGTCCTTGTGAAGGGGCATCGCCCTGCTGCCACGGATGAGCCAAGAGGTGTAACAGAATCTCCAGCCGCTGCTCGGGCGACATCCGCCGATAGTCCTCGTGGTCGGCCCGCTCCGCTTCCTCAAAGGTTCGGAATTTCCTGACGACTCTGTCCACCAGTTCCAATGTTACCGCGGGGCCGCGCGGTGCGGCGCGCTGAGACCCAACCTGGCGGGGCGAGAACGCGGTCGCCTCCCACGCCTGCGAGACCTCAACCCCCGCCGGCCCATGCGCCCGGTAGGATAGGTCTCCTGACCTGTCTCGGCCCCCAACATTGGGCTAGCTCCGGTCGTAGCCCAGCCGCGCTGGGCGCTCCAGGTCTCCTGCTCCCTGCGGCTCCGTGGGTTACGCTTTGAATGCGGCCCGCATCTTCAACGTCGGCGTCGCGGGCCAACCCCTCTATCGGAAGTACGGTAAGACGGCGGGCATCACTATTCGCCAGGCCGGCTACGGCAACAACTACAATCGCCTGCAGGTGAAGCTCGACCGCCGCTTCAGCAGCGGTTTCCTGATGACCACCGCCTACACCTGGGACAAGGCCATGGGCTACGCTTCGGAATCCGGCGGCCTGACGTACTACATCAACGAGCGGCGCAACTACGCCCGCCTGAACTTCGACCGCACACAGACCTTCGTGCAGAGCTACGTGTACGAACTGCCGATCGGCAAGGGCAAGCGCTGGCTCCAGAGCGGTCTCGGCCGCTGGGTGCTCGGCGACTGGCAGGTGAACGGCCTGCTCACCCTGATGACCGGGAGCCCGCTTAACTTTGGCACGACCACTTCCATTGACACGCCGGGCAACGGCAATTCGCCGGACATCACCGGGCCAACGAAAATTCTCCACGGCATCGCCGGACCAAGCGGCTCGGCACTCTGGTTCGACACCTCGGTCTTCGTCCGCCCGCTCGATGCCGACGGCAAGACGCCGCACTTCGGCAAGGTCACGGGAACGGTGTCCGGCAACAACGGTGGCGGGGCCAGCCCAGCGGCCCGCCCATCTTCCCCGGCCGCCGCCAGAGGAAACGATCTGGACTTCATGAACCTCGTAACGTCCAAAAACTCAACCGCAGCCTCAATTGTTCTCCTGCAGGGAGTTGCGGATCACGCCAGCGGAGTGCCGCAGGCCCAGAATTGGGACTCGGGGGATGGAGTTCTTGGACACTACGCGGTGGTGCTCGATCTCTGCGACGATCCGTAGCGCCAACATTTCGGGACTTACGAGAGGCACGGTTCAGTACGTCCGCGTGCCCGGAAGCTTCGTCTGCACGTAGTAGACTGAAGTCCGCGCCGTGATGTAAAGGCCGCGGAAGCCGCTACCCCAGTTGCAGTTGCTCGGCTGCTCCGGGGTGTCGATCGTGCCCAAGTGCTTCCCCTGCGGGGTGAAGACCCAGATGCCGCCCGCCGAAGCGGCGTAGAGATTCCCCTCTTCGTCCGTCTTGATGCCGTCGGCGCGTACGTCCGCGACTGCTCGCCCGTTGGAAATGGAGCCGTCCCCCGCTATGTCGAATGCCCGGATTTCCTTCTGCTTGCTGTCCGCCACATAGAGGATGAGCTGGTTCGGGCTCAGCGTGATGCCGTTGGGCCCGGCTATCTCCTTTGTCGCCACCTTCAGTTCGCCCTTCCGGTTGATGTAGTAGACAATACCTGCCGGCAGATCGCTGAAATATATGCATCCGTCGATGGCGTACACCAGGTCGTTCGGCCGCTGCAGCGGCTGCTCCGCCAACACTGTGATCTTGCCGTCCTTCTCCGTCCGCGTCACGCGGCCGGGCTTCCCTTCGCAGGTCAGCAGCCGTCCCTGGTGATCGAACGTGAGCCCGTTGGCGGCGTTGGAATTCTCGCGGAACACGGTAAGTTCTGGCTGGCGCCCGGGAGGCAGTGCGTATTTCATGATCCGGTTCGCCGGGATGTCGCTGAACAGTAGAAAACCAATGCGGCTGAACACCGGGCCTTCCGTGAACTGTAACCCTCCGGCAATCTTCTCCGCCCGGGCGCCGGCCTGGACAATGTCGTGTAGCGCTTGCGCCATCAGGACCCCATCCCGTGCGCGAAATAGGACACTTTGGGCGCTTTGTACGAAATCCTCAACATGGGCGTCTCCAGCCGCTTCTGCCCTTGGTAGCGGGACTCCATCAGCATGGCCAGCGCCCCGGTGGTTAGCAGCGTCCGTTCCACCGGGTAGCTGGTCTTCCCGGTGAGGTACATCCGCCCGATAGCGTCCACCAGCGGGCTGAAGTTGTTCGAATTCTCGGTGGGGATGTAGCAGTTGGTAGAGACGACCTCCCGCTGCCCCTTCACCCGGAAGGCCACCAGGTGCTCGCTGACCAGCCCTCCCAGCATCAGGACGGTCCCCCTGAACCCGTCATTGTATTCCAGGAAACACGCCACGGGATGTTTCACCAGTTCTTCCGGCCGGCCCGGCGGCACGCGCGATCCGCGAGCGAGAGCGGCCCGCATCAGCTCGCGCGACCACCGCCCTTGGCCGGCCGCCTTCCAGACCGCGTCGCCTTCAATCCGGTGGACGGCCCGGATGCCGGTCTCCCCGCCGCGCCGCCGCTCGACGAAGCATTCGAGCGTCTCCAGGTTGTGGAACAGGCCGCCATCCTCGATCCAGCCGCCGCCCAACTCCACGGCGTCCTCGAACTCCGTCCCCAGCGGGAAGTCCAGTTCCGGCCGCCGGAACGTGACTGACACCGACGAGCCGGCCATCAGCGGGAACTTCAACTGCCGCGACTGGTCGTACATCCACTTCGCCCTGTTCCAGTCGTAGGAGAGGTGCTTGTCAACGAAAACGGGCGCCGAGCGCCCTGAATCCTGGAAGACCTTCACCACCTGCTGGAAAAACTCGTGCCGCGGATACAGCTTCTGACCCTTCTCGTTGGTGGGATAGTCGCCGTGCTCGCCGATGAGCAGCACTCCGTCCACCGCCAGCCTGCCGCTGCCCAGGGTCAGCGCCTCCGCGATTGTCGGATAGATTTTGAATCCGTACGCCATCGACAGCTTCCGGCCGACGTCGGCCGGGTGGATCTGCTCGACGTACAGCGACACGATGTCGCACGGCGGCGGGTGGTACTCCTCGTTGATCCAGTAGCCTTCCAGGAAGCGCGTGATGAAATTGTCGCTGTGCGAGCGCACATGGTAGGTCGTCGACAGCGCGGCGATCTTCTTCCGCTTCTGGGACTGGGCCGCCACCAGCGGCAGGGCCGCAGCCGTTTGCAGGAATTCGCGGCGGCGCATCATCGGCTCATCTCGCGGCTGACCTCCTCGGCCTTTTTCATGACTCGAATCAGATTCACTCCCATTATCTTACGGATGTCTCCATCCGAGTACCCCAGCTCCAACAGCCCGCGCACCAGCACGGGGAACTTCGAGACCTCCTCCAGCCCCTTGGGCGCCATACCGGAGATCCCGTCGAAGTCCGAACCGATGCCAACGTGGTCCGGCCCCACCAATTTCGCGATGTGGTCGATGTGCCGTAAGGCCATCTTGTAGTCCACCACCGGCAGCATCCTCCGGTAGCGTTGCTGGATGGCCCGCTGGAGCTCGAACCGCTTGGGATAGTTGCGGTGCGTCGCCATCATGTCGGCGATCTCCCGGTCGCGCTGGGCGCGCGTGTCCCGGTGCGTCTCCCACGCCTTTTGATCGAGATAGGCGGTGCTGAAATTGACGAACACCGCTCCGCCGCGGCCGGCCAGAGCCCGGAACACGTCGTCCGTCATATTGCGCGGCGTGTCGCAGATCGAGCGCACCGAGGAGTGCGACGCAATCGCCGGCGCCCGGCTTACCTCCATCACGTCGTAAAACGTCTTGTCGGAAACGTGGGAGATGTCCACCATCATGCCCAGGCGGTTCATCTCCCGCACCACCTCGCGCCCGAACGCCGTGAGGCCGTTGTGCGCCGCCGTGTCCGTCGCCGCATCGGCCCAGTTGTTCGTCTTGAAGTGGGTCAGCGTCATGTAACGCACGCCGAGCCGGTAATAGGTCCGCAAAATGCGGAGATCATCCTGGATCTGGTGGCCGCCCTCGACGCTCAGCAGAGCGGCGATCTTGCCCTGGGAGTGAATGCGGCGAATGTCGTCGGCCGTCCTGGCCACCTCCAGGTCCTTCGGATTCTGGTGGCACATCTCGTGCACGACGTCGATCAGGTCCAGCGTCCGCGGTACCCAGAGATGCGGTGCGAAGCTCTCGGGCGTGGCCATCAGCCCGAAGAAGACAGCCCCAAAGCGCCCCTTTCGCAGCCTCGGAATGTCGGCTTCGTAATAGTCGTGCTCGACACCTACATCGTAGCCCTCATCCACGACGTACCGCGGCGTGTCCACGTGCAAATCGACCAGGAGGATGTCCTTCATCAGGTTCTCAAAGCGTTGGTCAATGCTCTGCGCGCCCGGCATCATACTGGCCGCCAGCAGCAGCCCTGGAACAAATCGCATGTCCTGATATTATCCCGTATTTGCGCCTCTCGTAAACCCCGAACTATCCAGGAAGATGGGAGTTGCGCATCTTCTGCCAATTCCTTCGTTCGATGCTCAATGTGCTGCCGGTGTTGGCTGCCGCTCTTTCGTCAGTGCTGAAATCGCGAGACTCTCTGCAACTGGAAAACCTGGCCCTTCGCCATAACGGGCTCTGCAAGCTGCGCGATCTGAAGCGGATCGAATGTTTTGACCCTACGGGCTCGCCAAGTGTACAATGATCGAGAAACTTGCAGCAAACCCGCTTGAGGAGGACCGAATGATCAAGCGCCTGCGATTTGCGGCGCCCGTGTTGGCGGCGTTACTCTCCGGATGCGGCCCGGTCAAGATAGGCAGAGTTCTTGACGAACCGATGCGGTTCGGCAACAGGACGGTGCGGGTGGAGGGCGAGGTCGACCGCTCCATTGGCGCAGTGATCGCCGGCGTGTACCAGGTGCAAGACGACACCGGCAAGATCTACGTCATTTCCGTAAGCGGCGTACCGCGCAAGGGCTCCAAAGTGAGCGTCAAAGGTAAGGTCCAGCAGGGCATCACCTTCGGCAACCGCTCGTTCGGCACGGTCCTACGTGAAGAGAGCCACAAGGTGAAATACTGACCGGCAGATAGCGGCGGGCTTCAGGTTCGGTCTCGCATCTCGCGCCGGGACCCGGCGCGCGGCCGTGAAGTTCTCCGACGCCTTCCCCCAGCGCGAGATGGAAGATCTTCACGTTCTGCACGTTCTGTTCGAGCCGGAATACGCGCGATGTGTGGTAGACGGTGCAGTTCCGCGCTGTCACCCGCGCGCTGCCGAGCGATCCCCGGCAGCGGAACGCGATGTCGTTCTCCACGCGCACGTTGCGGGCATAGATCTCCAGCGCGTCACGGCGGCCGTTGCGGAGTGTGCAATTGCGGAGGACGACATTGTCGGCCCGAATACGCGCGAGGTCCTCGTCGTTCCACTCGCCATCCACCAGGATGTTCTCGTAGACGCCGGATTCCTCAATGCGCAGCGTGCGCACCCGCTTTGCATCCGCTCCGGCCCCCACCGGTCCGGTCAGACCGGCACACTGCATCTCTTCGGCAGGGCTGCCGGCGGGCGCCATTATCGCGGCAAAAGCGGCTATCCACTCACGTCTGGTCATGGCTACGTAGTGATGCGACCACCCAAACACACACCCAGCTTTCCCTCATCAACCCGGCGACCCAGGTCGGGACCAGGTCTTCCAGCCGGCGCCGTTAGCCACCGAGTTCGAGACGTGTCCACGATGGGCGTCCAGATCCGACCGGTCGTCGTACCGCGACGATCGAATTGACGTGCCAGCGGTACCCAGAACATGCCGTCTCAGCAGCTTACGGCGAAACAGCCGGAAAATCCGGTACTTCGGCGCCCGGTTCGAAACCGAGGTACCGAAACCCGCCTGCTGCGGCGGCTCTGCCAGTTGGACGAGTCGGGCGAGCGCACGCTGG
>JBBTDS010000347.1:0-10883 GCA_038060875.1 Acidobacteriota bacterium | reverse complement strand
GGCATAAAAATCTTCGCGAGAGGGAAAGACTTCAAGGGTTAGTAGTACAGAGCAGATCTCCCGGGGTAAGCTCAGCCGCCTTCCGTGCACAGCTGCCGGATCTACGCTTCGCACCCTTGATGGATATGGACTTCGCGGTAAGTTGCCCGCTCGTCCGGCGCTGGCGCCTTGTACCCGGTTTTTGTCCATCGACTCGCACGTTTGCTATACGCTTCCTTCAGACCCCGCCTCGCGGCGATAGCCCTTGCGTTCTCACTAGCCCTTCACCTCCATCAGGTTGGGCGGGGGACTTTCACCCCCAAGCTGCTGAGCATGCCCAGCACACAACTAAACCGCTGCGCCGTAATCGTCTGCGACCGGCCGTTGGCGAGCCGCTTGGCTTGGGGCGAGGCTCCTTGAAACACTGGATCAGGTTGTTTCCTCTAAACGACCAATCCAAGATCAAGGAGCCTTCGCATGACACCGCTTCGTCAGCGCATGATTGACGACATGCAGTTGCGCAATCTCGCGCCGGCCACTCTTCGACCAGGACACCAGCCTCATGGGCCGCGTCTTCTGGCGCAATTCCAGCGACACCTTCGCCACCCTCCTCCGCTACGACAACAGCCTCCGCCGCGCCTTTTACAAAGCCCTGCACGAGCTCAGGCTCGTCCAGGCCCGCCGCGCCTCCGCCCCAACATTAAAAATGACAGAACAAAGCCAAACCGCCCCTGACTCCCCTGGCTCCCCCGCTCCCCCAGCCGGCCCGGCGCCCGCCTCGCTACCCCCTGGCGGCCAGCCTGTTGAGCCCGTCAACGAAGGCCTTGGCGCTGGCTTCGATCACGTCGGTCGAAGCGCCCCGGCCCATGACTCTTCGACCCCGGTCTTCAAGCTGCACCGTCACCTCGCCCATCGCCTCGGTGCCGCTGGTCACCGCCCGGATCTCATAGCGGGCGAGCTTGGCGGAACTCCCGGTGACGGCGGAAATCGCCTTGCAGACGGCGTCCACCGGGCCGTCTCCCACCGCCGCGCCTTCCTTCACTTGATCCCCCACCCGGAGCCTCACCGTGGCCGTCGGGATGGCGGACGTGCCGCTGTAAGCATGCAGATAGTCGAGGTGGTAAACCTCGGGAACCGGGTGGATCTCGTCGTGAAGAATGGCGATCAGGTCCTCGTCAAAGACCTCCTGCTTCTTGTCCGCCACCAGCAGGAAGCGCTGGTAGGTCAGGTTCAGCTCCTCCGGCGAGAGCGTGTAGCCCAGTTTCTTGAGGCGGTCGCGCAGGCCGTGCCGTCCGGTGCGGGCCGTCAGCACCACGCGGCTTTCCGTAAAGCCCACGTCTTCGGGCCGCATGATCTCATAGGTCT
Organism: Acidobacteriota bacterium; assembly: GCA_038060875.1. Classification (GTDB taxonomy): domain Bacteria; phylum Acidobacteriota; class Terriglobia; order Bryobacterales; family Bryobacteraceae; genus JBBTDS01. The sequence goes on along the minus strand of JBBTDS010000347.1, from coordinate 9,539 downwards.
CGCGGGCCTTCAGAACTCCATCCACGTGGATGCCCGAGCTGTGGGCAAAGGCGTTGCTGCCGACCACCGCCTTGTTCGGCGGAACCGCCATTCCGAGCATGTCGGCCACCAGGCGGCTGGTGCGGTGGAACTCGCGCGCTTCAATGTCGGTCTTCACTCCGAAGTAGTCGCCGCGCGTGCGCAGAGCCATCACGACCTCCTCCAGCGCGGCGTTGCCGGCCCGTTCGCCGATCCCGTTGATGGTGCCTTCCACCTGCCGGGCCCCATTCCGCACGCCGGCCAGGGTGTTGGCCACCGCCAGCCCCAGATCGTCGTGACAGTGCACGCTGATCGTCGCCCGGCCGATGTTCGGCACCTTCTCCCGGATGGACCGGATCAGCGCCCCGAACTGCTCCGGCACCGTGTAGCCGGTGGTGTCGGGAATGTTGACGACGGTGGCCCCGGCGTCGATGGCCGCTTCGAGCATTTCGAAAAGGTACGCCGGCTCGGCGCGGCCGGAGTCCTCGGCGTAGAACTCGACATCGTCGGCGAAGCTCCTGGCCAGCTTGACCGCGTCCACCGCCATCTTGACGAGCTTGACCTTTTTCTCTCCCAGGGTTCTCCCGTACTTATCGTCCCGGAACTTCCCGGTGATATGTATGTCCGAGACGCCGATGCCGGTGTGGATGCGCGGCCGCCGGGCTTTGGCCAGCGCTTTGCCGCAAGCCTCGATGTCGCTCGGCACGGCCCGCGACAAGGCGCAGATGATGGGACGCTCGATCTCCCTCGATATCAGCTCAACGGCCTGGAAATCCTCCGGCGAGGACGCCGGATAACCCGCCTCAAGGATGTCCACGTTCAGCCGCGCCAACTGCCTGGCGAGCGTCAGCTTCTCTCGGCTTCCCAGCCGCGTCCCGGCCGCCTGCTCGCCGTCCCTCAGGGTCGTGTCAAATACCGCTACCTTCTCTTTTTCTTTCATGGCGCCTTCCTACGGTAGGATAGCGCTTCCCGCCCCTTGCCGACACCAGCTTTACCAGCCCGTGCGGGTCGATGGCCTCCACTCCGAGGGCCAGTGCGTGCATCGTGGGAGCGGTTTCCGCCGCGCGATGGACCACCAGCAGCCTCCCCGCCGGCCGGCTCATCGCGCGCCGCAGGGACAGCAGCGGCGCGGCCATGGCCGGCTGCACGGTCTTGGCCGCCTTGCACTCGATCATCCACAGCTCCCCGTCACGCCTCGGAAGCAGGAAGTCCACTTCCAGCCCCTGCTGGTCCCGGAAATAGTAAAGTTCCTTTCGTCCGCCGGCGTTGATCTGGCTTTTCAGGATCTCCGCCGCTACAAACCCCTCGAACAGCGCACCCAGAAACGGCGACCTCTCCAGCTCCGTCGAGGACTGGATCCCCAGCAGGTGGCAGGCCAGCCCGGAGTCACCGAGGTACACTTTCGGCGACTTGATCAAGCGCTTGCCGAAGTTCTCGAAGTAGGGAGGGACCAGGATGATCTGTCCGGTGACTTCCAGCACGTGAAGCCAGTCACTCACCGTGGGGACGGAGACGCCCAGCGGGGCGGCCAGGTCCGTTTTGTTGAGCACCTGCCCGTGACGGCTAGCCAGAATGGCCAGGAACCTGCGGAAGGTGGGCAGATCGCGCACATTGATGATGGACCGGACGTCGCGTTCCAGGTAGGTCTGCACGTAAGAACTGAACCACAAGTCACGAGCCTTCGGCCGCGCCAGCGCCTCTGGGAAACTGCCCCCGAGCAGGCCCACCCGGTCAGTTTCGGCCAGGCTGAAGGGCAGCAGTTGCAGCATGGCGGCGCGGCCCGCCATCGATTCGCTGACTCCCTGCATCAGCGGGGCTTCCTGCGAGCCGGTGAACAGCCACTGGCCCATGCGCCGCGGGCGCTGGTCGATCCGGGTACGAATGTAGGCGAGCAGCTCCGGGACGTTTTGAATCTCGTCAAACAAGACCGGCGGCCGCAGCTCCTCCAGCAGGGCCCGCGGGTCGGCGCGCGCCCGTGCTTGCACATCGGGGTCTTCCAGCAGCACATAACGGGCGCGGGGGAACAGGTGGCGCAGCAGCGTGGTCTTGCCGGCGCGGCGCGGCCCGGTCAGCACCACCGCCGGGAAGTGCCGGGCGGCCCTGACGACGGTCGGCCCAATTGCCCGCGTGACGAAGCGCATATGATAATTCTAAACTACAACCTTAGGTTTCTCAATAGTCACGTTCACGCCCCGGGTGGGGTAAGTCTCCCGACTTGCCGAACTGCCCCCGGCCGCTTCTCATCGTTTCCTCACCATCCGCTCGCAGGTCCCTCACGCGCGGCGGGTAGAATGAGTGTAAGGGTATGTCGCGCCGCCAGCTTGTTCCAGTGCTCGTGACCGTGCTTTGCGTGCCCATGGCGACGGTTCTCTGGCTGGGGAGCCGCTTGCTGGAGCAGGACCGGCAACTGGAAGCGCAGCGAAAGCTGGAGCGGCGGGAGCAGGCGGCCGACCGCGCCCTCAGGGCGCTCGCGAGCGCGCTCTCGGAGGAGGCGCTCTTCCGAACCAACCCGGGTGAGGGCGCGCTCGGCGTGCGCTTACCGCAAGGCCCGCTGTTGTTCCGTACCAGCGCGGAGCCTTTGCCTGAGGCCCCGGCGGCTGCCTTCGAAGAGGGCGAGCGGCTGGAGTTTCGCCAAGGACAGTCGGAAGGCGCGGCGGAAGTGTATCGGAGAACGACGCGCGCCGCGAACGCAGTGGTGCGCGCCGGCGCGTGGTTGCGGTTGGCTCGGTGTCAAAGAAAAGCGGGCCGCGTGGAAGAAGCGCTGTTGGCGTATGCGGAGCTGGCGCGGATGGATGGTGTGGCGGCGGGGGGCTGGCCTGCGTCACTGGCGGCGATGTGGGGGCGGTGCACGCTGCTGGAGGAGTTGAACAGAGAGACGGAACTGCGCGCGGAGGCGAAGCGGCTGCGGGCCGCGCTGGTGGCTGGGCGCTGGCAACTGACCCGGGCGACCTACAACGCCTTTGCCGAGGACGCGGCGCGCTGGACCGGCGAGCCGCGTCCGGCGCTGGTCGAGAAGCTCACCGAAGCAGCGGATGCGCTGTGGGAGCGGATAAAGTCGGGCGGAGAAGCAGCGGCCGGACGGCGGTGCGTCACGGTGCGAGGGACACCCGTCACGCTGGCGTGGAGAGTGGACCGGCAGGGGACGCAGGTGTTCGCCGCTTCCCCCGCCTATATCGAGCGGCTCTGGTTGCCGCGGGCTGGAGAGCGGGTCTGGCTGCGCGATGAGGCCGGGCGCGATTTCCCCGCGGCCAAGTCCGAAGACTTCAGCTTGCGGTACGCGGAGGAGACGGGACTCCCGTGGACCGTGGCGGTGGCCGCGCCGGCGGCCGGAGCCGAACTGGCTACGAGGCGGCGGTTGCTGCTGGTGCTGCTCGGCGTGGTGGCTCTGTTCTCGCTTGTTGGCGGGTACTTCATCCTGCGGGCCCTGCGGAAGGAGTTCGCGCTGGCGCGCATGCAGACGGACTTCGTCGCGGCCGTATCGCACGAGTTCCGCACCCCGCTCACGTCGCTGCGACAGATCACCGAGGTGCTGGGAGAAGGGCGAGTCCGAGACGACGACCGGCGGCAGTCGTACTACCGCTCGCTGGCGCGCGCGACCCAGCGGCTGCACCGGCTGGTCGAGGACCTGCTGGACTTCCGGCGGATGGAGGGCGGCGCCTACGAGTATGAGATGCGGACGCTCGCCGCCGACGAGCTGGTGCTGAGCGTTACCGACGAGTTTCGGCGGGAGGTGGAGGATCGGGGCTTCCGCGTGGCCGCGCGTATCCAACAGCCTGGGCGTGTTAAGGCGGACGATGCCGCTCTGGGACGGGCGTTGTGGAACCTGCTGGACAACGCGGTGAAGTACTCCGGCGAGAGCCGCGACATCGAGGTGAGCCTCGGGCGAGTGGATGGGCAGGTATCCATCGCGGTGGCGGACCATGGCATCGGCATCCGCGCCGAGGAGCGCGGGCAACTGTTCGCGAAGTTCTATCGCGCGGCGGAAGCGAAAAAGGCGGGAATCAAGGGCACCGGCATCGGGCTGGCGATGGTGGCGCAGGTAGTGGCCGCCCACCGCGGCCGTGTCGTGGTGGAAAGCGAAGAGGGGCGGGGCAGCACCTTTACGGTGCTGCTGCCGCTGGTGGAGGGGTGATGACGCGGATCCTGATCGTGGAAGACGAACCGGAGATCGCCGCCGTGCTGGAAGACGATCTGAAGCTGGAAGGCTATGACGTCGAGGTGGTGGGCGATGGGGAGAGCGCGGCTGTGCGCGGGCGCGAGCCGCAGTGGGACTTGATCCTGCTCGACGTGATGCTGCCGAAGAAGGACGGCTTCGACGTCTGCCGGGAGCTGCGGAAAGCCGGCGTGAAAACGCCGATTCTGTTGCTCACCGCCCGCACGCACGAAGCCGAGAAGGTGCTGGGCCTCGACCTGGGCGCCGACGATTACGTCACCAAGCCGTTCAGCCCGAAGGAACTGCGGGCGCGGATCCGCGCGCGGCTGCGCAGCAGGCAGACAGGCGTGGAGGAAGTGCTGCGGTTCGGCGACGTGGAGGTGGATACGGCCCGGGCGCAGGTGCGCAAGGGCGGCCAGCCCGCCGATGTGACGCCGCTGGAATACAAGCTGCTGGTCGCGTTTCTCGAGCACAAGGGGCGCGTGCTGAGCCGGGACCAGTTGATTGATCTGGTGTGGGGAAAGGGCACGTTCATAACAGAGCGCGCCGTGGACGCGCACATCGTGAACCTCCGCCGCAAGGTGGCGGGAGAGGCGATCGTGAGCGTGAGGGGAATGGGTTACCGCCTTGAGGGATGATCCTTCATCGTTTCCTCACGCAACCCTCGACGGGCTTTCACAAGCGGCGCGTAGAGTGGGTCTCAGGAGGCAAGCATGAGAACGCTGAAACTGGCACTGGGACTCGCCGCGGCGCTGGCGATCTTCGGGCAGGCTGACGTCACGCTGCAAAAGGCGATGCGGAAGGAGACCGTGGAAGGCGACCTGAAAGGGGCCATCGAGCTTTATCGCAAAGCGCTGTCGGAAGCGGGCAAAGACCGCCCGGTGGCGGCGCGGGCGTTGCTCCGGCTGGGCGAGTGCCAAGAGAAGCAGGGTAATGCCGAAGCGCAGCAGTCCTACGAGCGGCTGGTGAAGGAGTACGGCGACCAGAAGGAAGCGTCGCAGGCGCGGGCGAAGCTGGCGGCGCTGGGACGGAGGCCGAGCGCGGGGGAGGCTGGCGCGCTGACGGCGGCGCGCGTCTGGTCCGGGCGGAACCTGAGCGTGCAGGCGGGCAGGCCGACGCTGGACGGCAGGTACTATCCGGTGGTGGATGCGGAGACGTCCGACCTGGCTGTGCGCAACATGGAGACCGGCGAGGTCAAGCGGCTGACCAAGGCTGACCCGAGGAAGGACGAGTGGGCGTGGGACCCCGTGGCATCACGGGACGGCAAGCAGATCGCCTATGTTTGGTGGACTGACGACATCGCGGAGCTTCGCATCGTGAATCTCGATGGGAGCGGAGGCCGGGTGGTGATTCACGATCCCAGGATGCAGTTCTACCCGGCGGACTGGTCGCCCGACGGCAAGATGCTGGCGGGCTACGGGTATCGCGTGGACAACGGCGTGCCGCGCCGGGAGATCGCGATGCTGGATGTCGCCACCGGGCGCTACGCGGCCCTTCGCGAGGCTTGGGACAGGGAGATCGCCGGTTTCTCGCCCGACGGAAAGCACGTCGTCGCCGCACTGGCAAAGAACCGCGAGAGCGGCGACTTCGATTTGATCTCCATTCACACCGGCACGAAAGAGCTGACCCAGTTGACTTCAGGTGCGAGCAGCGAGCGGCATCCCCTCTGGGCGCCCGGAGGGCGCGTCCTCTTCACCAGCAACCTGACCGGGCGCACAGGCTTGTGGAGTCTGCGCGTGCAGGATGGCAAGGCGCTGGGGGAGCCGGAACTGCTGAAGCCGGACATCGGAAACGTAAGCCTGCAAGGGGTCACGCGCGACGGGACGCTGGTATATACGTTGACGGACCTCGTGCAGGACATCTACATCGTGGATCTCGACCCGGCGACCCTGAGAGCAATCGGGACGCCTCGGCGCGTGGTGGACGCGCACTTCGGCCGGAACCGTCTGGCCCAATGGTCGCCGGACGGGAACTCGTTCGTCTATCAGTCACAGCGCTCCGAGCAGGCTGGGAGTTTTCCCTTCGAGGTGGTGGTGCGCCGCCAGGACGGGACGGAGAAAGTGATGCCGTTCCGGATGCCGCGTGGCGGGCCGATCGTCTCGACCCCCCACTGGTGCCAGGACGGGACGCTTCTGTTGCTGAACCGGCAGGAGGAGCGGGTGATCCGGCGCGTGAACCCGGAGACCGGCGGCAGCACGGTGGCGCTGGACGACAGGGCCTGGCGGCGCTCGCCCGGGCATCAGGGGGTTTTCTCTCCGGATTGCCGCACCCTTTACATCAACGTCTGGGAATCCTCGACCAAGCCGGCGATCTTCTTGAAAAGGGACGTGACGAGCGGGCGCGAGGAAACGCTCTTTGAAGGAGGGACGATGGGTCATTTCCCGAAGGTCTCGCCGGATGAGCGTTGGGTGGCGTTCACGCGCGAGGGCAGGATCGAGCTGCTGCGGACCACGGGCGGCGAGCCGAAGCCGCTCGGCCCGAAGCCGGGCAAGCCATCGATCGGCAGGCTGACCTGGAGTGCCGACGGCCGCACCATCCTCTACGTGCAGGAGGCATCCGGCCCCGGCGACCGCGGCCGCAGCGGAGAAATCATGGCGGTGTCGATCGACGGAGGCGCCTCGAGGTCCACCGGGATCCGCGGAGAGGGGATCGAGGCGATCAGCCTCCATCCGAAGGGAACACAACTGCTCTACACGCAGACGCACAGCAACCAGGAGTTGTGGGTGATGCGCAATCTCCCGCTGAAATAGCCGCCGCCCACCCGCCGGCGATCGTGGTGCAATAGACGCATGGCCCGCATCCGCGTCCTCTCCGACGAGGTCGCCAATAAGATCGCCGCCGGGGAGGTGGTCGAGCGGCCCGCCTCGGTCGTCAAGGAGCTGCTGGAGAACTCGCTCGACGCCGGCGCCGCCGAGCTGCGCGTCGAGGTCTCCGGCGGCGGCCGGCGCTTGATTCGCGTCGCCGACGACGGCTGCGGCATGCTGCGCGACGACGCCATGCTGGCCTTCGAGCGTCACGCCACCAGCAAGCTGCGCGACGTCAAGGACCTGCTGTCGATCTCCACCCTCGGTTTCCGCGGTGAGGCGCTGCCGTCCATCGCCGCCGTCTCGCGCCTCACGCTGGAGACGCGCGCGCGGGAAGAGGAGACCGGCACGCGGGTGGAGGTCGCCGGCGGCAAGATGCTGCGCTCCGACGAAGCGGCGCTGGCGCCCGGCACCACCGTCAGCGTGCGCGACCTGTTCTTCAACGTCCCGGCGCGCAAGAAGTTCCTGCGCTCCGAGCCGACCGAGCTGGCCCACATCGCCTCGCTGGTCACCCATTACAGCCTCGCCCATCCGGACAAGACCTTCCTCCTGCTGAGCGAGGCGAAGGAGCTGCTGAACGTCACGCCGGTCGAGAAGCTGCGCGACCGCGTCTACCAGGTCTTCGGCAGCCAGACGCTGGACGAGCTGGTGGAGCTTGGGCTGCGCGAGCGCGAGCTGGAGCTGCCGGCCCCGTGGGCGCCGCCGTCCGCCCGTCCGCCCGCGCCTCGCGGCGAGCCGGACCGGGCCGTCTTCCGCCTGCGCGGCTTCGTCTCGCGCCCGCAGGTACAGCGGCTGAACCGCAACTCGATTTTCCTCTTCGTCAACCGGCGGCTGATCCGCGACCGCCTGCTGCTGCACGCGCTCTCCTCGGCCTACTACAACCTCATCCCGCCGGGGGCGTTCCCGTTCGCGCTGCTGTTCCTCGAATGCGACTGCGAGGAAGTGGACGTCAACGTCCATCCCTCCAAGACCGAGGTGCGGTTCCGGCACGGCTCCTTCGTGCATGACTTCGTGCGCGACGCGGTGCGGGAGTCACTGGTGGAGTCCAGGCCGGTCTCGACCATTCCTCTGCCGGCCCAGCCGCAGCCGGTCGCCCGTCTGCCCTATTCCGAGTTCTCGCAGCGCATCGAGGACCAGGCCTGGCAGGAGACACCGTCCTTCACCCTCCAACCCACAGCGCCGCCGGATCCGCGCCTCGACTTCAGCGGCGAGCCGCTCTCAATCCGGCCCGAGCCCGAGCCGCCCGCGCCCCGGCTGCCGCTGCCCGACACCCATGGCGGATTTCCCGCCGAGATGCTGCCCGAGCCGGCGGCCAGCCTCGCGGTGCTGGCCGACCTGCGGCCGCTCGGCCAGATCCAGGAGAGCTTCATCATCGCCGCCGGCCGCGACGGCTTCTGGATCATCGACCAGCACGTGGCCCACGAGCGCATCCTGTTCGAGAAGATCCTCAAGCAGCGGGCGGCCGGGCGCGTCGAGACGCAGCGCCTGCTGATGCCGCTGGTCATCCAGCTCACCGTGGCCCAGCAGATCGAGTACCAGCGCATCGCCGACGAGCTCAACGCCGCCGGCTTCGAGACCGAGCCTTTCGGGCAGCGCACGGTGGCGGTGAAAGCGGCGCCCGCCGGCGTCGCCGCCGGCGACATCGAGAAGCTCGTCTACGAGATCCTGGAGATCGCCGAGCGCGAGCTGCGGCGGATGTCGATGGATGACGCGCGGCGCGCCATCGCCGCCTCCATCGCCTGCCAGGCGGCCATCAAGATCAACATGCGGCTGGACCAGAACAAAATGGAATGGCTGCTGCGCACGCTGGCGGCCACCGAATGCCCGATGAGCTGCCCCCACGGCCGCCCCATCGCCCTGCACTACTCGATGCGCGACATCCTGAAGGGCTTCCACCGGATGTGAAGCGTCAGGGAAGCACCTTGAAGGGGCTAACTGCGGCCCCTCTCCCCTCGTCGAACCGGAGGTGCGGATTTCCCGCGTCCGGCTCTCCTGAAAACTCTCGCCTCAGGCATGCACATGATCCGAGAGAGGGATCAGCCCCAACCGCGCCAGGCGCCGAAGATCAGCCAGGATTGTCCTGGCAACCGACCGGAAGGGAGCGGGCGGCGGTGCCGTCATCCAATTATGCGAGACTCAGTAATCGGGAAAAGCGGGGCAACAAGCTGCTGATCGGGGGGAGGAGTTAGTCCTATGAAAACCGAGAGCTTGCGGGAACTGAAAAACAACCTCAGCCGCGTCATTGCAAAAGGTTCCTTCGGCTGGCGGGGTAGAAACGGCGGGGTATGGAGGATGGGGCGGACCGCCAGCCGAGGGAACCTTTTGCATTCACCCCTCGCCCAACTCTTTTTCTCCCTCCCCGTCAGTCGCTTACCTCACCCGCCGCCGCAGGGCCGCCATCGAGCCCCGTTATCCTGTGGCCGGAGGTGTACTATGCCCAGCCAACTGAAAATCGAAACCAAGTGTCTGTGACGAAATAATATTGTCAGACTTTGCGTTCCTGAGGAAGTATCGAGTAGTTCCAGTCGCCGTGAAATCGGTCCCTACGGAGCGCTACTCGGGCG
>JBBTDS010000346.1:0-1070 GCA_038060875.1 Acidobacteriota bacterium | reverse complement strand
ACGTTGCCCGGGCCGTGCCAGGCGGTGCGCACGTTGAAGAACTCGCAGCAGGCGGCGATCTTGCGGGCCATGTTCAGCCCGCCCACCGCCGAGATGTGGCAGCGGATGAAATCGATCCAGCGGTTGGCCACCAGCGGCAGCCACTCCTGGCGGTTGACGAACAGCTCGCCCATCGCCAGCGGCGTGGAGGTCTGCTGCCGCATGATCTGGAACCAGCCGACGTCCTCGGGCGCGAACGGGTCCTCGAGGAAGAAGAGCCGGTAAGGCTCCAGCAGGCGTGCCAACTGGAGCGCCTGTGCCGGCGGCACGCGCTCATGCACGTCATGCAGAAGCTCGACGTCATAGCCCAGCTTGGCGCGGAGCTGCTCGAACATTTGTAGGGTTCTGTTCACGTACGGAGTAGGCTCGTAGACCGGCGAGGGGCGCACGCCGTCCGGGCGCATCCGCTGCACCGCTTCGGATGTCGCCGCGGCGGCGCCGTAGCCGGTGTAGCCGGGCGTGGCCACCTGCACGCGCACGTGCCGGTAGCCTTTAGCCACCCACGCGCGCACGCGGTCTTCCACCTCGCCGATCTCCCTGCCGCTGGCGTGGGCATAGAGCGGCACGGCGGCCCGGGCTTTGCCGCCCAGGAGCTGATAAAGCGGCGCGCCGAGCCGCTTGCCGAGAATGTCCCACAGCGCGCCGTCCAGGCCGCTCAGCGCGTTGTTGAGCGTCACCCCGCTGCGGAAATAGGAGGCGACGTAAACGTGCTGCCAGATGTCCTCGATCTCGTCGCAGTTGCGCCCCATCACCAATGGCCCGATGTGCTTCTCGATGGCGGCCGCGACCGCGTGCGGGCGTTCCTGGTGCGTGGCGCAGCCCACGCCGTACAGGCCGGGCTCGCTGGTGAGCACCTTGACGATCACCAACTGGCTGCCGGCGGGCTGGGTCAGGATGACCTTAACGCCGGTGATCTTCAGCGGCGGCATGCCGCGCCGGGCGGCCGACTGCGCGGCCGCCAGCGGTCCCGGGCCGGCCAAGACGCCACCGGCGGCGCCGGCGGCTCCCTGCAAGAGATTGCGTCGATTCAT
>JBBTDS010000345.1:0-18539 GCA_038060875.1 Acidobacteriota bacterium | reverse complement strand
CTCTTCAGGTCGCTCTCGGTATGCGAGAACACTGGCAGGCAGCCATGGAAATAATAGACGGTCCCATCCCGTCGGCAAAACGAGATGAGCTCATTGATGGGCGTAGCCTCCGCCGGAAAAACGGGGAGTAGCGTTTGCGGCATGTGCGCGCTCCTGGCAACACGATCTTCCTGTGCCAGACGAAAACGGTATCACAATACAATCCGGGCTGCTCGGGAATTCCCTGCCGAGATCAGGAGTCCTGAGCCTTTGTTGAAGGCGACCGGCTGACCTTCAACCGGGACCGTCCATCACGCAGGCTTTTTCATTCAGATGGGCGTGGCCTCCATCTTCGGCTCCTCGCAGGAACCGATCAACTCGCATTACACCCGTGAGCTCTTTATTCGGATCAAGGCGAACCCGCACCGGTCGAGCTTTAAGGTCATCGTGGGCGGCTCAGGAGGATGGCAGATCATCCAGACGGATAGCCACGGCCCGCTTGGCGGCGACTGCGTTGTGGAAGGACGCGGCGAGTCCCCCGATACGATGGAGCTTGTCCGGCAGGCGATCCGTGGAGAGCCGCTACCTCTTTCCCAACCGCGAAGCGCTGCTCGACCTGTTCTCGGAGATCGCCGACACACCGGCTCTGGAACAGCACCTGCTCAGTCACGCAACCATCGCACCCGCGGTGGTCGCCCCGCTGTCGATCGAGAAACTGACGGAGGTTTTGCTGGACAAGAGTCCGCTTCACCTCTCAATACAATTCACCCCGCTCCACGACACCCGCATGGAAAAGAAGAAGGGCGTGATCCAGACGCGCAAACTCACCGGGTTGCAGTGCAACTCAGGTGAAGAGCCGGAGGGAACTGCTCGCCACCATTAAGCCGCACCACAGGAAGTACCGCGCGCGGACAATGGAAACCTCCCTGACGATTAGGAGCCGTAGAGCCGGTAACCGCAGGTGGGGGCTGGTTGCGGGGGGTGGATTTGAACCACCGACCTTTGGGTTATGAGCCCAACGAGCTACCAGACTGCTCCACCCCGCACCTCCATCCTAGCGCAACCGGCGGTTGGGGTCAACCGGAGCTTCACCGCTGGGTTGGCGTTGACGCCGGCGCGGCGCAGCGGCAGGCCATGAACGGCGTCAGCCTCAACGGGCGTCACGCGCTCTGCCTCACTTACGGGCGCCTGACGCGCCTGCGTCCGGTGGTCGGCTACGCCGGGGCCCAGGACCCCAACCCCGGCGGTCCCCACCCGGACAACGACGGCGTGTTCGTCATGGATCTGGCCACCGGCGAGGCGCGCCTGGTGTTCTCGATCGGCGAGGTCTACCGGCGGCTGGTGAAGCAGCATGCCCAGCCGGCGGCTCGAGTCGGCCATGTTCACCGCCGGGCTGGACGGCACGGATCTGCGCGAAGTCATCCCCTTCGGCCTGGGCGTCTCCCACTTCGAGTGGCGCAACGACGCCGAGATCCTGGCGACTTTCCGCCTGGACGGCAACACGGTCCGCCACGTCCTGTTCACCGACGGCCGGCGGGACTACCGCGCCATCGGCGAGGGATTCCTGGAAGGCGACGGCCACCCGAGCTTCGCCCCGGACCAGAACCGTATCGTCACCGACCGCAACGTGGCCGGTAAGCTGGAGAAGCGTCTGATGGTCTACAATATAGAACTCGGCAGGGCGTGTTGCTGGGGTCGTTTCGGCCGTGCGCTACCTCATTCTGAGTGACATCCACGCCAACTGGGAGGCCTTGGAGGCGGTGCTCCGGCACGCCGCGGGCGCCTATGAGCAGATCGTCTGCTGCGGCGACCTGGTGGGCTACGGGGCCGACCCCAACCGCGTGGTGGAATGGGCGCGGGCCGAGCTGGCGGCGATCGTCCGCGGCAACCACGACAAAGCCAGCGTCGGCCTGACCGACCTGGAGTGGTTCAACCCCAGCGCGCGCGACGCCGCGCTGTGGACCGAGGCCGCCCTCACGCCGGAGAACCTGCACTACCTTCGCGGACTGCCCCAAGGCCCGCTGTCAGCCGGCGGCTTTCAGATCCTGCACGGCTCGCCGCTCGACGAGGACGAGTACGTCGTCACCGCTTTCAGCGCCGGCCACCTGGTTCCCTACCTGGAGAGCGCGGTTTCGTTTTTCGGCCACACCCACCTGCAAGGCGGCTTCCTCTGCCGCCGCCATGGAGTGAGGCCGCTGGCGGGCCCGCTGGACGGCGAGGACCGGCTGGTCACCGCGCTCGAGCCCGAGACGGTGTACCTGGTCAACCCCGGCTCGGTCGGCCAGCCGCGCGACGGCGACCCGCGGGCCGCTTACGCCATCTATGACCCGGACGCGGGCACGGTGGAGTACCGGCGCGCCGCTTACAGCGTGGGTGTCGCCCAGGCGAAGATCCGCCGCGCCGGCCTGCCCGACCTGCTGGCCGACCGCCTGGCGCTGGGGGTGTGAGGGCAGACCGCTCCCTGGCGGTCGCGGCTCGGTTTGAGTCCGCATGCTGAGCCGCGACCGCCAGGGAGCGGACAGTTATCCCAGCTTGCGTTTCCGCAGCTCGTCCACCGCCACCGCCAGGATGATGACCGCGCCGATGATCGCCTGCTGTAAGTAAGGAGAAATCCCGAGTAAGTCGCTGCCGTTGGAAAGCAGCCCCATGATGAAGGCGCCGATCAAGGTGCCGATGACGCTTCCCTCGCCGCCGCGCAGGCTGCCGCCGCCGATCACCACCGCCGCGATCACCTGCAACTCGTAGCCCTGGCCGGCGGTCGGCTGGCCGGTCATCAGCCGCGAGGCCTCGATCATCCCCGCCAGTCCGCACAGCAGCCCGCTGTAGGCGTAGACGGCGGTGGTGTGGAAGGCGACCGGAATGCCGGTGTAGAAGGCGGCCTCGGGGTTGCTGCCGATGGCGAAGGCGTACCGGCCCATGCGCGTGTGCTCCAGAATCAGGTGCGTCAACAGAGCGCACGATACCAGCATCCACAGCACGAACGGCACCCCCAGCAGGTTGCCCTCGCCGAGAAACGAAAACTGCTGCGGGATCTTGTGGACCGGCAGCCCGTTGGAGATGATCAGGGTGATGCCGCGCACGATCCCCAGCGTGCCCAGGGTGACAATGAAGGGAGCGATATTCAGTCTCGTGGCCAGCAGGCCGTTGACCGTTCCCCAGAACAGGCCGGCCACGAGGCCAACAGCCACGCCGTACGGGATCGGCAGGCCCGCTTCCATGGCCATCGTCCCCACCAGGCCGCTGAAGGCCAGGATGGCGCCCACCGAGAGGTCGATGCCCCCGGCGATGATGATCATGGTCATCCCCAGGGCCATCGTGTTGATCACCGCCGTCTGGCGCACCACGCTCGATAAGTTCGTGTAAGTCAGAAAGTAAGGTGAGGCAAAGGACAGCGCTATGAACAGGACGATCAGAGTAAGAAAAGGAAGAAGCCGCTGGATCATTCAGTTGCCTTCCTCGCTCAGCGCACTCTCGGTCTCCAGCGCGGCGCAGCGCATGATCTGCTCCTGGGTGGCGCCGCCAGGCAGCTCGGCGGCCAGCCGGCCCTGGCGCATGACCATGATGCGGTCGGCCACCTGCAACAGCTCGAGCAGCTCGGAGCTCACCATCAGGATGGCGGCGCCGGCGCGGGCCAGCTCGTCCATCAGCTCGAACACTTCGACCTTGGCGCCGACGTCGATGCCGCGGGTCGGCTCGTCGAACAGGAAAACGCGGGCCTGGCGGAACAGCCACTTGGCGATGACGACCTTCTGCTGGTTGCCGCCGCTGAGGCGGCCCGCCAGTTGGCGGCCCGACTCGGCGCGGATGCGCAGCCGGCCGATGTAGTCCGCCGACGCCTGCCGCTCGGCCGCGGCGCGCAGCACGCCGAAGCGGCTGACCGCCCCCAGGTTGGCCGAAGTCAGGTTGTAGGTGAGCGGCAGCAGGGCGGTCAGCCCGTGGCGCTGGCGGTCTTCCGGGATCAGCGCCAGCCCGGCGCGCACCGCGTCGCGCGGGTGGCGGATGCGGACCTCGCGGCCGCCGACGCGCACGCGTCCGGCTTCCGCCGGCTCGATGCCGAACAGGGTGCGGCAAAGCTCGGTGCGCCCGGCGCCGACCAGCCCGGCCAGCCCCACGATCTCGCCCGCCCGCAGCGAAAAACTGATCTGGTTGACCAGCGGCTTGCGGGTCAGCCCCTCGACCCGCAGCAGTTCCTCGCCCGGCGGCTGCGGCGTCCGTTTGTAGATGGCGGTGACCTCGCGGCCAACCATGTAATGGATGATCCGGTCGGTCGAGAGTTCGCCGCACGGACCGCCGTACACCGTCTCGCCGTCGCGCAGGATGGTCACGCGGTCGCCCACCTCGCGCAACTCCTCCAGCCGGTGGGTGATGTAGATGACGCCCATGTTGCGCTGGCGCAGCCGGCGCACGATGCCGAACACCTCGCGCGTCTCCGCTTCCGAGAGCGACGAGGTGGGCTCGTCGAAGATGAGCAGGCTGGAGCCGTGCTGGATGGCGCGGCAGATCTCGACAAGCTGCTTGCCGGCCGGGCTCAGCCGCTCCACCCGCCAGTCCGGCTGCAAGGGGAAATGGTGCTCCTCGATGAGCCGGGCCGCCTGCTCGCGCATGCGGCGGCGGTTGACCATGCCCAGCGGCAGCCGCTGCTCGCGCCCGAGGAAGATGTTCTCGGCCACCGAAAGATGCGGCGCCAGCAGCGATTCCTGGTGCACCATGGCGATGCCGTTGGCGGCCGCGTCGGCCGGGCGCTCGAACCGCGCCGGGCGGCCCTGCCAGAGCATCTCGCCGGCGTCCCGCTGGACCATCCCGGCCACGATCTTCACCAGCGTGGACTTGCCGGCGCCGTTCTCGCCCAACAGCAGGTGTACTTCGCCCGGAGCGACGGTGAGGTTGCCGTCGCTCAGGGCCGCCACACCGCCGAACCGTTTCCGGATCGCCCGCAACTGAAGCAGCATTGTAGGATAAGTCTCCCGACTTGTCTGGCCGTCGACAAGCCAGGAGGGTTATCGTACCAGAGAGACAAGCCGGGAGGTTTATCCTAAGCCTCGAAGGGCGCGGCGCCCTCTTCGCCGAGGTCGGCGGTGAGGTTTTCGAACCGGGTGAACTGCTTGAGGAAGAGCAGGTTGATCTTGCCGGTGGGGCCGTTGCGCTGCTTGGCGATCATCAGCTCGGTCGTGCCGCGCAGGTCCTCGCGGTCGGGCTTGTACATCTCCTCGCGGAAGATGAAGGCGACCACATCCGCATCCTGCTCGATCGACCCCGACTCGCGCAGGTCGCTGAGCTGCGGGCGGTGATCGCCCTGGCGCACCTCCGGCGCCCGGCTCAACTGCGAGAGCACCAGCATCGGCACCTCGAGGTCCTTGGCCATCATCTTCAGGCCGCGCGACAGGGCGCTGATTTCCTGGTTGCGGTTCTCGAAGCGGCCGCGCCCGCTCATCAACTGGAGGTAATCGAGCACCACCAGCGCCAGCCCGTGCTCGGCCCTGATGCGGCGCAGCTTGGAATGCATCTCGATCAGGTTGACGCCCGGCGCGTCGTCCAGGAACAGCGGCGCCTCGATCAGCTCGGTGGCGGCCAGGCTCAGCCGCCGCCGCTCCTCGGCGTTCAGGTAGCCGGCGCGGAACTTCTGGCTGTCCACCCGCGCGCTGGCGCACAGCAGGCGGGTCAGCAGCGACTCCTTGGACATTTCCAGCGAGAAGATGGCCACCGGCTGCCGCACGCGCCCGGCGGCCACGTGCTGGGCGATGTTCAGCGCCATGGCCGTCTTGCCCATCGCCGGACGGGCGGCCAGGATGATCAGCTCGCCCGGATGCAGCCCGCCGGTCATCTCGTCGAAGCGGACGAAGCCGGTGCTGACGCCTTTGATGCGCCTGCTGGGATCGAGAAAGGCGTTGACGCCGCCCTGGTAGCCGTCGATGACCTCGCGCGGCGTCAGCAGGCCGGCGCCCAGCCGCGCCTCGCTCAGCTTCAGCAGCGACTCCTCGGCGGCCGCCAGGATCTGGTCCGGCTCCTCCTCGGCGGCCAGGCAGCGGTCGATCAGCCGCTGGGCGGCGAAGATGATGCGGCGCAACGCCGCCTTGTCCTTGACGATGCGGACGTAGCTGTCGAGGTTGGCTGACTGCGGCAGCCCGTCGTCCATCGACACCAGGTAGCCGAAGCCGTCGCAGGACTCGAGCTGGTTGTGCCGCGTCAGCTCCTCGGCCACGGTGACGCGGTCGATCCGCTCGCCGCGCTCGTACAGCTCGGCCATGCGGCCGAAGATCCGCCGGTGCTTTTCCAGGCTGAACTCGTCCGGCGCCAGCGTCCCGGCCACCTGAATGAACTGGGAGTCGTCCAGCAGGATCGAGCCGAGGACGAACCGCTCGGCGTCGAGGTTGACCGGCAGGCCTTTTTCCAGCAAGATGTCGGTGGCCGCCATAGGTGCCAGTGGTTACGTTAAACCGGCTGAAGCCGCGTGGCAATCAAAATCGCGTTCGCCGTTTTCGTACGGGTTTAGGCTCTTGAAATTCTGTGGAAGACCCTGCGCATTTCCGCCGCGGCGGCTGTGCATCGCAACTCGTTTGAAAAGAGCCGCCCGGAGCGCATCCGGCCCGTTTTCCACAAACAGAAACCCTCTTCTCTGTTTTTACCGCAAATCGGCCCGCAAATCCAGTGGCAATCCGTTGCGCTGCCGTTGGCGGTACACTACTACCCGAGTGGTTCGGTGGAGCCGCAAGCCAGGATACTGATCATCGACGACGAGGAGGCGGCCCGCTACGGGATCGCGCGCGCCCTCGCCAGCCAGGGCTATCTGCTGGAGCAGGCCGAGGACGGCACGACCGCGCTGGAGAAGATCGGCGCCTTCCGCCCCGACGTCGTAGTCTCCGACATCAACATGCCGGGCATCGACGGCATCAGCCTGCTGCGCCACGTCAACCGCCAGCCGGAGCCTCCGCTGGTGGTGCTGGTCACCGCTTACGGCTCCGAGGAGATGGCGGTGGAGGCGCTGCGGGCCGGCGCCCACAACTACCTGCCGAAGCCCTTCGAGGTCGAGGAACTGCGCTTCGTCATCGCCGGCGCCGTCGAGAAGAAGCGGTTGCTGCGCGAGCTGAAAGACGCCCAAACGGCGCTGGTGCAGGCCGAGAAGATGGCCTCGCTGGGACGGCTGGTGGCCGGCGTCGCCCACGAGGTCAACACGCCGCTCGGCGCGCTTCAGAGCTGCGTCGGCACCATCCAGCGGGCGGCGGAAAAGATCAGCACGTGGTGCGGGGACCAGCCGCCGGCCGCCGCCGCCCAGATCCAGGCCTCGGTGGAGGCGCTGGCGGCCGCGGCCGCCCAGTCGCGCGCCGCCTGCGGGCGCATCCATGCCATCGTCAGCGAGCTGCGGCAATTCGCCCAGCTCGACCGGGCCGACTTCCAGCGGGCACGGATCCAGGACGGGCTGGAAAGCACCATCCGCCTGCTGCGCCACGAATTCGGCGAGCAGATCCGCGTGGTGACCGACTACGGCGAGCTGCCGGAGATCGACTGCGCGCCGCGCCAGTTGAACCAGCTTTTCATGAACCTGCTGCTGAACGCCAAGGAGGCCATCGGGCAGGCGGCCGGCGCCGGTGTGATCCGCATTCGCACCTGGGCGGAAGACGACTCCGTCAAGGTCGAGGTCAGCGACAATGGCTGCGGCATCCCGCCGGAGAACCTCGACAAGATCTTCGATCCCGGCTTCACCACCAAGACGGCCCGCGTGGGCACCGGCCTGGGCCTGCCGATCTGTTTTCAGATCGCGCGCGCGCACCAAGGCAGGATCGAGGTGACCAGCAAGCCGGGTGAAGGAGCCGCCTTCACCGTCACCTTGCCGGTGAAACCTTCGGACTGAGGCCATGCTGCTCGCGAGCACGCTTCGCCTGCTGGGATTCATAGCCGGGGCTTTGCTCCAGGTCTTTCTGGCCGTGCTGCTGGCCCGCAAACGCGGCGGCGGGCGCGTTGACAAACTGGCCCTGGCTGCCTGGTCGGCGGGCGGCCTGTGGCACGCGGCCAGCGCGGCCTGGCAGTTCCACAAGATCAACGTCGGCGCGGAGAGCAGCCTGCTCGCCCACGCCGCCACCGCGGGCCTGGCGCTGGCGCCGGCCTTCCTGTTGCACCTGAGCGTGGCCTGGGCCGGCCTGGGCAACGCGTTGGCCGCGCCGGCCTACCTGCTGGCGGCGGCCGGCTGGTGGTCGCTCGAAGCCGGCCAGGCGAACATCTACCCGGTCGGCGCCTGCGCCAGCCTCGTGGCCGCGGCGGCGCTGTGCCTGCGCGCGGCGCGGCGCTCCCGCGAGGATTTCGAGCGTCGCTTCTTTCTCTGGTTCGCCCTGACGCTGGCGGCGGTGGCCGCAGCCGGGGCGCTCGCCGGAGTGGATTCCGCCGCCGTCGCCCTGGCCTCGCTCGCCCCGCCGGTTGCCTTCGCCTGGTTCGCCTACCGCTACCACCTGATGAACGTGCTCATCAGCCAGCGGGTCATCTTTGCGCTGACGCTCGGAGTGGTTTGCGCCTTCTACCTCTTCGTTGTCCGGCGCGTGACCGGCTTCTTCGAGGAGGAGTACCAGGTCTTCGGCCCGCTCACCGAAGTCGCCCTGATCTTCGCCGCCGCCCTGGTTTGGATACCGCTGTACGGCTGGATGACCCGCTTCCTCTCCAAACGCGGGCAGCTCTACGCCGATTTCAGCAAGCGACTGATCGAGGAGGCGGCCCGCATCCTCAATCTTCGCGAGCGGCTCCAGTTTCTGGCCGAAGAAGTGCGGCGGACCTTCGAGTTGCGCCGCGTGCTGCTGGTGGTTGCCGGCGAGCCTGAACTGCGCGGGGAATCGGGTGCGCGAGCGTTGGCCGTCGATCCCGGCGCGCTGGCGCAACTCGAGCAGACGGTGCGCGCGCGCCGGCTCGACCTCGTCCGTCCCGGCGGCCCGGCCCACCCGGAGCTGGCGCGCCTGGGTTTCAACTACCTCTTCCCGCTCTGGTATGAGGACCGCCTGACCGGCCTGCTGTTGCTGGACACCACGCCCCGCGTCTTCCTCGACGAGAACGAGTCGCTGCTGCTAGGCTTGAGCCGGCAGATCTCACACTCGATCGAGACCTGCCACGTCATCCAGCAGAAGATCGGCCTGGAGAAGGCGCTGGCCGAGCAGGAGCACTTGGCCAGCCTGGGGAAAGTCGCTGCCACCATCGCTCACGAGATCAAGAACCCGCTCAGCTCGATCAAGACGCTGGCGCAGCTTATGCGGGAAGACCAGGAGGTGGAGCAGCGCTACGCCCGCGACCTCGCCTACATGATCGGCGAAATCGACCGCCTGAACCGGTCGGTGCAGCAACTGCTCAGTTTCTCGCGGCCGCTGCCCGAGCAGCAAAACGAAGTCGATGTGACCGCCCTGCTGGAAGCGGTGGCCCACTCGCTGGCGCGCGACGCCGCCTGCGAGCAGGTGCGTGTCGAGCATGCCATCGCTCCCGGCCTGAGGCTCGCCCGAGCCAGTCCGGAGATTCTCAAGCAGATTGTGCTGAACCTGGCGCTGAACGCGGTGCAGGCCTCGGAGGCCGGCGGCCGCGTCCTGCTGGAGGCGGAGCCAGGGCCGGGGGTGGCCATTGCCCTGGCGGTGAGCGACCAGGGCCCCGGGATTCCGCCGGAGGTTCGCGAAAGGATTTTTGAGCCGTTTTTCACCACCAAGCAGCGAGGAACCGGCCTCGGCCTGGCCATCGTCCGAAAGAACGTGCGCCACCTGGGCGGCGAGATTCGCATCGAAAGCCCGATTGCGGAGGGGCGGGGGACGCGCGTGGTCGTGACCCTGCCGGCGGCATGAGACACGCAACGAAGCTCCTGGTTGGTTTGCTCGTGGGAGTGGCGGCCCCGGCGCAGACCAGCCTGTTCCCGCCTGAGCGCCTGGCCAGCCTCCAGCAGGGCCTGCGCGATATCTACAACATGGAGTATGCCCGGGCAGCCGAGCACTTCCAGCAGATGATCAAGGAAGCGCCCGAGGATCCCACCGGCTACGTCTATCTTGGCTTCACCTACTGGGTCGAGGAGCTCAGCGGCAAGCAGGAACTGAGCATCGACCGTTTCGCCGCCTCGGACTTCTTCTCCGAATCGCCCAAGTACCTCACGCGGGTGGACGCGGCGGTGGAGGAGCGCTTCCGGCGAGTGAACCAGCAGGCCATCGACAAGGCCCGCGCCCGGCTCGCCGCCGATCCGAGCGACCGCACCGCGCTCTACCTGCGCGGCCTCGCTTACCAGAACCTGGCCAGCTTCGAATCGGCCCTAAAGCGGAGCTGGTGGGGCGCTTTCCGGGCCGGGACCAAGACGTTTCGGGACCACAAGTTGTTGCTTCGCGTGGACCCGAAGCTCCACGATGCCCGCGTTTCGGTCGGCGCTTACGAGTACGTCGCCGGCAGTATCGGCTGGAGCGTGAAATGGCTGGCCATCGTGCTGGGATACCGGGGCAGCAAGACTCGCGGGAAACAGGAACTGGAGACAGCCAGCGAGAAAGCGGTGCTGGCCGCCGACGATGCGCGCGTGCTCCTCACCTTGATTCACACCCGCGAGAAGAACTACGGGAAGGCGCTTGACTATCTCTCGCAGTTGCAGCAGCGGTATCCACAGAACTACCTGGTGCACCTGGACATGGGCGGCATGGCGCTGCTGATGAAGCAGCCGGACCGCGCCATCGCCATCTACCGGGAGATCCTGCGCAAGCGCGAGGCAGGCGAGCGCAAGTACGCCGAGCTGGAACGGGCCTCGCTCTACAACCGGCTGGGAGTGGCCTTCCGGGAGAAGGGCGAGCTGGCGGCTTCGGCGGACTGGTTCGGCAGAGCGTTGCGGGAGACCCCTCTTTCAGCGCGGTCGGCGACGGTGGCGCACCTGGAGCTGGGGAAGACGCTCGATCTGATGGGCCGGCGCGACGAGGCCGTAAGTAACTACCAGGCCGTGGTGGCCGCCGAGGACCTGGCCGGCTCGCGGCTGGAGGCGCAACAACTCCTGCGGCGCCCGTACCGGCAGTGACCCCGCTCATGGCCCTGCTTCGGTCGCCCATCGCCGCTTTCTGTGGCGCCGAACAAACCGCCGCACCCCTTCTTCATTGCAGCCCGGCTTCGCTGGAGGGGCCATCCGTGCCTGGAATGACCCGCGTTAGGTCGTCGCTCAAGATCGACGGACACCACCTGGCTTCGATGTGCTCGACCACCAGCTCGGTGCCACGCGCATGGCTGACGAACGGCCGCTTGCGCGGATCGTACATAGCGTCGGTCAGGTCCCGCGCCAGGACCACCTGAAAGCCGAGCCGCGTAAGCTGCCGGATTCCGAAGGAGCGGTTGAGGATACAGATGTTGGTGTGGACGCCCATCAGGGCGATGTTGGTGATGCCTTCCTGCCTACAGAAGTTGTAGATCTCTTGGCCGTTGTCGCTGACGCCGTCAAAACCCACAATGTCAAGGGCTGGGTGCTGGCGCGTCCAGGGATAGGGACCGGTCCATTTCTTCAGGATCGGATCATCGCAGCCGCCCGCGGTGTCATCGATGGGGAAGTCGCGCGACTCGGAGGGCTCGCGCGGGCAACGAGCCAGAATCGGGGTGGCAGAGGGAGCCATGGGCGCATTCTGCATTCGCCGTCGCCATGGTGTTCCCTCGTAGAACTTCATCGTATCGCTGGGAGCGTGAATGATCATCACTCCCAGGCTGCGGGCGGCGCTGATCACCTGGTTCATCCGCGGCGCCATAACGGCCACCCGCTGCGCCGACAGGTTGCAGGTGTGAGTGTCCCACATATCGCAGATGATGATGGCTGTGCTAGCCGCCTCCCAACGCAGCACCTGTTCAGAGACCCGGACCTCACCGCTGCCGGGCGGCTGCTCGCTGCGTCTGCGCGCCCGCAGGCTGAGCGTTCCGGGGACTTTGGCGCGGTTTGGCGCCGCTTCGCTACCCGGTCTGGGGGCCTGCGCGGCAACCCCCGCCAGGGCTCCGGGCAATATCTCGAGGAAAGATCGTCTCTGCATGAACCGCACAGTTCTCGCCAACCTTACCACTTCAACCGCAAAGCCCGCGTCCCTTCCGCGGCTATCGCCGCTTCGCCGTCGCGCCGCCCGCGGTCATTTCCACGCTGCCGTCGTCTTTCTTGTTGAATCGGATCGGCGGCGCCGCGCCGTCGGCGTCGAAGAACGACGTCTCGGATTCGGGCAGCAGCTCGACTCTCTCGCGCGACCCGGCATTGGCGTACAGCCGGCCGTTTTCGACAGTCACAGTGACGAGCATTCCGGGAAGCTGGTACTTGCCGGCGTACAACCCCAGCACCTTAGCGCTCACCTTCGCGAGCGTCTTCTCCTGCGGCCTGTAGTCCGGCCAGCCGTATTCTGCCGCGATCGAGCGCAGCACCTCGGAGGCTAGTGCGCCCCCGCGGTCGCCGTTGGTCATCACGACGGCGCCACTGCCCGAATCGCGATAGGCGAACAGCATACACCGGAAGCCTGCGTTGGCGCCGCCGTGTGAAAAGGATCTTGCGCCGTCTTTCCCGCCGAGGCCGAATCCCAGGCCGTAGTTGTTCAGCACGGCCGTGAGCATCTCGTTGACGGTTTCGGCCTTGAGCACCTTGCCCGGTTTCTGGATTTCGAGAATCACGCGTGCCAGGTCCGACGGAGTGGTCCACAGACCGGCTGCGGCCATTTCGGGGTAGGTGTGCCACTTGCCCTGGATGACCGCGCCGCTCGCGCGGTGGCCCGCCGCAGACGCGTCCATGAAGCGCGTGGGTAAAGGCTGATCGTACGTGCTCCGCTTCATTCCGAGCGGGCCCAATACGAGTTCCCGGGCGATTTCCGCGAACGGCATGCCGGTAGCGTCCTCGACGAGCTGTTGCATCACCTCGTACCCGCCGCCGGAGTAGCGGTGTTGGCTGCCAGGCAGGATGTCCGGCCGGATCGGCCCGGTGTTGGCAGGCTTGGCGCCGTCGAGCACTTGCCGCAAGGTGGGGACCGCTGCGCCCGCCGCGTATCCCGGGAAGCCGTGTACCGTGAGCCCGGCGGTGTGGCTCAGCAGGCGGCGCAGCGTAACCTTCTCCTTCGATGTGAACTCGTTTTGGGGCACCTTCCACGAGCGCAGCTTGAGGTTGACGTCGCCGCCCAGAGAGAGCTTGCCAAGCTCGACCAGGCGGAGCGCAACCATCGCCGCGACCGGCTTGCTGATCGACGCGGCCTGGAAAAGCGTATCGGCGTTGACCGGCTTTGGCTCCTCGACCGAGGCCAGGCCGTAACCGCGTGCCCACTCGACCTTGCCGCCGTTGACCACTGCGATGCTCACCCCGGGAACCTTGTGCTCTTTCAGCCGCTCGGCAAGGGCGAGCTTCTGGACCGGGTGACCCTTGATAACGACGGCCCGAATCAGACCGTGCTCCACGCGCCGGATCTTCTCTTCCACCTGGGCGCCGAGATTCACACCGAGCAGGACGGCAATGAGACAGAAGCGCATGACCTCCCTCCTGAGCACCACCATGGTAGCGCGCTACCAACAGCACATCGGGCACATAGCCCTCCCCCAGTTGCCGGCGGTGGTTTCGTCCTCCTCGATCCGCCCAGCCACCTCCGGCTGGAGCATCTTCAGACCCAGGCACCTCCTCCGGAAGCGTCGTCACGCGGCCGGGCCTAGCGTGGACCACTGGTGGGCCAGGAGAAGCGCTTCAGCTCGCGGCCGGTTGCGTCTTTGCGGGTCCAGACGAGGGTTGCCTCAGTATCGTCCACCGGCAGGGCGAGGCCGGGAGTCCAGGCCAGCGAGTCCAGGGAGCCGTCCGGCAGCCGGATCTCCAAATGGTGGACGGCGCCACGAGAAAGGTCGTGGTCTCCGGCAATGGCATAGCGCGGTCGGGCGGTTCCGGAATAGGGAACGAGGAGAACGGCCGAGACCACCGGCGCCGAACTCTCGACCGGATAGCGGAACTCGACCTGTGGCGCGGGCAGCGCGTCGTTGCCGTGCCAACCGACCCAGCCGCGCAGCGGCTCGCGGCTGCCTTCAAAGCACTGCATGGCCGCCTTCGGCGGCGGGCTGACGAGCTGCAAAAACAGGTTCGCGTCGCCATTCTCCGACCACCACGAAAACGCGGCGGCATCGGAGGACCACTTGTCCATTGGCCCAAGCTGCCACACGTTGTGAACTTCGGAGCCGGGGTCGGCGCCCATCGCATCGAGCGCCAGCAGATAGGCGCCTTTGATCCACAGCAGGATCCTCTGGTGGTCTCCGTAGCTGCCGGCCCCACGGCGGCGGAAGCTCCAGGTATACGGGCCAGGCCAGTAGCCCCCCTGGTAGTGTGCATGGATCAGCGCGACATCCGGCGTGAACGCGGTGTGGAGCAACTGCGCATCGGCTCCCGACTGGCTCAGTCCCCCGATGTTCAGTGTGCTGTGGGCGGGGGTCGACTTGCCGTAGGCCGCCAGCGGATCGCTCATTTCATAATTCAGGATGCCGGGATCGGCAAGCAGCATCCGGCCGCCAGAGCGGAACAGAAACGAAAGCCGGCTGAGGTGGCTGTGCCCGCCGCCCCACGTGCTGGCATCGAACGCGAGGTAGTCGGCGGCGGGCTGGAAGGCCGATCGGAGAAAGATCTGCCCGGCCGCCGGGAAAACCTGTTCCAGCGGCGGCAACGCCGGGAGGTCCAGCTTGAGCCGACGAATGGTGTCCGCGCGAAAGGCGAGGCCGGGAAGCTCGACCGGATCGCGGGCGGGCGCGACCGAGTCGTTGAAGCCACACAGGTCCGACTGGGCCGCGTAGTCGAGCGCCAGTGCCAGCCTGGCGCGGTCCGCGCCGGTCTTCACCGCCGGGAACAGCCGTTCGACTTCGTAATAGTTCGCGAGCACGGTCGTCATCCACTTCGCATAGCTGGGTGTGCGCTCGATGTGCACGCCGTCCGGGAGAAACTGCGTCGCCAGCGCGCTGCGCATGCCGGCCGTGCCCGCCGCGAGCAGGCTGGGAGCGTGGGGCAGAAAGGGGAAGCGCAAGGCGGTGAAAACCAGCGCATCCAGTTCCGAGATGCGCCAGTTGCCGGCCGCGGTCAGGTGCGAGGAGAGGAAGACCGCCTGCCCATCCATCGATTGGAAGAGCATGTCGAGAAAGCGGTCGTCGAACGCGGCACTCCCAAGAAACACGGGCAGCGTACCGCCCCAGCCGCCGTGCACGCTGGTGCCAAGCCGGATGCTCATGTTCAGACCGCTGTCGCCGGGCTGGAAAGCAGCCGGCGAGTCGTAGTGAGATTGCCGGATCCAGTCTTCGATGCAGGCGCGGGCCGCGCGCGCGTACCGCTCGTCGCCGGTCGATTTGTAGGCGGCCGCGAGCGGCTCCAGGTGAAAGAAGCGGTTCAGTTGCGCGGGCCACTCCTGGTGGCGGATCTGCTTGCCGCTCCAGTCGATGGCGCTCAGCCCGACCCGCACCGGCGTGCGGCCGTAGAAAAAGACGGTGCCCGAGGCGATCTCGCGTGCCTGGAGCATGACCTCGGAGCCAGCTTCGGGAATTCGCTGCCCCTGGAAGTCCGCCAGCGCCGACGCCCTCTCCCGAACGGCGGCGCGGCGGTCGGCCGCGCCGGCCACCAGCGCCACGGCCGCCATCGTGCAAGCCGCCTTGGTCCAGACCATTTCAATTCTCCTTGTTCGAGTATCTCCGGAATCGGGTTTCGCGGTCCCGACCGGCTACTCTCCGGAGATTATCTCGGAATTCGCAGGAACCCGGCGCGCCGGTGCTCGGGCTTCGACCCCCTACGCGGATAACGTCGGGGCGGTATCATGATCAGCATCGAAAGGATCATTCGAATGCACCGGATCTTCATGTTTCTGACCTCGTGCGCGGCCTTCATCCCCGCGGTGGCGCCCGCTCAGACGATACCTCGCGTAGAACGCGACATCGCCTACGCCGAGCCCAGGAACGAGCGCCAACTGCTCGACGTATACGCGCCGCCAACCGGATCGAACCTGCCCGTCGTCGTGTGGGTTCACGGCGGCGGCTGGATGCGGGGCAGCAAGAATGAGATGCACTACAAACCTGCAGCGTTCGTCGAAAAGGGTTTCGTCTTCGTGCCCGTGAACTATCGTTTCATCCCCGACGTGATCATGGACACGATCGTGCGCGACGTAGCGAAGTCGGTCGGATGGGTGCATGCGAACATTTCCCGGCACGGTGGCGACCCCAGCCGGATCTTCCTCATGGGACATTCCGCTGGCGCGCAACTGGCGGCTTTGCTTTGCGCCGACAGCCGGTACATCGAAGCGGAGGGTGTGCCGCGGACGAGCATCAAGGGTTGCGTGCCCGTGGACGGCGACACCTATGACGTGCCGCTACAGGTCGCCACGGCGACCGCCCGCCGCAAGAGCCTCAAACAGCCGCCACCGAAGATGGGCCACCCGGAGAAGTTCGGAAACCTCGAACGGCAACGCGAACTGTCCGCGGTGAATCATGTCGCGCCCAACAGAGGCATACCGCCGTTCCTGCTCCTCCACGTGGCCGATCACACCGACACCACCGCGCAGGCTTACCGGCTATGGGCGGCCCTTGATCAGGCTGGCGTTCCCGCCAAGCTGTTCGGAGCCGAAGGAACCGATCACGTCAAACTCGATCGTGATCTCGGCGCCGCCGGAGACGCGGTCACCAAGGTGCTGTTCGAGTTTACCGATCAACTGCTGCGTGGGACGCGACCGTAGCAGGGCGCACGGATACGCGGCCCCCGTCAACGGCGAGAAGGCGCGGGCTCGCACTACGCCTTGACAACCAGCGCGAGGCGGTGTATGGCGGTGACACCGCTTCTGAGGAATGGGCGAGGCATGGGCTGGGCGATGCCGTTGAGGTCGATGGTGCGGCAAGCCAACTCGTAGGCGCCGGGCGCGAGCGGTTGAATCAGTGCAGCCCAGTGGGCAATCGTGTGGCGCAGGGGCCAATCGCGAGGCTGGCCGGTTTTCGGGTCGACGATCTTCGTGCCGGCCGGTAGTTTGCCGCCGGGTAGTCCCCCACCCCAGTTAGACGGCGGCGGCAGGATGGCTGCGTCCTTCCAATCGGCTTTCGTGAGGTTGGGATCGTCCACGGGCCAGGGCTCCCTTTGAGAGCGCACGCAGTATTGCACCTTGGCCAAGCCGGAGACACCTACCTGCGCATACCCGGTCAGGGCGGCGGGCATTCCGGCGGGCACTTCTCCGGGTACGTGGATAAAGCGGGCACGCGTCTTCAGAGGGCTTTCGGTGTCGTTGTCCAATTCGGCGTCCGAATCGGTGGACTTGTAGTCGTTTGTCAGCAGGATGCGGCGCACCCACTTGATCAGCTTGCCGCCGTAGGAGCCGGGGACGATGACGCGCGCCGGCCCTCCCTTGCCCGCGGGGATGAGTTGGCCGTTCATCCTATACGCGAGGATGACCGGCATCTGGCCGGGCGCGGTTTCAAGCACCTGCGACAGCGGCAAGGACGCCTGGAACGGGCGCGCTTCAGGTGGATGATAGCTTTCGTATCGGACCCGGCGGATGCTGCCCTTGGGCTTTGTCAGCCAGACGATCTCGCGAAGCGGCACGCCCTCCCACAGCGTCATGTGAAACGGGTCGGCGCCATTGGCGCACACACAGACGTGCGGGAAGCGCACAGCATGCTTCTCCGCCAGGGCCATGAGACCCCTCCAGTCGAGCGTGACGGGCGCTTCGATTACGCTACCGCCCCCAGGGTCGGCGTCAATCTCGAGAGTCCAGCTCTCTGGGGCAAGTCCGGCTTCGCGCAGGCGCTCGGGGGAGAACTGGGCCACACCGGCCTTGCCCTTATCAAGGACGATCTTGATCTCTTCGACAGGCGTGAAGTATTGCAGCCGAGCGATGGCCTGGCGCAGTTCCGGGTGCGCGGCGGGGTTCAGAGCCGCGAGCGGCGATGCTTTCCAGGCGGCGGCCCCCATACCGCCCAATAGGTAGAAGTAGCGCCGGGTGAGCCGGCAGTGGTCGCGCAAATTCCAATGGGAGTCTCTCATTCGGACCTCCCGATCAGGATACTCCACC
Source organism: Acidobacteriota bacterium (assembly GCA_038060875.1). Taxonomy (GTDB): domain Bacteria; phylum Acidobacteriota; class Terriglobia; order Bryobacterales; family Bryobacteraceae; genus JBBTDS01. The sequence goes on along the minus strand of JBBTDS010000345.1, from coordinate 585 downwards.
CGAGGCGCCGGTTTCAGTTGCGTTTGCGCGGGAGTTCCGCGGCCCGGTTGAGAAGCACGTTGAGCCTGGCGCCGCCGATGTCCTGGCGCTCGACCCGGCCAGATCGGGCCGGCACTCCCCAGAATGTCGCGGGCCCACAATGGGCGCCAGTCAGGGACGCGGACTACGAGACCAGACCAGCCGCTCGGCCCAACCGTTCGCCGGTGCCAGCGGATTGTAACTGATGAAGCGGCATCGGCTGGTCGAGACGTTTCCGGAGTCTCTCCAACAGCGCTTGCGCAGAGCTGATGGTTACACCAATCGAATCGGCGCCCGCAATCTTGCCGCGCAGTTCGGCAATCTGCGCTTCGAGGGCGGCTTCTTCCTTGCCGATCTCATCCATCTGCGCGTCCAGGTCGTCGTCGGTCAGCCGGCCGCGCCGGTACAGGCGCTCGGTGCAAGCGAGGTATACTGCTTTCGCGAAGCCAATGTGGAGTATGGATCGCGCAGCCGGCCTTGTGGCGCTGCTTCTTGTCCCTTACACGGTTACAGGCACAGCGCGGCATGGCCGCAAACTGTCGCAGGTAAGGCAATGGCGTTCTCCGG
>JBBTDS010000344.1:0-10244 GCA_038060875.1 Acidobacteriota bacterium | reverse complement strand
TGCCGAATCAAGCCCGTCCACGAGGCGCACTGCTGGTTGCCGGTAGCGCTGATTGACACGCCCGCCCCGACAATCACCACCGCTTGGCGGCTGGCGATCTGGGTTTTCAGATCCTCGAGCAACATTTCCCCCATATACTACCGCCCAAGGCTGCTCACCGTGATCTCCCGCCGCTCATCATCCAACGCATGCAGCCGGACCTCGATCCGCTCCTCCGGCCACAGGTGGGGGAACTTCTCGCCCCACTCCACCAGCACCACCGCCTCGCGGTCGAGCAGGTCGTCCAGGCCCAGCGTCTCCAGTTCGCTGGGCCGCTCTACGCGATAAAGGTCCACGTGATACACCTTCGGCCCGCGCCCGTACTCGTGGACCAGGGTGAAGGTCGGGCTCGTGACCTCTTCAGGATCCGCGGCGCCGAGGCCCTTGACGAACCCCTTGGCAATGGTCGTCTTTCCGGCGCCCAGCTCGCCGATGAGCAGCACCACCGCGCGCACCGGCAGCTCCCGCGCCAGTTGCTCACCGAGCGCGATCGTCTCCTCTTCAGAGGCGGTCAGGAACACCCGCTCTCCAGCAAACGTCATGACCGTTTCCCATGTCCAGTGATGTGCCGCCGGTGCGCGCAGCGCCTAGCCGCGGCTGGTAGCCGCTCGGATGGCACGCATCGACTCCGGAAAGAACCGCAGCAAATCGGTGGCAATCAGCGCCTGCTCGCCAAGCTGGGCCGCCCCCAGCTCTCCAGCCAGCCCGTGCAGGTAGACGCCGGCCGTCGCCGCCAGCTCCGGCTCCCGCGGGAACTGCGCCAGCAGGCCGGCGATAGCGCCGGTGAGAATGTCCCCGCTGCCGCCCTTAGCCAGCGCCGGCGTGCCGGTGGGGTTGACCCGGACCTGCCCGTCCGCCGAAGCGATCAGCGAGCGGTAGCCCTTCAGCACCAGGATCACCTTGTGCTGGGTTGCGAACCCGCGCGCGACGCCCACTCTGCCCGCCTGCACCTCGGCTGTCGTTGTGCCGGTCAGTCGCGCCATTTCGCCGGGGTGGGGGGTGTAGATGCGGACACCCCGTGGCAGGCTGGAGGCCTGCCCTACGAGGGCGTTCAGGCCGTCGGCGTCGATCACCATCGGCTGCGGGAACTCTTCAACCAGCCGCCGCACCACGGCCACCGTCTCCGGATGCGTGCCCAGCCCGGGACCCAGCGCCACCACATCCTTGTTCTCAATGAGCTCGGCCAGCCGGGCGAAACTGCCCGTCGAGATCGAGCCGGCCTCGGTCTCCGGCAGGGGCTCGGTCATCAGCTCGGGTGCGTGGGAGGCAATCACCGGGATGGCCGAGGCCGCCGAGGCCACCGTCACCAGCCCCGCGCCCGCGCGCAGCGCGGCCATGCCGGCCATCGCCGCCGCGCCGGTCTTGCCGCGCGAGCCTCCAATGACGAGCACGTGCCCGAAGTCGCCCTTGTGCGCCCAGGGCACGCGCGGGCCAAACAGCCGCTTGAGGTCCGAAGACTCCACCAGCGACAGGAAGATCGAGTCGTCGTCTTCGTAAAACTCCGGCGGGCTGCCGATGGCGGCGACATGCAGCCGGCCTACCCGCGCGCAGTTGGGCGGCAACACCTGGCCGACCTTGGGAGCGGTGAACGTCACCGTGTAATCCGCCCGCACCGTCTCGCCCGAGCTCGTCGCCGAGTCGCTCTCCAGCCCGGACGGCATGTCCACCGCCACGACCTTGGCCCGCGGGAAGCCGGTGTTGATCTCACGGATCAGATCGAGCAGCGCGCCCGTCACCGGTCCTTTCAGGCCCGTGCCTAGCAGCGCATCTACCACGATGGTGGCCTCACCCATCTCGGGCGTGAGCTCGCGCTCCACCGCGCAGCCGGCCACCTCGAGCATGCGGTAGTTCTCGGCCGCCTCGCCCTTCAGCTCGGCCGGCTCGCCAACCAGCACTACGTGAAGCGCCCGCGGCCGGAAGCGGGTGAAAAGCTGCCGCGCCACCACCATGCCGTCGCCGCCGTTGTTCCCTTTGCCGCACAGGATCGCCACGCGGTGCGCGCTGAGCGGCGCGAACGTCTCCGCGAGAAACTCCGTCACGCGGTGGCCGGCGTTCTCCATCAGTACGATCCCTGGAATGCCCAGCGCGATGGTGCGCCGGTCCACCTCGCGCATTTGGGCGGCGGTCAGCACCTTCATGCGCTCACCCCCGTCAACAGCGTCTCCAGCTTGCGCAGATTCTCGTGCTCGCCCATCACGATCAGGTAGTCGCCGCTCTCGATCACGGCCTCGGCCGGCGGGTTGAACAGCATCTCGCCGGAAGCCTTGCGGATGGCCAGCACGATCACTCCCAGGTCGCGCCGCAGTTGAATCTGCTTGAGCGACCGCGAGGCCAGCTCGCTCGCTTCGGCCACGCGCACCTGCTCGATGCCGACGTTCAGCCCCATGCTTCCGGTGGTCACGTCGAGGAACTGCACCACGTGCGGCTGGAGCAGCGAGAGCGCCATCAAATGGCCGGTGTTGGTGTAAGGTGCGAAGATGGTGTCGGCGCCGGCGCGGCGCAGCTTCTGCTCGGCTTCCTCCTCGCCCGCCCGCGCGGCCACTTTGAGCCCGGGGTTCAGCGTCTTGGCCGACAGGATCACGAAGAGATTGTCGGCGTCGGTGGTCAGCGCGGCAATCAGCCCGCTGGCGCGAGTGACGCCGGCTTCGCGCAGCGTCTCGTCGCGCGTCGAATCGGCGGCCACGGCCAGCATCCCGGCCCGGATGGCCTGCTCCACCCGCTCCGGGCTGCGGTCCACCACCACCAACGGCACTCCGGCCCGCTGAAGCTCCCGCGCCGCTGCCCGGCCCACCCGGCCGAACCCGCAGACGATGTAATGGTTCTCCAGTTTGTCAATCATGCGTTTGGCCCGCCGCCTCCCAAAGATCTCGCCCAGCTCCACCTCGATGAGGCTCTGGGTCATGGCGCCCATCGCCAGGAAGATGATGGTTACGCCAAAGCCGATGATGAACGCGTTGAACACCCGTCCCGCCTGGCTTAAGTCGTGGACCTCTTTGTAGCCGACGGTGGTCATGGTGATCAGCGTCATGTAAAAGGCGTCGAACGGATGCCAGCCTTCGATCAGCGTGAAGCCGACCGTGCCGGTCAGCAAGACGGAAAGGATGGCCAGGCCGACATATATCAGGCGGCGCCTCATCCGGCTCATGGCGGCGCTACAACCTCCTGGCCAGCAGCATGGTCATGTCGTCCTGCAACTCCGGCGAACCGGTCCATTGGCGTACCGCCTCGGTCACCGAAGCGATGATCTCTCCGCCTTCGCGCTCGGCGTTCTTCACCAGCAGCTCGATCAGCCGCTCCTCGCCGTACATTTCGCCGTATTCGTTCTCCGGCTCGGTCACCCCGTCGGTGAAACACACCAGCAGGTCTCCGCTCTCCAGCCGCAGCGAGCTTTCCTCGTAATGCGCAAACGGGAATGCGCCCACGATCATCCCGGTCACTTCCAGTCTGCTCGGGTTTCCGCGGCGGACGAGCACCGGCGGCGGATGCCCGGCGTTGGTGTAGGTAAGCAGCCCGGTCGCGTCGTCGTAAAGCGCGAAGTAGAAGGTGGCGAACTTCTCCGGCGGGGTGAAGGCGTACAGGTGCTGGTTGAGCCGCGAAACCAGCGTCGCGGTGGAGAGCACCGCCTGCGAGCCGCCGTTGCCGGCCGCGGCCGCCAGCTCGCGCCCGGTGAGCAACTGCGCCCGCATGGTCGATTGCACAGTGGCCATCAGCAGCGCCGCCGAGATACCCTTGCCGGCCACGTCGCCGATCGCCAGTGCCAGCCGGGAGTCCTGGAGGTTCAGGTAGTCGTAGTAGTCGCCCGACACTATGCGGGCCGGATGGCAGCAGGCCGTCAACTTCAAGGTGCGCGCCTCCGGGAGCACACGCGGGAAGAGCTGGTTCTGCACTTCGCGGGCGATCTCCAGCTCCGATTGCAGGCGTTCCTTTTCCTTGGCCACCTCCACCAGCCGTTCCAGGTTCTCGGTCATGCGGTTGAAGGAGGTGCTCAACTGGGCGAGCTGGTCGTTGCCGCGCACGGCGATCCGGTGTGAGAACTCGCCGAGCATCACCTTCTGGGTGCCCTCGTAAAGGCTGTGCACCGCGCCGGTGACGGTGCGGGTGAGGCTGATGCCAATGATCAGCGCCACCAGCTCCACGATCAGGAAGGCGATGGAGATCGCCAGGAAGATGACGGTGGCGTAGTAGGCCATGGTGACGCCTCCGCGCCACTCGACCGCCTGCCCGAAGACCGTGCGCAGCACCGCTGAGTAGCGGGTGTGGATGAACAGCGTCCGCCTCTCGACCCTCCCCGGTTGGTCCCAGATGGCCACCTCGACCGGCGCCAGGTAAGTCACGTCCGTGTCGAAAGGGCTGACCGGGGACGGCAGGCGGTCGCGCTGGCCAAGCCGCGGCGCCTCGGGCCGGTCTTGGGGGATCAATACCTCACCCAGCATCGGCACCAGCTCGCCGAGCTGGTCCCGGCCCAGCGGCGCAAGCAGCGTCGCTTCGGTCTCGCCCTCAACGGCGTGCGCCCAGAGATGGAAAACACCGCCTTTGAGGACCACGCCGCCGCGGCTGGGCCAGCCTGCGGGAGGCGGCGTGACGGAGGCATCTTCCGGGTACCGCCACTCCGAGCGCCGGCGCACCAGTACCTCCAGGCCGGGACTCTGCGCGCGGAAGTAGGGCCCGGACCAGCGGAGGCGATCGCGCAGATTAGCGGTTGGCGTGGCCGCCAGCCCCTCGGCCAGCGCCATCAGCGACCGGGCTCGCTGATCCAGCGCCGTGGTGACCAGATGGGCGGCTATCTGCCCGGTGAGCATCCAGGCGCCCCGCTCGGCCAGCGCCAGGATCAGCGCCAGGGGCACCACCGCGATGAACAGGTACGTCACCAGCAGCCGGTTGCGCAGCCGCCAGATCGCCCGCCGCGTCCCGGTGCGCACTAAGCGGACTGCCACCGCCACCCCGCTCACGAAAGCCACAAACGCCAGCAGCATTGAGAGCAAGCCGGCCGGTGCCAGGTAGCTGGCCGCCAGGTACGCGATCACGGCGAGCGGAAACACCAGGCTCTTGACGCGATGCCGCATAAATTCGGTGACAGGCTACGCTTTCACTAATTTAACCACGGCCCGCTAGCTCAGCAGCGGATGCTCGCGCCGCCGCAGCGGGAAATACACCCGCCCGCCAAGGCGCTGCGATTCGTAGAGCGCCAGGGCCATCTCGATCGTCCAGCGGGCCTCGCGCCCACTGGCGCGGGGCTCGCGGTTCTGCTCGATCGCCTCCAGCAGGTCGGCCACCAGCGCGCGGTTGGCTTCGTTGGTGTCGCGCGGCGGCTGTTCGCCGGGCAGCGCCAGCCGCTCCCATGGGGCGTCGGTCCACTTCACCGTGGAGCAGATGTGCACCACCGGCGACATGTCGGCGCGGATGGTCATGAGGCCGCGGCTGCCGTAGAGGTCCAGGCCCCAGCGCGCGCCGCTGATCTCGTCGCTCGCCCGCGAGGAGAAGTAACCGTTGATGCCGCCGCGGAACGCGTACATGCCGGTGATGGCGTCGCCGGCCAGCGGGCCGAGGCCCTCGTTGCCCTCGCGCACGTCGTGCCGCTGGATATCCACGCCCTGCGCCGTCACCTGGCCCGCCACCCACAGCGGGTCGCCGGCGAACTGGCGCATCAGGTCGAAGACGTGCGTGCCGAGCACCATCAGGTCCTCGCCGCCGGCGCGCTTGTCCTCCTTCCCGCGCCCGCGCATTTCCTGGAGCTGGCCGATGGCGCCCTCGGCCAGGCGCTTGCGCGCCAGGTCCAGAATCGGCGCGATGCGCATCTGGTGGGCCACCGCCAGCTTGACCCCGGCGCGGTCGCAGGCCTCGATCATGCGGTCGGCCTCGGCCGGCGTGCGCGCCATCGGCTTCTCCATGTAAATCGAGGCGCGCGCCTCGGCCGCCGCCAGCACCATCTCCAGGTGGCAGTCCACCCAGCGCGGCCCGATCGAAACCACGTCCGGCTTCTCCTGCCGCAGCATCTGCCGGTAATCGGAGTAAGTGGCCCGCGCGCCCAGCCGCTCGGCGGCCTTCTTCAATCCGTCCGGATTCTCGTCGGCCACCGCGACAATCTGCACGTTGGGAAACTGTTTCCACACCAGGTCGAGGTTGTGCCCGTAGCCGCCCCGTCCGGTGCGGCCGATCGCCGCCGCTCTGTAAGTTCGCATCACTTGCTCTCCTCAATGCACCACGCCGTATCCCGCGCGATCAGCAGTTCCTCGTTCGTGGGAATCACCCAGACGCGCGTCGCCCCGCCGTCCGCCGAGATGTCCATCTCCGCGCCAACCGCAGCCGCGTTCTTCGCCGGGTCGATCCGGATTCCCAGCGCCTCGAGCGACTCGCAGGCGCGGGCGCGGATCTCCGGCGCGTTCTCGCCGATGCCGCCGGTGAAGACGACCGCGTCGGCGCCGTTGAGCACGGCGAAGTACGCCCCGATGTACTTGCGGATGCGGTAACAGAAAACCTCCACCGCGAGCCGCGCCCGCTCGTTACCGCCGCCGGCGTGCTCGAGCACGATGCGCATGTCGTTGGAGATCCCCGAGATGCCGAGCAGGCCGCTCTCCTTGTTCAGAAGCGAGAGCATCCGCCCGGGGCTGAGCTGTTCCCACTCCATAAGCTGGAGCAGCATGCCCGGGTCCGCATCGCCCGAGCGGGTGCCCATCACCAAACCCTCCAGCGGGGTGAAGCCCAGGCTCGTATCCACGGAGCGGCCCCGGTCCACCGCCGTCATCGAACAGCCGTTGCCGAGGTGGCAGGTGATGAGCCGGTACGCCGCTGGTGCGCCGCCCTGGATCTCCGCGAACCGCTGGACCACGTAGCGGTGCGAGGTGCCGTGAAAGCCATAGCGCCGCAGCTTGTGGCGCGCGCAGAGTTCATGCGGCAGCGCATAGGTGTAAGCCCTGGCCGGCAGCGTCTGGTGAAACGCGGTGTCGAACACAGCCACCTGCGCCGCCGCGGGCAGCAGCCGCCGGCTCGCCCGGTAGCCGCTGAGATTGTGCGGGTTGTGCAGCGGCGCCAGCGCCGCGCATTCCTCGATCGCCCGCAGGACCGCCTCGTCGATGGCGACCGACCCGCTGAAGTGCTCCCCGCCGTGCACCATCCGGTGCCCGACGCCTTCGATCTCCGCCAGCGTCCGGATGGCGCCGCGATCGGGGTCAAGGAGACAGTCGAGCGCGATCCGGATGGCCTCGCTGTGGTCCGGCAGCGCGGCCGTGGTGCGGAAGCGCCCGCGCGTCTCCCACGACACCGATCCGGCGGCGGCCCCGATCGGCTCCGCCAGGCCCCGCGCCAGCAGGCCGGCATCGCCCGTCTCCACCAACGCAAACTTCACCGAGGAGCTGCCGCAGTTGAGCACCAGGATCTTCACGGCTGCTCCTCCGCCTGCGAGGCGGTGACGATGGCGACGCTGTAAACATCCTGGGCCGTGCAGGCGCGCGAGAGATCGTTGGCCGGCTTGGCCAGCCCTTGCAGAAACGGCCCCATGGCTGCCGCGTCGCCGAACCGCTCCACCAGCTTGTAGCAGATGTTGCCCGAGTTGAGGTTGGGGAAGATCAGCGTGTTGGCGCCGGCGGCCACCGCCGCGGCCGCATCGACGCCGCACTCCACCCGCAGCTTCGGCTCGCGGGCGCGGATCGTCTCCAGCGCCGCGCTCACCGTTTCCGCCGCCCGGTCGTCCGCGATCGCCTCAACCGAACATCCCAGCATGGTCACGGCCGGCTCTGCCTCCAGCAAAGTGCGCGTGCTGGCGGCGGCGGCGATGGCGATGTCGGCCAGCTCCGCGGCCGATGGCGTCACCAGCACCGCGCAGTCGGAGAACACGAACAGGCCGTTGTGCCCGAACTGGCGCTGGTGCGCGGCCATGATGAAGAAGCCCGATACCGTCCGCACCGCCGGCGCGGCGCCGATCGAGTGCAGCGCGGCCCGCACGGTCTCGGCGGTGCTGGTGGTCGCGCCGCCCACCGTGCCGTCGGCGTCGCCGGCGGCCACCATCAGCGCCGCGAAGTAGAGCGGGCGGCGGGCGATGCGCGCCGCCTCGCGCTCGCTCACCCCGCGCCCCGCGCGCCGCTTGAGGTAGAGCGCGGCGTATCGCGGCGTCTCGGGCGACGTCTCGGGATCGATGAACGTCAGCCCGGCGTCGGCCTGTGCCGGCTTGCGTCCGATCAGGATCGGCTCGAGCAGGCGCTCGCGCGCCAGCCGTGCGGCGGCCACGTAGATCCGCGGGTCCTCCCCCTCGGGGAACACGATCCGCTTCCGCTTGCCCCGGCGCACGCGCTCCACCTGCCCGGCCATGAAGGCCGTTGCCGATTCGGGAATAGCCACAAGCCGATTATTGTAGCGGTTCCGGGGCCGCGAGGAACCCCTCAGCCATCAGCGGCCAGCGATCACCCGGGCCCTCGCCGAGCCCCATGGGGGGGCCAGCCCGTGCTAACCTCGACTCGGTAGGATAGAATTGCGATGGCGTGCCGACGGTTCTCAGAATACGCTCGTATCGCTTCTTCTTCGTGTCCTTGGATCGGAGCGAGCCTCCCCACGTCCACGTCAGGCGTGAGAACATGGTGGCAAAATACTGGTTGGATCCCGTCGCCCTGGAGCGTGCCGGGGGCTTCAGCCGAGCGGAGCTTGGTGCAATTGTGAAGCTCGTTCAGGAGCATCGGGAGCGATTTCTCAAAAGCTGGTATGAGTTCTTTGGTCGTTGAAGTACAGGAAGCCCGGGCTCGATCGGCGAGGCTGAGCGCCGAAGCCTTGAGTGTTGACCTGGTGGATGGTCGGACCATTGTTGTGCCGCTGGTTTGGTTTCCTCGTCTTTGGCACGGCGCGCCGCGGGAGCGCAACCATTTTGAGATCTTTGGGGACGGCGCTTACATCCATTGGCCGGATCTTGACGAAGATCTGACTGTGGCTGGTCTGTTGGCCGGGCGGCGGTCAGGAGAGAGCCCCCAGTCTCTGAGGAAATGGCTTGACTCTCGAAAGGGAAGCCAAAGAAGCGCCGGCCGGGGAGTGCTGTCCAAGAAGCGCATGGAGCCGACGCGCCGGAATCGGACCCGCGGCTGATGCGCAACTCGCAGGCCCTCTGAATTCGGGTGTGCAGGTGTGTTTCACTAGCAGCATGGCACTCCACCGCCGCGCATTCCTCCATGCCTCCGCCGCCGCGCTGGCGGCGCAGACCGACAAAGATCCGCCGCGCACCGTCCCCGACTACGAGCAGCCGCTGTTCGACCTTCACAAGGTCTCGCGCGCGCCGGTCAAGATCGCCTCCATCGAGCTGCTGCGCAACGGCTCGGCGTACCTGGTCCGCGCCACCGCGACCGACGGCGCCACCGGCATCGCCCGCACCAAGCAGGTCGAGGATTTCATCCCCATCCTGCTGCGCCGCGTGATCCCGCACTTCGTCGGCAAGGACGCGCGCGACCTGGAGTCGCTCATCGACCAGGTCTACATCGCCAACTACAAGATGGCCGGCCAGCCCTTCTGGTGCCCGGTCGCCTTCGTCGAGCAGAGCCTTTTCGACCTACTGGGCAAGGTTGCCGGCAAGCCGGTCGGCGAGCTGCTGGGCGGCGTGATCCGCAAGGAGATTCCCGTCTACCTCTCGGGCTCGGGCCGCGAGACGACCGCCGAGGAGGAGGTCGAAGTCTACGTCAAGGCGGCCGCGCTCACCAACGCCAAAGCCGTCAAGTTCAAGATCGGCGGCCGCATGAGCCGCAATGCCGATGCCTACCCGGGCCGCACCAGGCGCATGATGCCGCTGGCCCGCAAGCGGCTCGGCGACAACATGATCATCTACGCCGACGCCAACGGCTCTTACGACTCCAAAGTCGCCATCGAGGTCGGCCGCATGCTCGAGGATCTCAAGTGCGGTTTCTTCGAGGAACCTTGCCCCTGGGAGGAGCTCGGCGAAACCAAGCGGGTGGCCGACGCCCTCTCCATCCCGGTGGCCGGCGGCGAGCAGGACGCCAGCCTGTGGCGCTTTCAGTGGATGATCCAAAACCGGGTGGTGGACATCGTCCAGCCCGATCTGAATTACCACGGCGGCATTATCCGCGCCGCCCGAGTGGCCCGCATGGCCCGCGCCGCCAAGATGTGGATCGTCCCCCACAACACCCAGACCGATGCGGCCGCCGTCAACATCCTGGCTTTCGCCTCGGCGATTCCGAACATCGGCCCCTACATGGAGTTCCCCTGCCGCGGGCCGCACA
>JBBTDS010000343.1:0-4434 GCA_038060875.1 Acidobacteriota bacterium | reverse complement strand
CATGACAGCATTGGAGTTATCGGCCGGCCCCGAAGCGATAGCCGGACACTAGTGTGGTCCGATCTCGACGTGAGCGATTCGAGCAAGATGGCGAGAGCCGTCGCCGAGGATTTTAGGAAGCTCCTCGGGAGATATGGGACGGCGCTGCCGGCCGATGCCAAGAAACCAACGCACGGTCAAACCCCGGCGAGAAGAAGTGCGCGGCCGGCTGCCGGAGTCACACACACCAGCTCACAGTAACCTTAGAAGCTCAACGTCGCTCATCACGGAGATTCCGTGTTTGCGGCAGAACTCGAGGACAGCGGGCTCGAAGAAGTCCCGATCGAGAGTGCAAAGCACCTCGGCCCCTCCGTCTACGGCTGTATGGATGACGGGATCGTCCTTGGGGTCCTTGAGCACCACCGGCTCCCTGACGATCGGATCGACGATCTGCGCGACGCGGATCAGTGCGTCGATGTGCTCTTGGATTTCAGTCGGATTGAGGGGGTAAAGAGCCTGCAATCTGGGGTGATTTCCGAACGAGAACCGCCGTGTCGATGACGATCCTCATTTCGGATGGTGGCGCACCGAATCGACCGCCTCATCAACCGCTGGGTCCAGTTCGGCCTCCGGCAAGTCCCTCGCTCTCCTCGCCGTCTTCTCAACGCGCGCCAGCAGACGGCGGTAAGCCGCCTCGCGAGCTGGACCCTCGGGCGCCTCCTTGGGGCGGTACGTTTTGATGCTCACGGACTCGTCTTCGTGCAGCACCCGACCTAGCATGCTTTCGATGGCCTCCCGAACTGCGACGGGCAGTTCACCCACCTTGCGGATCGAACCGGTCTGCATAGAGGCTCCTTCGGACGGCCTCCACCTTTGATTGTACCGCCGGCCTTTGGGATCGAACCGTGGTCTCTTCCTATTCCTTTGCCCCTTTGAGGCGCAGCAACTCCGCCACCTCGGCCTGACCGTTTTCCAGGGCCACGGCCAGCGGTGTGCGGCCGGCCTTGTTCGCCGCGTTGACGTCGGCGCCGTTTTCGATGAGCAGCGCGGCGGCCTCGCGCCGCCCCCAGGAGGCCGCATGGTGCAGGGGCGTGGCCCCGGCTTCCCGGTCGCGCGCGTTGACCCGGGCGCCGCGGCTCACGAGCAGCGCCATCACCGTGGTGTTTCCTCCCAGCGCGGCGTCATGCAGCGGCGTACCGCCCGCGCTGTTGTTGGCATTCACCGGCGCGCCCCGCTCCAGCAGGAGATCGACAATGTCCCGGTGACCCTTGAGGGCGGCATCGTGCAGCAGTGTCGATCCCTGCGGCGTGCGCATGGCGGGATCGGCGCCGCTGTCCAGGATGATGCGCACCACGTCCGCCTGTCCCCGCAGCACGGCTTCCTGCAAGCGGTGGCCGCCGGCCGACAATCCGCCCTGTAGAGTGGCGCCTTTTTTTAAGAGCAGCTCAACCACGCGGCCGTGGCGGTAGCGCAGGGCTTCGTCCAAGGGCGTCGAGCCGGCCTTGTCCCTGGCGTTGATGTCGGCGCCGGCTTCCAGCAGCGCCTCGACCACCTCGCGGTGGCCCTTGACGGCCGCTACGTGCAGCGGCGTGGCCCCGGTCTCGGCCGACGGGCGGCGGAAGGCGGCGCCGCGGGCGACCAGCAGCCGCACCACGTCGGCGTGGCCTTTCCAGCAGGCGTCATCCAGCGGAGTGGCGCCGTTTTCGTCAACGGCCTTGAGGCTCGCACCCCGCGCCAGCAGCAGCTCGACAATCTCCCGGTAGCCCCGGCTGGCCGCCAGGTGCAGCGCGGTCGCGCCGGAGCGGTAGCGGGCGTGCACATCGGCGCCCTTGTCGAGCAGAAGCTCGACCACATCGCGGTGGTTGGTGATGACGGCGTAGTGCAGCGGCGTCGAGCCGGCCTCGGTGTGGCGCGCGTTCACGTCGGCCCCGCGCTCCAGCAGAAGCGCTGCGATCTCGCGGTGGCCGGCCCAGGCGGCATCGTGCAGTGGGGTCCCACCCAGCGGATCGCGCGCGTTGACGTCGCCGGCCTGCTCGAGCAGCGCCTTTACACGTTCGAGGTCGCCGGCCCTGACCGCCCGGTGCAGGTCGTCCTGCGCCGGGGCGACCAGGCACAGGCAGAAGGCCACCGCGGCCAGCCGCATACTCTTACGCTACCATTGCGCCAGCGGGCGGTCCTTCCAATTGAGCTTGGGCGCGGCCTGCCCCTGGCGGTGCGGCGTCAGTGCCACCACCAGCCGGAGGTCGGTCACCTTGCCCGGCAGACGGACCACCAGCTTGCGCGTGCCGGCATTCTGGTTCTGCGGCGGAGGCGGCTGGGTCGAGACCACCTCGAACACCGCGCCTTGCGGAGCAAGCACGCGCGCCGCCAGCGCCCAGCCCGGCTTCCGCAGCTCGGCGGCGGCGCCCTTCAGGCTCACTTCGGCGTCGGTGACCATGCCCCAGAGGGCCTCCACCGGCTGCGCGGCGCCGATCTCGTCCTGCACCACCACGTGCTTGCGCCCGACCATGGCCACGCCCCGCTCGAAGCGCTTCACCCGGTCCGGATAGGCCTTGGCCAGGTCCACCCGCACCATCGCGAGCGCCGGGGTGAACCGGTGGGCGACGACCGGCGCCTCGGCCTTCGGGTCCTGGTTCTCGTTGTCGATCAGCACCGTGTTGTGCGACTCCGTCTTCATGCGGTAGTAAGTCCAGCGGAGCTTGCCGAAATACTGCGGCATGTTGTAATCGTCGGCCCCGAGGTCGATGGCCCAGCGCTGGCGGCCGAAGTCGAGCACAAAGCTGCCCAGGTCAAGCTGGCTGTGGCCGACCTTTGTGTCGCCCGCCTTGAGGCCGGCGAAGATCGCGTCGGGGTCCTCCCACGAGCTGCGGAAAAATGCGACCTCGACGCCGCGGAACAGCGCGTCCAGGGGCCAGCGCGCCTGTCGCGGGCCGCGGGCCTCGGGCCGGTACCACACCAGGTCGAGCGCGTCCGGCCGCGCGTTGGGCAGCGCCAGCCGCTGCTGCTGGTGCCAGGAATAGACCGGCTGGTCGAACGTGCGCGCCAGCCAGAACATCTCCGCCGCCCCGCCGATCGAGTCGCCGGCGTCGGCGTAGTTGAAGGTCTTGTTGGACGGCCCGCTGAAGTAGACACGGAACCGGCCCGCCTGGGAGAAGCCCTGCATCGCCGGGAGCCCGAAATCCTCGGCCAGCGCGGTGCCCAGCCCGGCCAGGAAATAGACGTTGTAGCGGGTGGCGTAATGCCAGTAGCCCGGGCCTTCGGGCCAGCCGCCGTCGGGGCTGTAGGAAGCCATCGCCAGCGGGATCGACCTCAGCGCGTAGCGCACCACCGTGCGCGCCAGTTCCGGCTCGTCTTCGGCGATGGCCAGCGCGCCCAGCCCGATGCCGCCGTTGCAGACCTGGTTCCAGTTGAAGCGGTTCACCGACCAGCCGCGCTGCTTCTCGTAGATCGGCAGCGCCTGCCTGATGCCCTTTTCGATGATCGCCCGCCGGATCCAGGCGCGGTCCTCGGCCGAGAGCGAGTGGTACAGCCAGTCGTAGCCGATGGCGAAGGCGTGGGTCATCTCGGCCGTGTCGAGGAAATGCGAGGGGTTCCAATCGGGAAACGCCGCCGCCGCGCGCAGTTCCTTGAGCGCCCGCTCGAGGTACTGCTTCTTTCCGTCGAGCCGGTAGAGCAGCGCCAGCGTGTAAACGCGATCGAGGCAGCGCCGGCTCTGGGCCAGCAGCCGCGGCCCGACGACCCTGTATTCCACCGGCGGCGCGTCCTGGAGCTTGCCGGCGTCCTCGACGAGCTTTTCGTGGATCGCCCGCGCCTGCGCATGGCTGCGAATCAGCCCGCGGATGCGCTCCAGGTCGCCGTCCAGCGCGATCAGCCGCGGGTGCTCCTTGCGAAGTGTCTTGAGCGGATCGTCGGTCTGCGCCGCCGCCAGCGGCAGCAGGGCGAGGGAAGCAAGGATGAGACGAACCATAGGTGACTATTATCGCTTTCCCGGCAGCGCGGGGGCGGGGCCGTCGAGCGGGCACACCCGAATTCAGCGGAGGGGCGCCGAGAGGCTCGCGAGGTAGTCGCCTGAGGGTATCCTTTTCTCCTCCGCCGGCCGGCCGCGGTACACGTAAACCCAGCACTCCATCGCCCGGCCGTCCTCCAGGGTGGCAACCGACAGAACACGGTCGAATTCATAGGGAGGAGAATAGTGAGGTCCGCATCCCTCATAGCCATCCAACACTGGCAGCGTATCCGAGGGATTGCGAAGCCTGTATACTTCGCCCTTCACCCGTTCCTCGGGGTCCTGGGAGAGGATCATCCCCGGAAACGAATCGACCGCGTAGAGGCGCCCCTGCATCGTCGCGGGCCCAATCAGGGTTGCGTGGTCGGAGAGGATGCGCGCAAAGTGGTTGTCCACTCCCCGACGAAGCGTTCCGTACACGAAAAGCTGCGAGCACAACTCGTGGCTCA
>JBBTDS010000342.1:13581-14748 GCA_038060875.1 Acidobacteriota bacterium | reverse complement strand
CGGACCTGCCGGCCCGGCGTGGTGCATACGCTGGCGGCGATGGCGGCGCACGGGCTGGGCGAGCGCGGCTGCGACTGCGGCTCCGGCGTCATCCTCACCCTGAGTTTTCCCAAGGACGAGGAGGTGCCGCTGTGGTACGAGCGCAAGGACGGCGCCATCGGCTTCTCGCCCTTCCCCGTTTGCGTCCCCTACCCGAAGCCGTTCGAGTAGGGACGGGGGCCCCATGAACGGCCGCCAGCGAATCCTGGCCGCGCTCGGCGGCGAGCAACCCGACCGTACGCCGGTCATGCTGCACAACTTCATGATGGCCGCCCGCGAGGCCGGCTTCACCATGCGGCAGTTCCGCGAAGATCCCCAGGCCATCGCCCGCTCGTTCATCCTGGCGGTGGAAGAGTACGAGTACGACGGTGTGCTGGTGGACGTGGATACGGTGACGCTGGCAGGCGCGGTGGGAGTGCCGATCGACTACCCCGAGGACGCGCCCGCCCGCGCCAGCGGAGCGCGGCTGACGCGGATCGAGGAGGTTGACGAACTGGAGCCGGCGGATATCCGGCGGCACTGGCAGGTGCAGGTGTGGCAGGAAGCGGTTGTCCTGCTGAAGCGCTATTTCGGCGACGAGGTCTTTGTCCGCGGCAACTGCGACCAGGCGCCCTTCTCGCTGGCCAGCGCGATGCGGGGCCTTCAGGAGTGGATGCTGGATCTCGCCGCCGAAGAGCACGAAGAACTGGCGCACAAGCTGCTGGAGTACTGCGCGGATGTCACTATGCAGTTCCTCCGGCTGATGGCGGAGACCGGCGCCGACATGGTCTCGAACGGCGACAGCCCGGCCGGCCCGGAGCTGATTTCGCCGCGGCTGTACCGCAAGTTCGCGCTGCCCTACGAGAAGCGCATGGCCGAGTGCGCGCACGGCCTCGCGAAGCCCTATGCGCTGCACATCTGCGGCAAGACCGATCGCATCCTGGAGGAAATGGTCTCAACCGGCGCCGACGCCCTGGAACTGGACTACAAGACCGGCGCGCGCCTGGCCCGCGACGTCTTGCGCGGACGGGCGGCGTTCATCGGCAACCTGGATCCGAGCGGGGTGCTGGCGCTGGGCACGCCGCGGCTGGTCGAGGAAAAGACGCGCGAGCTGGTGGCGGTTTTCGCCGGCACGCCGCGGTTCATTCT
>JBBTDS010000342.1:0-13481 GCA_038060875.1 Acidobacteriota bacterium | reverse complement strand
AGGAAAAGACGCGCGAGCTGGTGGCGGTTTTCGCCGGCACGCCGCGGTTCATTCTCAACGCCGGCTGCGCCATGCCGGCCACCACGCCGCCAGAGAACCTGCGGGCGATGATCGCGGCGGCGCGCGCAGTCTGATCGCGGTCAGAAACCCAGCGGCAGCTTCACCGGGCGGTTTTCGCGGGCCGAGATCTCCGTGGCCAGGCAGATCTCGTGGGTGGCGACCGCGTCGGCGATGTTGCAGTGGGACTCGCTGCGGTCGCGGCTCGGCAGAGGCGGGTCCGTTACCGAGCCGCGACTGAAAGGAGCGGTCAGAAACCCAGCGGCAGCTTCACCGGGCGGTTTTCGCGGGCCGAGATCTCCGTGGCCAGGCAGATCTCGTGGGTGGCGACCGCGTCGGCGATGTTGCAGTGGGACTCGCTGCGGTCGCGGCTCGGCAGAGGCGGGTCCGTTACCGAGCCGCGACTGAAAGGAGCGGTCAGAAACCCAGCGGCAGCTTCACCGGGCGGTTTTCGCGGGCCGAGATCTCCGTGGCCAGGCAGATCTCGTGGGTGGCGACCGCGTCGGCGATGTTGCAGTGAGACTCGCGGCCGCTCAGGATGCAATCGACGAAGTGGTCGATCTCTCCGACGAACGGGTGGTGGGTCACCGCGGCGCTGTCGGGCATGACGGTGGGGATGGCCGCCCAGCCCTTCTGACCGGGCCAGCGCTCGGTGAAGACCTCATTGTTGCGGATGGTCCCCTCCTCGCCCAGCAGCAGGATGTTGAACCGGTAGGGCATCACGCATTCGATGGAGCAGCCCACCTTGCCGATCGCGCCGCCGGCGAACTTGAGCGCGGTGACGCTGTTGGTGATGTACTCATAACGCAGGCGGTTCCGCGGGCCGATGTTACCGTAGGCGAAGACCTCGACCACTTCGCCGCCCACGAACCAGCGGATGGCGTCCACCGCGTGGCAGCCGGCGGTGAGCAGGTTGTTGCCGCACTCCTTCTTGTGTATCCACTCGTAGCCGCTGTAAGAGGGGCCGATGTCGTGCATGTAGTCCACTTCGGCGTAGAAGAGCTGGCCGATGAGCCGCTGGGCCAGCATGGCGCGGATGGTCTCAAACAGCGGGTTCCAGCGCAGCACGAAGCTGACCAGCGACTTCACGCCGGCCTGGCGCACCGCCGCGTCGAGCGCGCGGACGCCGGCCAGCTCCAGCGCCATCGGCTTCTCCATCAGGATGTGGCGGCCCGCCTCGGCGCAGGCCACGCCCTGCTCGACGTGAAGCTGGTGCGGGGTGCAGATGGAAACGATGCGGACGCGCTCGTCGGCGAGCAGCTCGCGAAGATCGGTGAAGGCGCGGCAGTCCGCCAGGCCGTACTCGCGCGCCTTGGCTTCGGCGCGCGCCCGCTGGCGGCTCAGCAGGGCGACCACCTCGGTGTGCGGGTTCTGCTGGTAGGCCCTGATGTGTTCCCCGGAGACCCCGCCAGTGCCGAGGATCGCGACGCCCAGCTTGGCAGTCATGATGCCCACTTACTATAGAGCCGATCCAACTGCCCGGGCGCGCCGGTGAAGGCGACCACCGCGTAGCGCAAGCGGAGGGACTGCCCCGGTTCGAGGCGGAAGGGCTCGCGGAAAGTGGGCGCGGCGCTGAGGTAGCCGTACGGCTCGTTCATGACGAAGAACGGCGTGGGATGGCGCGGGTTCTTGGGGTGATCGAAGATGGCGCCGCCGGGGTGCCCTCTGGGCCCCGGGCCGTGGTAGGCGCACCAGGCCGCCGCTTCACCGTTGGCCTGCTTGATGTCGGTGGTCCCCCTCGCGTTGAGCACGCCGCCGCGGTCGAGGCTGTGCGCGAACCGCACGCCGAGGCCGTTGTAGACGTGCTTCTCGGCCGAGAGCGTGACTCGTTCGCGTGCCGGCTTCAGCTCGCTCTCCCATTCGAGCCAGCCCGGATCGAGCGCGCGGACGGTCTGGCGCTCGATGAGCAGCACCTTGCCCTCGGCGATCCAGTGATTGATGGCGGTCACGTGCCGGTCGCCGATTCGCTCGAAGCGCTGGTGCACCATCTGGCCGTGCGCGCCGGGGTTGACCTCGCCCCAGAAGTCGAAGCCGTTCACGTCCGACCAGGCGAGCATCACGCCGCGGTGGTGCACGTGATCCGCCGGGCCGTCGAGGGTGATCGCGGAGCCATCGGGAGCGCAGAGCGGGTGCACGTAGGTCTTGGGCCGCGAGGCGGCGTAGCGGTACTCGAACAGCAACCGCTCGCCGTGGCGGAAGGAGACCTTCTCGCCCTTTACGTGGTCGAGCCGCAGGCGGGCCGCCGCCGCCGCGGCCAGAAATTCGCGCCGGGAAACGTTGGCCATGGGTACCTCAGCTCATTCGGATGCGTTCCTGGTCCGCGTCGAACCAGGCTGTTTTGCCTTCGAGGTGCGACATCATCGCCATGATCAGCGGTAGCTGGGTGGCGTAGCCGAGCTCGATGTCGGCATAAGGCTTGGCGCGGGTGCGGATGCACTCGAAGAAGTTGCGCAGGTGGTCCTGCTCGTAGTTGCGCGCCGAGCTGATCTGCGCGCGCCGCCGCTGCGCGTTCGGCTGCGGCTCGATCGCGAGCCCCGCGCTTTCCGAGAGCGTGATAGTGGCCTCCGTGCCGCGGATCACCGTATCGATCATGGTGCTGTTGCAGATGGTCCCGAGCACGGCCACGGTGAGACCTTGCGGGTACTCGATGAGCAGGTCGAAGGTGTCGGGCACGTCGCGCTCGCCGTTGAATTGGTAGCGGCCGCCGACGGCGACCACACGCTTGGGGAAGGTGACGCCGAGCGCCTTGAGCACGCGGGACAGCGGGTGGGGATAGAGGTCGGTGACGGGTCCGCCGGAGTAATCGGCGTACATGCGCCACTGGAAGAAGCGCGAGACCGAGAAGGAACGGCGGGGCGCGTCGGACTGGAAGGCGTCCCAGTCGAGGCCGCGGCCGGCCTGGGCGTTGGGGTCGTCGATGGGCATGCCGCGCTCGCCCGAGTCGCCCTGGCGGAAGTAGCCTGTCTGGGCGTGGACCGGCTTGCCGATGGCGCCCTTTCTGATTTGCTCGGCGGCGCGCTCCCAGATGGGGTCGGAGCACCACTGAGTGCCCACCTGGAAGACTACCTTGCGCCGCCGCACCTCGTGGACGAGTTCTTTGAGCTTGTCGAACTGCGCCCAGTGGGTGAGCGGCTTCTCGCAGTAGACGTCCTTGCCGGCCCGCACCGCCTCCAGCGCGTGGTGGACGTGCAGCCGGTCGGGTGTGCCGACGATGACGGCATCCACGTTGGGGTCGCGCACCAGGTCGCGCGACTCCTTATAGGAGCGGGCCGAGAAGCGGGTGGCGGCGCGCTCCAGCCGCGGCTGGTAGATGTCGCAGACGGCGACGATGCCGGCCGGCCCGCCCATCTCCTTCAACTGCCGGGTGGTCTGGGCCAGGTGCGATCCTCGCCCGCCGCAGCCGATCAGGCCGACGCCGATGGGCCGGGCCCTCGCGGCGATCTCTGGCTGGCCGGTGGAGAGACTGGCGCCTGCGGCGAAGCTGGTTAAGAACTGGCGGCGATCTGCGGACATATGCGTGCCCTCCCTAGTCAGCTTACAACGGCTCGCCGGCGCTGTGCATGCCGGCGGCGACGCGGGCCTGGGGCTCGTTCCACTCGCGGCTGCCCGTCTCCGCCTTTCAACGGGCTGCCCGGGGCCCGGGCAGGAAGTTCTCCATCACCCACACTTCAGTATTCGTCTCCCCGGCGGTGAAGGCAATCCTTCGCCCATCGGGGTGAAGGCTGATCCGGGCGTTTTCGTTCGTGGCCAGCCCCAGGCTCCGGGGTTCGCCGCCCTTGGCGGGGATTCGCCACAGTCCCGGTTTCGGTTGGCCCGCCCTGCTGAAAAGCAGGTGAGTTCCGTCCCGCGTCCAGTGCACGCCGCTCAGACTCTCGTTCTTGAGCTTCAGCACCTCGCGAGGATTTCCCCCGGCTGCGGGCATGACCAGCAGGATCTTCGCCTGGGTGCGGTTGCCGTCGCTCATGCCAAAAGCCAGGAACCGGCCATCCGGTGACACGGCCAGGTTATTGTGGCGCCAGTGTGGGTCCGACTGATGGAGTTTCCGCTCTTGGCCGCTTTCGAGGTCCCGGAAGCGGATACTCGTGAACGTTTCGCGCATGTCCTCGTGCACGTAGAACACCGCCTTCGCATCGGGCGACCACACGCCCTCGAACCCTCGGGGTGGCGCGAACTCTCCCTGTACCAGGGCGGCGACCTGACCGGTTTGCGCATCGACCCGGTAGAGACCCCCGAGATTGTTGGTATCGCTGCCGCCAACCAGAAAGGAGCGGCCGTCGGGAGACCAGCGCAGCCACTCCAGGTAGCCGAGTTTCGGGACGCCGAATTGGCGCTCCTTACCGGTCTCGGACGACTGAATCGTGATGACCCTCATCTCCACCCCATGATTCTCCGTGTCCACGCGGCTCAGGAAAGCAAGCTGCTTCCCGTCGGGCGACCAGTCGGGTGAACGGTTGACGTTCACAAGCAGCGTGCTGACCGGCTTCGGGGGCTCCACAGCCTCGCCCGTGACCGGGTCGAGCGAGCCGACGTAGGCATCTTCCGTACCGGTGCGGAGGCCGTAGTAGAAGGCCCCTTTACGGGCGAAGCCCAACGGCAGGAACCGTCCGATATCCTTCTTGACCAGCACCGGCGGTCCCTGCGCTTCGCTGTCCGCCATTGGAATCACCCAAACGTCCAACGTTCCGGCGCGGTTGCTGGCGAACAAGATGCTCTTCCCATCCGGCGCCCAAACCGGAAACACGTCATTCGCTGGGTGCTCCACCAGCGGAATGTCCTGACCGCCATCCGTCGAGAGCAGGTAAATGTCATGTTGGAGGTAGGGCGGTTCCTGATTGAGGCTGTATACGATCCAGCGTCCGTCCGGCGACATGCCCATCATCTTCGGGTAGATCCAGAACGGGGCTTTCAGGACCCGCATCGAGCCATCGGCCACCGAGATCAACACGATCTGGTTGAGGATCTTCTTGCCGAACACGAGGGCCAGGATGTATTTGCCGTCCATGGACCAGAAGGTTGGCTTGATGAATTGGACTTCGTCGCTGCGGTAGAGGACACGAGGTTTGGAGCCGCGCACACCCGCGTGGTAGAGCTGCCCGATCGGCGGTCTGCTCGGGGGCGCGCCGGACGGCCTGACCGATTCCACCTCTGAGCTCGGGGGGAGTAAAGGGGGTCTCGAGTTTTCTATGCTGACCACCCGCAGCTCATAGAACTTCTTCTCGTTGAACCAGGCGTAGGCAACCTGCCGGCTGTCAGGCGAAAAGACAGAGAAGTAGGCGTATTCCGCTGAATCCCGCCAGGAACCTTTGTTGGTCAGACGGTAGTTTTGGCGCGTTGCGAGATCGCGTACAGCCAGGTCGCCGGTCTCCCAGTCCACAAAGGAGAGGTATCGCCCGTCGAGGGAAGGTTGCCCCAGAAGATTGGTACGACGATCCGCCCATACCTGGCGGACCTCAGCCCCGTGAAACCGGTGGTCGCCGCTTTGCGCCAGCCCTCTGCCCGCGCCCAGAGCCATGAGCGAAGTGATGAGAACCGCTGGTCCGATTCTTCTCATCTCTTGTGAGAATCCTACAGCGAGAGAACAAACTCCGCCAAATCGTCGATCTCCTGCTGCGTCAGCCGGGACGTGACCCCATGGGCGTCCTTGGGGTTGTACCTTGTCAAGACATCTCTCATGGTTACGGCGCGGCCATCGTAGAGATACGGCGCCGTTCGCCAGACCTCGATCAGCGTCGGTGTGTCGAACTCCCGACGCGCCTCGTTACCCGTGCCCGTGCCGACGTCGGCTTTCCTCAGATCAGTGTACAACGGCGGCGGATGGCACGACCCGCATCCCGCTTTCCGAAAAACTTCCTGCCCGCGCCCGGCCGCGGCGCTGAGCTTCCCGTTGACCAGATAAGGGCTGGGAACCGGCTGGAGCGACTTGAGGTAGGCATCCACCGCCGCGGTGTCGGCTTCGGGTCTCGGGGAAAACAAGATGACCCTGAAGCCGGCGCGCACGGCTACTTCCGCCCGCTCGCGAACCCCGGAGATCATTGCCGGCGGCGTCTGGTGCGCCAGCAGCAGGCTTTTGCTGTTCTTGGGGTTGCCGACGCCGTCATTCAAGAGGTCCCAGTTCAGCCCATCCGGCCGCGCCTGGTCTGGGTGGCAGGTCGAGCAGCTCTGCCATTGCTGAAAGCTCTTGGATGCGTCATGGAACAAGAATTCTCCCCGGCGCTCGATGCTCATGGGCTGATCCGGTCCGAGCGCCAGCGCGCGCGCGCTTCCCTTCTCCTTCGGACCGACCTCCACAACCCCGATGCTGCCGGAGAAGTACTCCGCGGCGTACACCTTCGTGCCGACAAGCGCCAGCCCCCGGGGACCGTTTCCCTCCAGTTTCACTCTCGAGCGCAGGCCCGCCAGGATCCTGAAGTCCGGCGGCGCCAGGGCGGTCTGGAAGGAACTCCGGTGCTCCGGCGCAATTCCGAAGCCAATGCGCTTCTGCAGCCTCGCGTGGAGCGCGCCGCGATCGATCACACTGATCTCATGTGTTCCCGCATGAGAGACAACCAGATACCGACCGTCGGCGGTGCAGGCGACGTCCCAGGGATTGGCCGCCCCGAGATCCTTGTCGTCGAGGACGACCGTATTGACCAGCTCCTGCCCTTCGACGTCGATGACGCTCAACACGTTTGTGTTCATCCAGCCGCGGTCGAGCTGGAAGGTCACCAGTTGGAAGTGGGCCTGTATGTGAACGGCGTAGGCATGGCGCCCGTCGGGGGAGAGGCATATGGCGCGAACTGCGGTCGAGCCGTTCGGCAGCGAAACGTCCTTGACGAGCTTCCTCGAATCCGTATCGATGATCGAGACGCGAGCGGCAACATAATCCGCACTGGCCGGGCCGGCAGGCAGCAGGTTGGCGACCAACAGCCGCTTCCCGTCGGGCGTCAGGGCCGCATCCGCCGGTTCCCGGGACACCCGGATGACAGCCGCTTCCTTCCCGGCCGCCAGGTCTATCACCGAAACCGTGTTGCTGAACTGATTACAAACGTACAGGACCTTGCCGTCAGGGCTCGCGACCGGCGAGACCGGCGTGTGGCCCACGGCAATCTCGTTGACGACCTCACCCGAGGGCAAAGCCAGGACGAAGACTTTGCCCGCCGGCGAAGCTCCGGTGACGTACAAACGCGAACCATCCGGCGAAATGGCCAAGCCGCCGGGCGGATCCGGCAGAGGGTAGCGCTTCTCCACCTTGGCGGCGGCTATGTCGAATGCGGCCACCCGGTTTGCCGTGCGCTCGGCGACGTATAGAGTCTTGCCGGCCTTGTCCCCAACGATTGCCGACGGCGAGAGATAAGGGGGGTCCACGGCGAGGGCCAGCGCCCCGGCCACTGCCAGCACACACATCCCCTCTCGGATCATGCAGCGGCTCGTCGATACTTCCCGGGCCCTCAGTCTACCTACCAGTAAAACCTGCCGCTGTACTGGAACTCGCGTCCCCTGTGGGTCGTGAACTGGTCGACCACCCGACCAAAAGTGGCGCTGGTCCGGCTGGTGCTCGGATTGGCCCCCATGAAGCTGTTGGTCATGTTGTAGGCTTCCATGCGGAACTCGAAGCTCACTTTCTCGGTAATCTTGAACAGCTTCTGCATGGTGAAGTCCAGGTTCTGGTAGCGCGGCCCTGTCAGGCCGGACCACTGGTGCGGGTTGGCGCGCCGCGTATAGGCCGGCTGCAACTGGAACAACGAGGTGTCCCACATCCTCTCCCGGGTGGGATTCTTGATGCGCGGGTCGCCCGTCACGAGATCCGTACCGCCGAAACGCAACAGCCAGCCGGCCCGGCGAGTGAACAGCGCGGTGATCGACCAGCCGCCGAGCATGGCGTCGGTAACGGAATTCCAGTCCGAACCCCATTTCCGGCCGCGGCCGAAGGGGAACTCGTAGATGCTGGCCAGTGTGGCCCTGTGCCGGGGCTTGTAACCGTCGAACCACGAGAGCATCCCGTCAAACCGGTCCTGGGGGTCGAAATACATCTGTTCCCGCGCCCGGTTGTAGTTGTAGCCGAACAGCAGGTTGAAACCATTGGCGAACGGCCGCTGGACCTGGAGCTGCAATGCCTGGTAGCGGCTGGATATGTCGCCCGCCGGGCTCTGCTCCATCGTCCGGTACTGCGGGTACGGCGAGAGCAGGTCCTGGACCCTCAGGGTGCTCACGGTGCGCAGCGGACCGGGCATCTTCTCCTTTGGCAGAATGCCCCGGAACGGGTTCGTCACGCTCACATCCACCGCCGCCTTGTGCGTGAAGGCAAACCGCGGGTCCATCTGGTTGGGCATGTACTCGTCGCCCTCCAGGTAATTCGCCTGGTTGTAGCCGAAGTTCATGAACCACGTCAGGTCCACCACGAAGCGTTTCCAGATCTGCCGCTGCAAGCTGATGTTGATACGCTCGTTCATGCCGGCTTTGAAGTCCTGCTGGAACCAGAAAAGGGAGTCGCCGAGGCCGGTATAGCGGCCCAGCGACTTGCCCACCGCTGGCACGAGTGGGTTCGCGTTTGGACCGCCGGACGGGTACGGGTCGCTGAGGTAAGCCCGCGGGATTCCCTGCAACGGGCCCAGCGTGTTAGACGTTGCCTCAAACCCCGGGTAAGGTGTGCTCCCCAGAATACCCACGTCGCCGTCCCCTTCGATACTGGGGGGAACGGCGTACCGGGCATAGCCGATGCGCAGTGCCGTGCGATCGTTAATGCGGTATGCGAGGCCGGCCCGCGGCAGCATAATGTGCGGCGCATCCCACGAGCCCGGGTTCTCGTCGTCAGTGAACACCCAGGCGCCGTTCCATTGCGGAGCGCTCCCGCGGATAGCCATCACCTGCGGCGGAAGCACCGGAGCGCCGGCGCCTTGGAACTCCGGGATCGGCTGCTTCAGATCCAGGAACCGCGACAGCCGCCGCTTGGGGTCCTTCAGCGCCGTCTCGAACTCGTACCGGAGCCCCAGGTTCAACGTGACCCGCTGCGTCAGCTTCAGGTCGTCCTGGAAAAACAAGCTGTAGAACTCGTGCCGCGTGCTGTTCATGGCCACGGTCTGGATGCGCGACGAGCCGGCCGGCATGCCGAGCAGGAACGTCGCCCACGCCGCGCCGTATCTCGCCGTGTCAGGGTTTAGCCCGTCGTTGGCCGTGTCCGCCCGCTCGAAATAGAAGACCATGGGTCTTGGGCGGGCGGAGTTGTTCTTCATCTGCCGGAACTCGCCGCCGAGCTTGAGGTAGTGAGAGCCCATCTGCTTGGACACCTTCGACTGGACGTTCCAGCTCATCGGCTCCTGAAACCAGAACCCGTGTTGTCCGAAAGTGCTCGTGGTGGCGCCCCGGATCTGCAACCCTGGGTAGTAAATCGCCGGCAGCTCGGCCATGTACTCCTTGTACCATTGGTTGCCCGGCCAGAACTCGTCATACCCCTTGATTATCATGTCCGCGTCATAGAACGAGTCGGTGAACTTCTGGCCCGACCCGCGGATATTGAACACGGTCGTCGGGTTGATCGTCCATACCATGTCCGCCTGCGCCTGCCCCGAGTTCCTCTCGCTGCCCGCTTTTCGCAGCGCCGGCGAGCCGACGAAGTTGTTCTCAGTCTGAATCGTCTTAAACAGGCTCAAGCGGCCGAATACCTTGACGCTGTCGCTGATGTTGTAGTCCACCCGATCGGTGATGTTCCAGTATTTGAACTGCATCGGGCCGGTGATGACGTAGTTGTTGGCCCCGGTGATGGTTGCGCTGTTGTTGGGCTCCCAGATGTCCTGGAGGGAGCGCAGGGCGGTCTTGTCCATCCGGCCCTGGGGGACCTTGTTGCCCGGAAATGGCTGCCGCGGCGCCCTGTTGGTCGCCGGGTCGAACGCGCTGGTCAGCGGGTCGTAGATCGTGCGCATCTGGCCGGCTGTCACCCACGTCTGCGAGAAATCGCCAGCCCTCTCCAACTTTGTCGGCAGCGTGTACTTCTGGGTCCTCGCGTCCCTCATGTTCGTCCCTTCGTAAGCGAAAAAGTTGAAAACCTTGTTCTTGACAAAGGGATTCTGCGACGTCGCCCCCCACGTGTGGTTCTTGATGGTGTTCGGCGTGTGCGTCGTGGAATCGGACACGGCATTCAGTTTCGGGTGGCGCCCGAAGTAATAGGCCGTGCCGTGAAATTCGTTGGTGCCGCTCTTCATCTGCACGCTGACGATACCGCCGGCGCTATGGCCGAACTCGGCGTCCACCGCGTTCTGCTGCACCGACACCTCCGAGACCGCGTCCATCGGCGGCGTATAGATGTTCTTGTTCGCCACCATGTTCGACGATCCGTCTACCAGGATGTCGTTCTTAGTCGAGGTGTTCCCCCCGACGTCCAACTGGCTGGCCGCCCAGTGGTGATAGGGGCTGTTCTCCGCACCTCCGGTGTAGTTGACCGCCGGGTTCAACTGCGCCAGCAGGAACGGGTTGCGGTTGATCAGCGGCAGGCTATTGGTCATCTTGGTGTCAATCGTGGTCTCCATCGTGGTGCGGTTGAAGCTGATCGCGACCGGCGATGCCTCGACGGTGACCTGGTCGGCGACGGTGCCGAGCACCAGCGCGGCATTGACGGTGACGTCGCCGCGCGTCTGCACCAGGATGTTCCGCTGGACGAACGTTCGGAAGCCCGCGGACTCCACGCGCAAGGTGTACGTGCCGGCACTGACGAAGTCGAAAATGTACTGCCCGGCCTCGTTGGTTTTCCGGTTGACTTCGACACCGGTGTTGTCATTCGACAGCGTCACCGCCGCTCCGACCACCACAGCGCCGGTAGGGTCGGTAATGACGCCCCGGATGGTGCCTCGGAGTTCCTGAGCCGCGGCGTTGCCCACCAGCACCGCGGTGAGACAGAACAGAACTGTGATGTACAGGCATACCTTGCCCGTCCTTCTTTTCGGGTTCGCTTCCATTGGCAGTCTCCTTTCCCCGGGCTGCCCCGCTTTAGTTCGCAAGGCGGAGGCAGTACCCTTTCTACGGGTCAGTATACACCATCCTCGACAGGGCGACAATACTTTGCATTGGCCGCCATTGGCCGCCCAGCCGTTGCGGGATTCTCGCCCGGGCGGGCCGCAAACCCCTGGCGGAGGGGATTTGCTGCCTCGCTTGAGGTGAGGCGATGAGCGCTCACCACAGGAATTTCAAACCGAGTCGGACCGCCCGGCCGCCGCTCTTCTCGTCGGTGATGGTACCGAAGGCGGCGCTGGCCGGTTTTGTATTGCGCTTCTGCGACGATGCCGGCGGGCCCGCCCGCTTCCTTCAACTGCCGGGTGGTCTGGGCCAGGTGCGATCCTCGGGCGCCGCAGCCGATCAGGCCGACGCCGATGCGCCGGGCCTTCTCGGTGACGCCCTGGCCGGCGGGCAGCGCGGCGCCGGCGGCGAAGCTGCCGACGAACTGGCGGCGATTGCTGGACATGTGCGTGTACTCCTTACAGCGGCCTGCCCGCGCTGTGCACGCCGCCCTGAACGGCGCGGGCCTGAAGCTCCTTCCATTCGCGGCTGCCGTTGTCGGCGATGCGCTCCAGGTAGACACCCTTGGGGAACAGCGGCAGGCGGCCGGTGAGGAACTCGTCGCGGTACTGGCGCGCGTGCGCGTAGTAGCTGGTGGCGCCGGAGGGCCAGCGGATCGCCAGCAGCAGGTTCGGCGTGGGGTAAGGCTCCTGCTTGAGCGGCTCGATGCGGAAGCGCGCCACCGCGTCCTCGTCAAGCGCGACGCCCAGGCCGGGCTCCTCCGGAATGGGCGCGACGCCGTTCTCGACCTTGATCGCCGGGCGCACCATCTGGTGCGTGTAGAGCTGGTGACAGTTGATCGACGGCACGCGGGCGTGGCTGAGCACGGCGGCGTAGTGCATGGCATGTGTCGCGGTGATCCCGGTGCCTACAAGCTGCAGCCAGAAGGGCTTGTCGGCCGCGGCGGCCACGGTGGCGTTGTCCATCACGCGGCTGGCGCCGCCGCCGATGACGAAAGCGTCGCAGACGTCCTCCCTGAGCGCCGTCATGATGGGCGGGCTGCCGTAGTGCATGGCGATCGGCACGCGCGTCTGCGTCCGCAGGTACTTGTTGCCGGCCACGTCGGTCTGCGGAATGGGCGACTCGTAGATGGCCACCTGCGGGTACTTCTCGATCTCGGTCAGGTAGCGGGCGGCGCGCATGCTGTCGAGCAGCAGCGAGTTGAAGTCGAAGTCGATCTTGAAATGCGGCGGCAGGGTCTTGGTGAGCACCGCGCACTGGCGGTCGAGATCGAACCACGGGCGCGCCTTGGCTTTCAGGTCGGTGTAGCCCAGGGCGACCGCGTCCTTGCACTCCAGCACCCAGTCTTCGCCGGGCATGTCGATCGACCACCAGCTCAGGAAGGCGCGGTCGCGCAGCTTGCGCCCCAGCAGGCGGTGGAGCGGCACGCCGGCGGCCTTGGCGACGGCGTCGAACAACGCCATTTGCAGGCCGCAGCCGAGCGAGTCGTCCCACATGTGCTCGGCGGCGCTGCGGCCGGTGACGCGCTGGATGGCGGCGTCAGGCACGCGGCCCCAGGTGTAGTAGACCATGGTCTCGCCGAAGCCGGCGACGCCGCACTCCAGCGTGACCTTCGAGATCTCGAAGATGGTCCAGTGAGGCAGCTCGCGGATCATGTTGCGGCCCGGCACTTCGCGGTACGGCAGATTGACCCAGGTGCGCTCGACTTTCTTGACGCCGAGGTTGAGCGCGCCGGCAATGTACGGAGCGGCGGCCGCGCGCGCCGCTCGAACGGGGGACGCGGCCGCGAAGGCGCCGGCCGCGCCGAAAAAACCGCGACGGGAGGTTTTGTTGCCCATATGGGCGTCAATGGTATCAGACCCGCTAGTGTAATGCCTCAGAACGTGTGAAGGAATTGTCAGCCGCGAATAGACGCAATTGAACGCGAATGAAAACAGAGGAGAATTCGCGTTCATTCGCGGCCAGATCAGCGTTCTTTCACGCCTTCTCAGTCTCGGCGACCGCAGGAACGTGGAGTTTCGGTGACAGTCGCCTCGATGAGCCTGCGGCTCACCACACCCCGTGAAAATCTGCCAGGGTGAGGCATGCCTCGCCGTTGTTGGGGGCCGGGCCGAGGCAACACGTATGGGAATTTCGTTGCCTCTCTTGAAAATTCCCGTAGTTCAGGCGGCCGGCTGCCGACTCGATGACCGCATGCCCCATTATCTTTCCCCAGCCTTTTCAATACGTTTCCCCCGATCCGGCCCTCTCATCCCGCGCCCCCCCTGTTACTCTGTTAGCGGAGTCCTGGCTCCTCGGCCGCCGGAGTCCAATTTGGCTTCGTTCGTTCAAATTTTGCTTTTTCGTGGCCACCGACCAACAAATTGACGCCAATCGCCGCAACGCCCGCCGCAGCACCCGCCCCAGAACCCCCGCCGGGAACGCCGTCGCCAGGCTAAACG
>JBBTDS010000341.1:0-4361 GCA_038060875.1 Acidobacteriota bacterium | reverse complement strand
AACTTGGGACGACTCCCAGCACCGGAATCAACCCACAAATTCTGCTGAGGAGGCGTCTTTTCGAGCAAGCGGCTGCTGCCCAGCGTGAAAGTCTGTCCGTTATTTCCGGCGACATAGTTCATGGGCTGCCGGAGCGGGCGATCGTTAAGCTCCACGGTTCCCTGTCGGAACCCGCGAGCCTCCTGTTGACCGAAGCTGATGTCTTTGCGATGGACAAGGAGCGTTCGCGTCTCTGGGCGGCGGCCTGCGCCATCATCCGCAGCCGGCCGCTTGTGGTAGTCGGCACCTCGCTCCGAGACCCCAGTATTGTACGGCTCTTCGCCGAAAGCCGGCCTCAGGCGCATGGCTACTTCGTGGTCCCGAAGTTCTTCGCTGCAACGGCCAGGAGGCTCCAGGCCTGGAATCTGGAGTGTATCGCCGCGGGTGCTGACACCTTCTTCGAGAATCTGGCCGACGCGGTCACGGGCAGGCGCGGGGTAACAGAGCAATCAAGCTGACGGTCGCATGTCGCGGCGCAGCCGCAACCACGCGGCGAGCCGAAGCTCCGACACAGAAGGCGCCCCGGCACACTGAAGGGAGTGTGAACAAATCGCCCGGCAGGCGGAGGGGTGCGATTTTTTCACGCTCCCTGAAGTGCGCGCCACCCGCGGCTGCAAGCCCGCGTGGCACCCCGGACAAGCCAGGAGGCTTATCCCACCCGCGCTATAATGTGGTTCTGGCCCTCCCATGCACGAAATGAGTGTGCTGTGGCTGCGCGTAGCGGCCGGCCTTTACTCCCTCGGCCTGCTGAACGCGATCCTGATGGTGCTGCACCGGCGCGTGCGCCTGTTTCGCATCGCTCTGGGCGCCTTCACCGCCGGGGCGCTGC
This sequence comes from Acidobacteriota bacterium, assembly GCA_038060875.1. Taxonomy (GTDB): domain Bacteria; phylum Acidobacteriota; class Terriglobia; order Bryobacterales; family Bryobacteraceae; genus JBBTDS01. The sequence continues at coordinate 3,493 of JBBTDS010000341.1, read as the reverse complement.
TGCAACTGGTGTCGATAGTCGAGCAGACGGCGGTCAGCGGGCATTTCCCGGCCAACAACTTCTTCGAGTCCGCTTCCTTGTGCGCATTCCTGAGTGCGGCGCTGTTCCTGTTCGTATACTGGCGCTACCGGCTGGAGAGCCTGAGCGTCTTCATCTTCCCGCTGGTTTTCCTGCTGACGCTGGTGAGCGTGCTGGGCAGCCCGGCGCCATCGTCTTGGGGCGGCGCGGGGGTGCGCGACGCCTGGCTGGTGGCGCACGTCACCCTGGTGCTTGTCGGCTATGCCGCCCTGCTGATCACGGCGGTGGCCGCGGTGGCCTATCTGCTTCGCGAGCGGCAATTGAAGCGCAAGGTGCCGCACCCGCACACCGACAGGCTGCCTGCGCTCGGCACACTGGACGAGCTGATCTCCAGGGGCATGACGCTGGGCTTCGTCTTCATCACCCTGGCGGTGATCGCCGGCAGCACCTGGGCTTCGATCGAAGCGGGCACGCGGTGGATCGGCGACGCCCGCATCGTGATTTCGCTGGCGACCTGGGGCATTTACCTGGTAATGGTTTTTCTGCGCGTCAGCGCCGGCTGGCGCGGGCGCAAGGCGGCCATCATGGTGCTGACCGTGCTCGGCTGCTCGGCGCTGACCTGGGCCGCACACACCAGCCTGCGGGCGTTGTTCACCTGATGAAGCTGTTGATCACAGGACTGAACCACAAGACGGCGCCGGTGGAAGTGCGCGAGCGGCTGGCTTTCGATCACTCGTCGCTGGCGGCGGCGCTGCGGGACTTGACGGCCCAGCCCGGTCTCGCGGAGGGCCTGATCCTATCGACCTGCAACCGCGTCGAGGTCGCGGTGACCGCCGAAAACGGCGCCGAACCCGGGCCGCTGGTCGAGGAGTTCCTGGCCGAGAACCGCCAGATGGACCGCGGCTGGATCGCGCCATATCTCTACCGCCACGAGGACGAGGAAGCCATCCGCCACCTGTTCCGGGTGGCCGCCAGCCTGGATTCGATGGTGGTGGGCGAGCCGCAGATCCTGGGCCAGTTGAAGGCCGCCTACGCGGCCGCCAAGGCGCAGGGAGCGGTGAGCGGCTGGCTGGAGATCATCCTGATGCGCGCCTTCGGCGTGGCCAAGCGGGTGCGCTCGGAAACCGGCATCGGCGAGAGCGCCGTCTCGGTCGGCTCGGCCGCGGTCGAGCTGGCCCGCGAGATCTTCGGTACGCTGGCCGACAAGAAGGTGATGGTGCTGGGCGCCGGCAAGATGTCGGAGCTGGCCGCCCGCCACCTGCGCCGCTCTGGCGCCCGCATCTACGTCACCAACCGCACTCACGGCCGCGCCCAGGCGATGGCCGAGCTGTTTCAGGGCGTGATCGTCGAGTACGACCGCTTCCTGAGCGTGCTGCCCGAGATCGATATCCTGATCGCCTCCAGCGGTGCGCCCTTTTACATCCTGCGCAAGGACCAGATGCGGCAGGTGATCGAGGCGCGCCGCAACCGCCCGGTGTTTCTCATCGACATCGCCGTGCCGCGCAACATCGATCCGGCCATCAACGAGATCGAGCACGTCTTCCTTTACGACATCGACGACCTCCAGCGCGTGGTCGAAAGCAACGTCGATGAGCGACGCAAGCGCGCCGAGCAGGCGGAGCGGATCATCGCCGACGAGTTGGCGCGGACGCTGGCCCGGCTCAAGGCGCGTGAGGTGGCTCCGACCATCGTCAGCCTCCAGGAGCAGCTCGAGCAGGTGCGGCTGGCCGAGATCGCCCGCCAGCGCGCCAGGCTCGGCCAGCTCACGCCCCAGCAGGAGGAGGCGCTGGAGGCCATCACCCGCGGCATCCTCAACAAGGTGGCGCACGGGCCGATCTCCGAGCTGCGCCGCCAGGCCGGCCAGCCCGGCGGCCTCCACATCATCGACACCATTCGCCGGGTGTTCCGGCTGGACGGCTAGATGCTGGTCATCGGCTCACGCGGTTCCAAGCTCGCCCTGTGGCAGGCGCACTGGGTCCAGGAACGGCTGAACGAGCTGGGCGCCGCCAGCCGCATCGAGATCATCAAGACCACCGGCGACAAGATCACCGACATGCCGCTGGCGCGCGTCGGGACGAAGGGCCTGTTCACCAAAGAGCTCGAGGAGGCGTTGGTGGAGGGGCGGATCGACCTGGCCGTTCACAGCCTCAAGGATCTGCCGACCGAGTTGCCGCCGGGCTTGCAGCTTGCGGCCATCCCGCCGCGGGAAGACGCGCGCGATGCGCTGGTGGGCTGCACGCTGGCCGAGCTGCCCGCGGGAGCGACAGTGGGGACGAGTTCGCTGCGCCGCGCGGCGCAGCTTCGCGCGCTGCGGCCCGGCCTTCGAGTGGAGCCGGTGCGCGGCAACCTCGACACGCGGCTGCGCAAGCTCGACGAAGGGCAGTACCAGGCGCTGGTGCTGGCGGCTGCGGGCCTGAAGCGGCTGGGATGGGAGGCGCGCATCAGCGAGTGCCTGCCGGTCGAGGTGATGTGCCCGGCGGTGGGACAGGGCGCGCTGGCGGTGGAGACGCGCGCGGATGTGGGCGAGGCGGCGCGGGTGTGCGCGCGGCTGGACGACGCCGCCACACGGGCCGTGGTCACCGCCGAGCGGGCCACGCTGGCCGCCCTGGGCGGCGGCTGCCAGGTACCCATCGGCGCTTACGCCGAGCTTGAAGACGGGCGGCTGCGCCTGCGCGCGGTGGTGATCTCGCCCGATGGCCGCACGCTGGTGCGCGAGCAGATCACTGGTGAGCCGGCGGCGGCGCAGCAACTGGGGAGCGAACTGGGACGGCGCCTGCTCGACGGCGGCGCTGCCGCAATCCTCGCGGCCGTCTACGGAGGGCCGGCCGGATGAAGAAGGTCTACCTGGTCGGCGCCGGGCCGGGCGATCCCGATCTGATCACCCTGAAGGGACGCCGCGTGCTGGAGCTGGCCGACTGCGTCCTCTACGACCACCTCGCCAACCAGGCCCTGGTGGACCTGGCTCCGCCGCACGCCGAGCGGCTCTACGTCGGCAAGAAGGTTTCGCATCACACGCTGCCGCAGGAGGATCTCACCCGGCTGCTGATCGACCGCGCACAGCGCGGGCTGGCGGTGGTGCGGCTCAAAGGCGGCGATCCGTTCATCTTCGGCCGGGGCGGGGAAGAGGCCGAGGCGCTGGCCGAAGCCGGCATCCCGTTCGAGGTGGTGCCCGGCGTGACTTCGCCGCTCGGCGTCGCCGCTTACGCCGGCGTGCCGCTCACGCACCGCCGGCACACTTCGGTGGTGACCTTCGTGACCGGCCACGACGTCGAGCGCATCGACTGGGCCAGGTTCGGCGGCTCCGAGACGCTGGTTGTCTTCATGGGGCTGACCAACCTGGCGCGCATCGCCGCCGAGGTCATCGCGCACGGCCGCCCGCCGGAGACGCCGGCGATGGCGGTGCGCTGGGGCACGCGCCCCGACCAGGAAGTGCTCGTCGGGACGCTGGCGAGCCTGCCGCGCCTCGTCGAGGAGC
>JBBTDS010000340.1:0-4253 GCA_038060875.1 Acidobacteriota bacterium | reverse complement strand
TGATCCGCTACCAGTTGGAAAACCACGACGGCCGCTGGCATCTGCAGTTTGATTTCGACCATGCCGCCTTCGGGGATCTGTTGGCGCGCCGGCTGGGCCGCACCCTTCTGCTCACCAATCGGCTCGACTGGACGGCCGAACAGGTGGTGGCCGGCTATTAAGGTCCGCGTCCATGCTTTTTACTGCCTGCTGGGCATCTCGCTGCTGCAATACATCCACAAGAAAGCCGAAACAGCCTGGCCGGGGCTTTCGATGGAACAGTTGCTTGAGGAGCTTGGTCAAATCCAGCAGTTCACGATGCTGTGCCCGCCACAGGGTGACAAGGGGCCGAACCGGGTAGCGACGATCCTTTCCAAGCGCACGCTGGTGCAGCAAAGTCTGGCCGAAGTTCTGGCCTTGAATGCGCTGCGTAGTACCCCACGTCGGTAATACACGAGCCCCACCCGAACCTACGGCTGTACCAGCCACTTACCCGCGCGCGAGGCCGCTCCGCAGTAAACTCCCGCCAGGTGAGATCAAGATCAGGTTTTGGCGACCAACAAGGAGACCGGCGACCCGCGGCCGGCTTGTTGCTCGACTACCAGTTCAGCCGAAAGGCGAACTGCACCCGTCGCGGGCTGCGGGCCGTGATGGGCTGGAGAAACAACGGATCCACCTGCGCGCTCTGAGGATCAAAGCGGGCGGTGGGCAACACCGTCGAGAACTGGGTGTGATTGAACGTGTTGAACGTTTCGAAGCGAACCTGGATCGTTCGTGATTCTGCCAACTTGAACTGGCGGCCAATGGCGAGATCCCAGTTGTTGATCCCCTCCCCGCGCAGAATGCCTGCTCCAGTGTCTCCGAAGCTGCCGCGCGCGGGCCGCCCGAAGCGGTACGGGGGATCGGCCTCCGGGTCCACCAGGTTCAGGCGCGGGGACTCCGAAGGAGTGCCAGTAATGTCCTGGCCATCCACCGTGGTGAAGCCCGGTGTGAACGGCGCGCCCGAGCTAAGACGGCTGAGGCTGGAAACTTCCCAACCGTCCGCCAGCGCCTTTGCCGCTCGCCATCCCAGATGCTTGCCCAACTTGGGCAGCTTCCAGGTGTACTGTGTGGTCAACACGTGACTGATGTCCCCGGGGAGCGGACCGTAGTTGCGCGCCCGCGGAGCGAAAAACGGGCTTACTAGCGTCGTGTCCGTGGCCGCCGACCCCAGCGCCTTGCTGAAAGTGTAAGCAGCGGCAATCTGCAATCCCCACGTCATTCGCCGGCTCACGTTCCACTGCAACGCATGATAGTTGACGGTTGAGGCGAACTCGAAAAGATTGATGTCGCCGTAGCCCGGATACGGGCGCAGGAAATTGCGCGGCAAGGGACGAGAGGGCGCGGTCGGGTCGCGGTTTTCGGGATGCAGATCCAGATGGTTCGCTCCCATAGGCACCGGGTTAATGTTGCGTTGCCATAACAAGTGGCGCGAAAGTGAGCCCGCATAAGACACGTCGGTCATGATCGTGCGGCCGATCTGTTGTTGTAACCCCAGGCTGAAGGTGTAGATGGTGGGCATTTTGTTGCGCCCGAGCAAAGAGGTGATGGTCGCCGCCGGCGCCATCATTCCGCGGCCGGCGTCTTCCGCAAGGCTCTCTACCGTTCCGTAATAGACCGTTGGAGCGTAGGCCGTGGCCGCACTGTTGAGCGCGTTCGTGGCGGCGTTGACCGAGATGCGATCGAAGAAGACGCCCGCGCCGCCCCGCAGCGCTGTGCGCCCGCGGCGGAAGGGGTCCCAGGCAAAGCCGACCCGCGGGGCCAGACTGAGGCAGGGCAGGCTGTACAGCCCGGCCGGCAGGACGCCCTTGCCGCCCACCGCCATCCCCGCCGGCGGATCTCTACCCCCGGGCGCGTACGCGCCGATCAGCACTTCCGGATACGTTGCCCCGCTCACCGGATCCAGCGCCACCCGCCTGCCGCTCGCGTCCAGCCCGGGCCAAAGCAAAACCGGTATATGGCCCGCCTCGTACCGTTGGGGCACGAACGCCGCCAACTGCATTCGCTGGTCGTACTGCGGCGGATCGTGATAAAACCGTACGCCGTAGTCCACGGAGACGTGCGGGCGCGCGCGCCAGGTGTCCTGCGCGTACCACTCGAAATTCGTGAATCGCAACTGTCCCCGCGGATTAGTGACCGCCTCCGTGTAACTGTTGTAAACGCCCAGCAAGGCATTGGCGTAAGGATGGTTTGTATCCAGGGGATTGTCGCGGTTTCGGTCGAAGCTCACGGCGCCGCGGGTCATCGCGGCGGTGGTCTCGTCCCGGCGCGAGCGCTCCACGTAGGAGCCGAACTTGTAAGTGTGCTTGCCTCGAACCTTGCTCAGGTGCTCGACCAGGCTGAAGAACGTGTTCGTGCCGTAATAAGGCACGCCGTTGCCCAGCGAGGGGTTGGCGAAGTTGGATACGCCCGCAAAGGTCATGTTCGGGATCAAGCCCGCCGGATTCAAGCCCCGGTTCCACTGCGGCAGGTCAATGCCGGTTGCCGCTCGGCTCACGCGTTCGGGGATCTCCGGAAAGTACCTGCGCCGGTCCTGGCTCATACCGAAGATGAAGGTGTTGACCACGCTGCGCGAAGGCGTCGTGGTGGTGTGGATCGTCACACCGCGGATGGGCACTTGGAACACGATGGGCGTCAACGGGAAATTCACCGTCCCGCTCACCGCAAGTCCATACGGCGAGCGCTGCTCGTCGCTGATGCGGCTGAGCCGCGAGTGGATCTGCACGTTCTTGCGCGGAGCGTAATCCAGCCGGAGGATTGTGGTGCGCCTGGGGTAAGAGCGGCTGGCCGCTGAAATGTAATTCCACTGGTTGACCCGTGAGGGCGCCGGGTCGGTGAAGTTGGGCGTCGGGAACAGCTTCAGGATGTTTCGACCGGCCCGGCTGAATCGGCTGGCAGGAATCGCCTGGCCAGGGAAGGGCCTCTGTCCGGCCTGTGGATCGTAAATAGTTATCAACCCGCCGTTCACGTCCGGGCTTGCGGAGAAATCGCCCATTCGCTCCGCTTCCGTGGGCACCCGCACGGTGCGGGTGCCATAGACCCTCAGTTGCCGCTGGAACTCCTGGGAAAAGAAGAAAAACACCTTTGAGCGGCTGTGATTGAAATGGCCCGGCATGTAAAGCGGACCGCCGATCTTGTGGGTCGCCAGGTGAGAGCGGGAGTGCGGCCGGGCAACTCCATTACGGTTGTTAAAAAAGTCGTTCGCGTCGTATTGTTCGTGCCGGTATGACCATTCGGCTGAGCCGTGGAACTGTTTGCCGCCGCTGGGGGTCATCAGCGCGATGACGTTGGCGGCGTTGCGGCCGATCTCGGCCGCATTATTCGACGTCGCCAAGCGCACTTCGCCCACCGGCTTGCTGGAAGGTTTGACTGGCGCGGTCTTCGGCGAAGCGGCGCTCCTGGCAGGCACGCCGCCCACAGTGATCTTTCTGCCCGCAATTCCAGGCAGGAGCAAAGCGTGCGCCAGATCGCGCCCGCGCAACGGGAGTTTACTCAGATCGCTGGCGCTACTCGCTCCGACGCGCTCATCCAAAACCAGGCTGATTGGGCTCGCTTCTGCGCTGACCAGGACGGTGTCCTGGCGCAGCGCCAGTTCCATTCGTATCGCTTCAAAAGGGTGTGGGTGGCCGGCTTCGATTTCAATTCCGGCCTTAACGTAGATTTTGAATCCCGGCGCGGAGATGGTCAAGGCATAGCTGGATGCGGGCAGGGCCGGAAAACAGAAAACGCCCCGATGATTGGTCTTAGTGGTGCGGACCACGCCGCTGCCTCGGCGCGAAAGCCTGGCCTCCAAACCGGAGAAAACGGCTGCCGTGGAGTCCTGGACCCTGCCAGAGATGGCACACTGCTCCCCCTCGGCCTGCACCTGCAGCCCGAGCAGGAGAACTGCCAGCAGCCAGCGCCCGATCATCGAACTTTACGATCTGATCATACTTTAATCTCCCGGCCAGGTCCACAAAAAGATCTGTGCCTGCCCAACATTCCTATCTTGCTGAGATCATTGAGGTTATCCGTTTCCCCGTAAACTTCGATGCGCAACGTCCGGCTCGCATGTTGAGTTCGGGGGCGTAGGAGGGGAAATGCTCGATGCGGAGACGCGGATGCTGGCGCTGGAACTCGTCCAGCGGATCGCCTTTGTGGGTTGAGGAGTTGTCCATGTCATCGATCATCTGAAATCGTCTTTTTCTGGCTCTATAGCAGGATTTGTGGGTGAGCGCGGTGGGGCGTGTCGCCCT
>JBBTDS010000339.1:0-7052 GCA_038060875.1 Acidobacteriota bacterium | reverse complement strand
TCCGGCCTTAGCTTATTGCCGGCAAAAAATGGTCTTGACAATGGGGTCCACCTTAGGAGGGCCAGTGAGAGGGCTTGCGAAGGCGGTTTTCGCTTGTAGGACCTGGGTTCCGGCCCTCCCGGCGGGTTGATGAAGCCGGCGAGGGGAATAGGGGGGCACGGCGCCAGCGGTGGGCACCGGGCTGCCGAGCCATCTCGCAAAAGCTGGGCGGGGGCGTGCGTGCATGGCTGCGCACCTGGCGGAAGCAGAAGACCATCGCCAGAGTGCAGGCCAGTACCCGGACTATGGTGAGCACCACGAGGGCACGGCTTTGATGAACAGAGGGCTACTTCAGGTGGCAGCCCGTGGTGATGGTTGGGAAGGTCTGCGCATCGATGACCCAACGGCTGCGACCGAGTTGATGGATGAACTGAGCTTGCCCAGCTTGGCCACAAGTTCCTTCAATCGGGCCAGTGAACGAGCCACTTCAGTTTCGCCGGATTCGTGAAATCGGACTCCCAAGAAGACCGGAAACGGCGTGCTCACCAGCGTAACGGCAGAGAGGCGGTGGTAGTACTGCGTCCACTCCCTCAGCTTGCTCGATTCCATCCACGGCGGCCACCATCCGCCCCCTGGCCCAGTTTGAGTGCAGCACGCCGTCCTTGCACTCCGCCTCGATCCGGTGAACCGGACCAAACTGACAGGCCGATCCAAGGAACACCGCATCGAACACCTTCGGCCAGGGATGAGGCGGGTTCTGCCGGCCTTCCGCCATGGTCGCCACCGACGCAGTCCAGCCGAAGACCTTGTCGAGATAGGTTTCGAACTGGTGGCGGCGCAACGCTACTTTTTCTCCTCGCGGCGGAGAAAGCGCCGCAGGTTGAGGTAGGCAATCCGGGCCGCTGCCTCTTCGAAGCGTTGGCGTTGTTCGACTTTGCTGCGCACCTCATCCGCCCGCGCGGCCGGCACATGGAAGGTCTTGGGCCTGCCCTCCACCAGCACGGAGAGGAGGAACTGGGCATGCAGCTTCTCGCCGGCGGCGCAGCGGCAGGTCGGCTTGCCGCACTTGCGGGAACGATGGACGAAGGAGCCGGGCAGCATCTCGCGTAACGCTCCCAGACTTCGTACCAACCGGCCGCGGAGGTCGAGTTCGGGGTCCGAAGGCATGGCGAATCTCTCTGACACTTATTATAGTGTCAGAAAAGGGGAAAGTCAAGCCGCCACGGAGATTTGCAGGAATGACGCTCGGGAGGGGCGGCGGCCGATCCTGTTGAAATTCAGATCGATCGGCAAGCCGAGCGGCTACAGTTTACGAAATCGCTGGCGTACCCGGTGTCGCGGAACTACACATCCGCGTAGCCGGTCTCTCCCAAAAAACGGAGTCCGGCGTCCGGGTTTGTTTGTAACTTGTTAAAAGGTCCGGTAATCTGGAAGGGAAGCGCCTCCCCCCCAGGTTGGTATTCAACGTGCTTGCGGAGGCGGCGGAAGGGTGTCGAGTCTCGCGAACCGCGGCGGACTGTGCCGATGAGAGACCTGAAAATACAGCTCTCCAGCGCGCTGCTGATGATTCTCACAGTGGCCGCGGTGATCTCCGCCATCCTGAACTTCCAGCAGCAGCGGGCCTTCCGCCTCCCCGAGGACGGAGTGACCTGGGTGGACCGGAGCGAGGGAGTCCGGGCCTTGCACATGGTGGCGGGCAGCCCGGCCGCCAAGGCGGGCCTGAGGCCGGGGGACCTCCTGTTGCAGATCAACGGCGGCGGCATCCACCAGGCCATCGACGTCAGCAAGGTTCTGGTGGGGCTGGGCGCCTGGAGCCGGGCGGCCTACCTGGTCGGCCGCGGCGGCGTCGAGTTCCAGGCCAACCTGATTGTCGGCGAGGCGCGGCGCGATCCCCTGCTCTACTACCTCTACGCGGTCGGCGCCGCCTACCTGCTCATCGGCCTGTTCATCTACTTCCGCCGCGGCAGCGCCCCCAAGGCCCAGCACTTCTTCATTCTCTGCCTGGCCTCGTTTGTCTTCTCGGCCTTCCACTACACCGGGAAGCTGAACAACTTCGACAAGGTGATGTACTTCGGCAACGTGGCGGCCGGGCTGCTGGCGCCGACCATCTTCCTGCACTTCTGCCTGACGTTCCCGGAGCCGCGCCGCTGGCTGCGCAGCTACTGGCGCCGCGCGCTGCTCTACCTGCCGGCGGTGCTGCTGCTGGGCCTCTATCTGGCCGCGACCTCTGGCGCCCTGCGCGTAGCCATCAGCCCGGTCGAGCTTGGCTGGCTGCTGGACCGGCTCTGGGTGGCCTTCCTGGCGGTTGCCTACCTGGCCGGCGCGCTGGCACTGGCGGTAGCCTACCGGAAAGCCCGGGACCCGATCCTGCGCCAGCAGCTCAAGTGGCTGCGCAACGGGGCGATGTTCGGCATCGCGCCGTTCGCCGTCCTCTACGCCGTGCCCTACTCAATGGGGGCGCTGCCGGGCGACTACCTGAAGCTCTCGGTGCTGGCCTTCGCGCTGGTTCCGCTCGCCTGGGCCTGGGCCATCGTGCGCTACCGGCTCATGGACGTGGACATCATCTTCCAGCAGGGCTACGTCTACACCCTGGCCACCATCAGCGTGCTGGGCTTCTTCTATGGCCTGATCTTCTCGCTGGGCAAGTTCGAGGACCTCAACCCGGCGGCCGCCGCCATCCTGATCCTGATCGCCGCCTTCGTTTTCCAGCCAGTCCGCAACTGGTTCCAGGAGGTGTTCGACCGCTACCTCTTTTATAAGGACCGCTACGACTACCGGCGCACCCTGGCCGAGTTCGCCCGCGAGCTGAGTTCGGAAACCGACCTCGACGCCACCCTGGAGCGGGTGGCGGAGCGGCTGCTTCGGACGCTGTCGGTCGAGCGGCTGGCTTTTTTCCTGCTCGATGAGGTGGGCCGCTTCTACCTGGAGAAGGCGGTCGGGCCCTCAGCCCCCGGCCAAACCCTGGATCTCAGCTTCCTGGACCCGGAGCCGGACAAGCCGTACATCTTCTTCGAGCGCACCCGGCATTCGCTCGACGTGCTGTCGCGGCGGTGGCCGGCCTCGGTCCGCCAGACCATCGCCGAGCTGGACCTCACCTACTATCTGCCCTGCAAGGTGCGGGGCCGCACCATCGCCTACCTGGGCGTCAGCCGGACCGAGGAAGGCGACTTCCTCTCCAGCGAAGACGTCGAGCTGCTGGTCATGTTCGCCGGCTACCTGGGGATCGCCATCGAGAACGCGCGGCTGTACAGCTCGCTCCAGCGCAAGGCCGAGGAGTACGAGCGGCTGAAGGAGTACAGCGAGAACATCGTCGAATCGGTGCATGTGGGCGTGCTGGCGGCCGATCTGGAGGGCCGCGTCGAGGGCTGGAACAGCGAGATCGAGCGGCTGACAGGTATCCCGCGCGAGCGGGCGGTGGGGCGGCCGCTGGCCGAGCTGTTCCCGGCCGAGTTGGTTGAGCGCTTCGACCAGGTGCGCGGCGAGATCGGCATCCACCACATCTACAAGTTCCCGCTGCGGCTTGGCTCGCCGGCCAAGGTCATCGAGCTGCCGGTGCGGGGCGCCCCCATCTCTCTGGAGCCGCGGCCGGGCGATCCCGGGCCGGATATGCCCCCCCGTGAAGCGGTGGTCAACATCGCCGTCACCCCGCTGATCACCAAGGACCAGCAGCAGATCGGCCGCGTGATCCTGTTCGACGACGTCACCGAGCGCGCCGAGCTGGAGCGACGTCTGGTCCAGGCCGACAAGCTCAGTTCCATCGGCCTGCTGGCCGCCGGCGTGGCCCACGAGGTCAACACCCCGCTGGCGGTCATCTCCACCTACGCCCAGATGCTGGCCCGGCAGATCTCCGGCGACGACGAGAAGACCCGCCTGCTGGAGAAGATCGCCCGCCAGACCTTCCGCGCCAGCGAAATCGTCAATTCCCTGCTCAGTTTTTCGCGCACCTCGACCACGGCGTTCGACGAGCTGGACCTGAATCGCGTCATCCGCGAGACCCTGGTCCTCGTCGAACACCAGATGGAGAAGACGGGAATCAGGCTACAATTGGACCTGGAGGAGCAGCTTCCCGCCGTTAAAGGCAACGCCGGCAAGCTGCAACAGGTTTTCTTGAACTTGTTCCTGAACGCCCGGGATGCGATGGAGGAGGGCGGAGTGCTAACCATCCGCACCCGCCACCAGGGGGCCAGGGCCGGCGTCGAGATCGCCGACACCGGCCGCGGCATTCCCCCGGAACACCTCCCGCGCATCTTCGACCCCTTCTTTACGAGCAAAGCCGGGCGTAAGGGCACCGGGCTGGGGCTTTCGGTGACCTACGGCATCGTCCGCGAGCACGGCGGCGATATCGAGGTCGAGAGCCGGCCCGGCGAGGGGACTTCGTTCCGTCTGAGATTCCCGTTGGCGAGGAAAGCGGTCCATGCCTGAGAGCAGGCCGGACGAAGACGTCAAGTCCCGCGCCGTCCGGGGACGCATCCTCGTCATCGATGACGAGGCCGACATCCGCGAGACGCTCCGCGACCTGCTCGGCTCCGAGGGCTACGCGGTCGATCTGTCGGCCGGCGGCGGCGACGGCCTGCGCGAGATGGAGGCACGCGAGTACGACCTGGTGCTGCTGGACCTGATGATGCCCGACCGCTCCGGCATGGAGGTCCTGCGCGAGTTCCGGGAACGCGACCGCGAGACCCCCATCGCCCTGATCACCGCTTACGGCTCGATCCCGCTGGCGGTGGAGGCGCTCAAGGCCGGCGCCAGCGACTTCTTCCCCAAGCCCTGGGACAACGAAAAGCTGCTGCTCGAGATCGACCGGATGATCTCCCAGCGCCGGCTGGAGCGGGAAAACACCCAGCTCAAACGGGCGCTGAAGCAGCGTTACGCCTTCCCTAACATCGTCGGCAAGAGCGAGCGAATGCTGCGGGTGCTGGACCTGGTGGCACAGGTCGCTCCCAGCCGCTCCACCATCCTGATCACCGGCGAGACCGGCACCGGCAAGGAGCTGATCGCCAAGGCGATTCACGCCAACTCGCCGCGGGCCGACCAGATGTTCATCGCCGCCAACTCCGGCTCGCTCCCGCCTGAGTTGCTGGAATCCACCCTGTTCGGCCACGTCAAGGGTTCCTTCACCGGCGCGATCGCCTCGCGCAAAGGCTACTTCGAGATCGCCGACCGCGGCACCATCTTCTTCGACGAGATCGGCACCATCTCGCTGGATACCCAGGCCAAGCTGCTGCGAGTCATCCAGGAAAAGGAGTTCATGCCGATCGGATCCGCCGAGGTCAAGCGCGTCGATGTGCGCATCCTGGCGGCCACCAACGCCGACCTGCACAAGCTGGTCGCGGAGGGGAAGTTCCGCGAGGACCTCTACTACCGGCTCAACGTCATCAACATCTTCCTGCCGCCCTTGCGCGACCGCAAGGAGGATATCCCGCGTTTGGTTGAGAACTTCTTCAGCAAGTACTGCCAGGAGAACGGCAAGTTCCTCGACTCGGGCCGCCGCTCCCTGCTGCGGTTCGAACCCGAGGCGATGCAGATCCTGATCGACCACACCTGGCCCGGCAACGTGCGCGAGCTGGAGAACGTGGTCGAACGGGCGGTGGTGCTGTCCACCCAGCCTACCGTCACCGTGGACGTTTTGCCCGAGCACCTGTTGCACCAGAGCGGGCTGCGCATCCGCCGCGACCCCAGCGGCGAACTCCTGCCCGACGCCTCGCTGTTTGAGATCGTGGCCGACTACGAGCGCCGCGTCATCACCGAGCACCTGGAGCAGGCCAACTGGAGCCAGACCGAGGCCGCCGCCGCCCTCCGCGTCCCGCTCTCCACCCTCAACCAGAAGATCAAGCGCCTGAGTATCGAGATCCGGAAGAGGTCCGAGGCGGCCAGGGCCGAGAAAGGCTGAGCAGGCGCGGTGCGCGTCCGGTGGCCATCTCCAAAATGGTAACGTATGTGTTACCATTATGGCGGTGCGGGAAATCGAGATTCAGGAGTTCCTGGATTCCTCCGGACGGGCTCCGTTGGCACGGTGGTTTGAGGGCTTGAAGGCTGTTGCGGCGGCGCGTCTGACCGTTGCCTTGACGCGGCTGAGCCAGGGGAACTTCTCGAACGTCGAGGGCGTGGGCGCCGGTGTCTACGAGCTCAAGATCGATTTCGGCCCGGGGTATCGTGTCTACTTCGGCAAGGTTGGCGAGCAGATCGTCATTCTGCTGGGCGGGAGCGCGAAGAAGGGCAAGGCGCCGCTATCGCCGCCGCGCAGGCTGCGTGGGCCGAATACAGACGCCGCAAGGGCGACAAGGAGCACCGCAAATGGCACTGACAAAAGCGTTTCGGGAAACCGTCTACAATCGCGCGCAGAAGGATGCCGCATTCCGCAAGGCGCTGCTGACGGAAGCGGTGAACGCCTATCTGAGCGGCGACGAGAGTACGGGGAAAACGGTTTTGCGCGATGTTATCAACGCGACCATCGGCTTCGAGCAGTTGGCCGCCGACCTTCAGAAGCCGAGCAAGAGCCTCCATCGCATGCTGGGACCGCGCGGCAACCCCAACACCGCCAACTTCTTCGCGATTCTTCGGGTGCTCCAGAAAAGAGCCGGCTTGAAGCTGACTGTGAAGGCCGCGTAAAAGCATCTCGCGCCGGGGGAGGCCGGGTAGGACGTTGTCACCGGCGTCAACCGCCTCGGTTGCCGGGAAACCGCGGCAAGAGCGGAGCTTCGGCGTGCGGTGTCAACTGCTGTCAGCCAGTTTTCGGGCGCACACGCTGGCGACAGTGTGCCATCGGGTTACCGGCGGCTGGCCGGCGCCAGCTATCCACCCTCAACCGGAAGATCAAGCACCTCAATATCGAGATCCGGCGGAAAGCCAGGCGGCCAGAGCCGAGAAGGGCTGAGCGGGCACACCCGGAGGCACACGCTCCGGGTGTGCCGCGGGTTGCGAGCAGTTACTGCAACTTGATGACGATGGTGGGGTGGAAGTCGCAGGTCCCCACGTCAAAACCCACCGTCTTGCTCTTGGGCTTGCCGTCGGCGCCGATCCTAGCGGGAGTTTACTGCGGGCACCCGCAACTCCGGGATCGGTAGTGCCATAAG
>JBBTDS010000338.1:0-1280 GCA_038060875.1 Acidobacteriota bacterium | reverse complement strand
GCAACGTCATCTACCGCGTGCCCAGGCGCTATCCCGGCGTCGCGCGGGTAGTTGAAAAAGCGCAGATCGAAAAGCTTAAGCCCGTCGCCGGCAACGCTGATGTGGACGCGCTCCGCGCCTGCGCCGAGGCGGCGGAGAAGGGACCGGACTCGCCGGCCGCCACGGCGTGGGAGGGAACCGATGTCCTGCGCGTGCGCGCCACCGTGCGTTCCGGTGAAGCGATCCTGGTGCAGGTCAGCTACGATCCCTCCTGGCGGGCTTGGTCGGACGGGCGGCTGCTCCTGATCCGCAAGGACGCCGTGGGCAACATGCTGATTGACGCGCCCCCGGGCACACACGATCTGAAACTGGCGTTCGAGACGCCGCTGGAGAACCGCATCGGACGATTCGTCAGCCTCGGTTCGGCGCTGGCGGTCATCGTGCTCATCGTGGCCGGCTCGCGCCGGAGGGAGGTGTGAACCTGAAACGCGAAACCCGCTGGCGCAACGTCGCTATCGCCTTCGGCATCCTGCTCATCAACCTGGGCCTGAACGCGACCCTCTTCCTGCCCGGCGAGATGCCGTACCGGGATTCGATCGAGGCCGGCTACGCCTCGATGGCGCGCTTTTTCGCCGCGCATCCCGATCCGTGGGGCTGGAACCCGACTCAGTACTGCGGCCTGCCCGCGCAGTTCACTTACCTGCCGGGACTGCACTACCTGACGGCGCTGCTGGCGCGCCTCGCGCCACTGGAGCCGGACCACGCCTGGCGCCTGCTCGGCGCTGCGTTCGCCTGCCTGGGCCCGGTGGCCGTGTTCGTCTTTGTCCTCTACTTCACGAAGAGCCGATGGTCGGCGCTCGCTTCGGCTCTGGTTTACACATTCTTCTCGCCGCTCTACGGTTGGGCCCACGCGATCAACTGGGACCGGGGGCAGGCGCAGATCCCTTGGCGATTGCAGGTGATGGTGAAGTACGGCGAGGCGCCGCACCTGGCCGGCCTGGCGATGCTGCCGCTGGCGCTCATCGCCGTATGGGTGGCCGCGACCGGCAGGAAGTACCGGCAGATCCTCCTGACCGCACTGCTGCTGACGGCCATTGCCTTGACAAACTGGGTGGCGGCCCTGGCCCTCGCCGTCTGCTGCCTGCTGCTGATGCTGGCGGGCCTCGGCGCCGAGAACTTCCGCCCGCTGCGGGTCTTCGCGGCTGCGGCGCTGGCTTACGGGCTGGCTTGCTTCTGGCTGACCCCGAGTTTCATTCGCACCGTCGCCTTCAACTGGCCAACGGACGCCTTCGCTTACAAGA
>JBBTDS010000337.1:0-7172 GCA_038060875.1 Acidobacteriota bacterium | reverse complement strand
TGAACCGCCGCCTCAACCGCCTCCCGCAGCTCGGCCGGGCGGACCGGCTTGGAGATGTAGCCATCCATGCCGGCCTCCAGGCAGCGTTCGCGGTCGCCCTGCATGGCATGCGCCGTCATGGCCAGAATCGGGATGCGGCCGCCGGTCCCGTTCTCCTTGGACCGGATGGCCCGGGTGGCCTCCAGCCCGTCCATCTCCGGCATCTGCACATCCATCAGGATCAGGTCGAACGTCCGCTGCTCGAACCGCTCCAGCGCCTCGCGGCCGTTGCGCGCCGCCGTCACCTGGTGACCGGCCTTTTCCAGCATCCGCGTCGCCATCTTTTCGTTGACCGGGTTGTCCTCCACCAGCAAAATCCGTAGTGGGCGGCCGGCCTCCGGACCGGCCGGTGAACACCGCTGGCGGGGCGCCTCCACCGGCGCGCGGGCCTCTTCGAATCTCGCCGTAAAGTGGAAGGCGCTGCCGCGCCCGGGCTCGCTTTCCACCCAGATGCGGCCACCCAGCATCCCGACCAGCCGGGAGCAGATCGCCAGCCCCAGCCCGGTGCCGCCATACACGCGCGTGGTGGATCCGTCCACCTGCCGGAACGGCTCGAAGATCACCTGCTGCTTGTCTTTCGGGACCCCGATCCCTGTGTCGGCCACCCAGAAATGAAGCTCCAGCTCCCGGCCGGAGCGGGAAGCCACCCGGGCGCTGACGGTGATCTCTCCCTTCCCGGTGAACTTGACAGCGTTGCTCACCAGGTTGATCGCCACCTGCCGCAGCCGGACGGCATCGCCGTAAAGTGCGTCGGGGACTTCCGGCAGAATGCCGCAGTTCATCCGCAGGCCTTTTTGTTGGGCCTTGAGCATAAGCGGTTTGAGGGCTGTCACGAGACAGCCGCGGAGTGAGAAGTCGGCCGGATCGAGTTCCGTGTGGCCGGCTTCGATCTTCGAGAAGTCCAGGATCTCGTCGATCAAAGCCAGCAGGGATTCGGCCGAAGACTGTGCGGTTTCGAGGTATTCGTGCTGCTCAGTGTTCAACTCAGTGCCCAGCGCCAGGCTTTGCATGCCCATAATGCCGTGCATCGGGGTGCGGATCTCATGGCTCATGTTGGCCAGGAACTCGCTCTTGAGCCGGTTGGCCTCCTCGGCCCGGACTTGCGCCTCCGCGGCCCGGCTCTTCTGCTCTTCCAGCTCGCAGGTGCGCTCCCGCACCGCTCGTTCCAGCCGCCGCTGCTCGCGCAGGTGGCGCCGCTCACGCCATCTCGCGAGCTGCCACACGGCCACGGCGGCCGCCGCCAGGAGCGCTCCGCGGAACCACCAGCTCATCCACCAGGGCGGCAGGATCTCGAAGGAGAACCGGGCCGGCTCCTTGCTCCAGACCCCGCCGGTGCCGCGAGCCATGACCTCGAACGTGTAGCTCCCCGGGCGCAGCCCGTGGTAAGGCACGTCGCGCTCCGAAGTCCTGGTCCACTCCCCTCCCAGACCGAGCAGTCGGTATTGAAACCGCACCCGGTCTTCGTTGAGGAACGTCAGGCCGGCAAAGGTAATGCGCAGTGGCTTGTTGTCGAACCGGAGTGTCAACGGGCCGTGCGTGTCGCGGCGGTCGTCACCGTGCCGCACGCCGCTAATCACCACCGGCGGCGCCACCGCGCGGGGCGCTCTGACCCCCGGGCGGAAATGCGAGAGTCCACGGCTGGTCCCGATCCAGGCGCTGCCGTCGGAATCGGCGAAGAAGGCGTCTCCGTTGCAGTCGGGCCAGACCAGGCCGTCTCCCATCCCGTAGTGCCGCCAGCCATGACCGTCGTAGACATCCACGCCGTCGTCGGTGCCGAGCCAGACCCAGCCTCGCGCATCGGTACCGAGGAAGATCGCCTGGTTGGATTCGAGGCCGTCGTCGCGGGTGAAATGCTCGATCTCCAGCCGGTCCGCCCGGAAGCGGATGCGGGAGACGCCGACCGCTTCGCGATACCCGACCCAGACCGAGCCGTCAGCCGCTTCCGCCAGGTAGCCCACGTAGTTGCTCTTCAATCCGTCGCGGACGGTGAAGCGCGTCCATTGGCCCCGCTCGAAGCGCGCCAGGCCCCGCGATCCCGCCACCCACACGCCTCCGCCCTGGCTGGTGCGCAAGGTGAAGAACAACTCGTTGTCGTCGGTCAGGGGAGGCAGTTGCCGCTCGAACCGCAAGGCGGCGCCGCTCCCATGGCTGCGGTACAGTCCGCGGCGCGTGCCCGCCCACAGCCGCTGTTCTCGATCCACGGCCAGGCACATCACGCGATCGTCCAGCAGTCCGGATTCGGCCCCGTACCTGCGGACCGCTCCCGTGTGGGGGTTGAGTCGCGAGATTCCGCCCGGATCTCCGCCAACCCAAACGGATCCGCCGTCCGCTACTTCGACCGCGCGCACCTTGTTGCCTCCCAGGCCCTCGCGGGTGGTCCACGTACGCCAGGTCCGGCTGCCACGCGCCAGCGCGTTGACCCCGTAGTCGGATCCGGCCCACAGCGTCCCGGAGGCATCGCGGAGAATCGCCCAGGTGCTGGAGCTGCCAAGCCCGTCAGCCCGCGTCCAGCTTTCCCACTCCTGGTAGCCCAGCCAGCGGACCAGGCCCGCGCCCCACAGTCCGAGCCAGATTGAGCCCTCGCGGTCCTCCAGCAGGCAAGAGACGGCATCAGCCAGCAGGCCATTGCCGGAATCGATCCGCTTCCATTGCTGCCCGTCGCGGTAGGCCAGGCCCAGGTCGGTCGGAACAAACAGCCGGCCTTCCCGGTCCTGGTGCAAGGTCGCGAAGGAAGTGGCCTCCGGCAGTCCCTCGTGACGCGGAAGGAAGCCGGCGGCGCCCTTGGGGCGCACCAGCAACCGGCGCGCGCTGCGGATCCAGAGATTGCCATGGCGGTCGGTCAGGATCGCGTCCCAACGGTCTTCGGGGACTCCCTGCGCCTCGCCGTGTTCGACGAGTCGGCCCCCCTTCAACTCGTAGAGCCACTGACCCCAGCCGAGCCAGACTGTACCCTGGGGATCGACATGGATTGCATAAACCGGCGCTTGGGGAGCGCCCGGCAGCGGCCGGTGCGGGCGCAACTGGAAGGCGTCCGGGCCCGCCCGGGCGACGACCGCCAGTCCGTCGCCGGTGCCGACTAACAGCCGCCCCGAGCGGTCCGAGGCGAGCGGCGCCCGGCCCAGGATCTCATAGCGAGTCTTCGCCGCCACCGGCTGGAAATGGTCCCCCACCCGGCGGGCCAGTCCGGCTCGCGTTCCCGCCCACAGCGTGCCGTCCTCGCTTTCATGCAGCGATTCGATCCGCGAGCTGGGCAAACCATCAGAGGTGCGGTAGCCCCGGAAGTGATCGCCGTCGTAGCGAAACAAGCCGTGTTGCGTGCCCACCCACAGGAAGCCGGTGCGGTCCTGGAGCATGCACTGCACCACCAGGTTGCGGAGGCCGTGCTCCCGGCCGTACTGCTTGAAGCTGTATTGTTGGGCCGCAAGCGGCAGGCAAAACGCCAGCAGTGCCGCCACGGCCGGCCCGCGATCGAGTCTGGACAAAAGCATCGCCTGAATGAACGTATCGGCCGTCGCGCCCGCGGTGTGAGGATTTCGTGATCGGGCGAATGCCCGTGGTACTGTGGTCGGGTATGGAGGCAAGCGAGCCGTAGTGCCGAAAACGCGCATCGCGGTGGTGGGCGCCGGTCAGTTCGGGCGCCAGCATTTGCGCGTGCTCGGGCAATGTGGGCGCGCCCAGATCGTGGCTGTCGTGGACGCTGATCGCGCCCGGGCCGCCGAGGCCGCCGCTGCGCATGCCTGCGCGGCGCTGGAGGATTACCGCGAACTGGAGGGAAAGGCGGAGGCGGCCGTGGTCGCCGTCCCCACCACGCTGCATGCCGCGGTGGGCTGCGCTCTGCTGGAAGCCGGTCTCGACGTGCTGGTGGAGAAGCCGATTGCGCACGACCTGGATTCGGCCCGCCGCCTCGTCGAGACCGCCGCCCGGACTGGCCGCATCTTGCAGGTGGGCCACCTGGAGCGCTTCAACCCCGCCGTGGCCGCGCTGGAGAGGATCAAGACGCTGCCGCTGTTTTTCGAGGTTCACCGCCTCAGCCCGTTCACCGCGCGTTCGCTCGACGTCGATGTCGTGCTCGACCTCATGATCCACGACCTGGACATCGTGCTGAACCTGGTGGGACGGATGCCGGAGGAAGTGCGCGCCGCCGGCATCTCCATCCTCTCGCCCAAGGTCGATATCGCCAACGCCCGGCTGGCCTTCCCCGGCGGCTGTGTGGCTAACCTCACCGCCAGCCGCGTCTCGACCGAGCGCGTGCGCAAACTGCGGCTCTTCCAGCCCCACCAGTACATCTCGCTGGATTACAGCCGGCAGGAAGGCGCCGTCTTCCAGGTAACCCGCGAGCGCCAGATTGCGTATAGCCAGTTGGCGGCGGAAAAAGGCGAGCCTCTGCGGCTGGAACTGGAGAGCTTTATTGATTGCATCCGGACGCGCGCCGCGCCGCGGGTGGGCGGTGCCGACGCCTGCCGCGCGCTGGAGGCCGCGCTCGCCATTGTTGATAAGATTGAAATGCACTCCCGCTCGGTAGCCGAGTCGCTGGCCGGCATGGAAGCCGCCGATGGAAGCAGCACGTCATCCCGCGAGGGCCGATGAGGCCGAGTTCCGGTTCTGGCTCGACTGGCGCCCCGAGGGGGACCGGCCGCGCCGCCGCCAGGCCGCGGCGGTTTCCGTTCTTCTGCACGCCCTGGCGCTGACCGGCCTGATGCTGATGCCACCCAGCCGCACGGTGATCATCCGCATGCCGGCGGCCCTGCTGGGAAAGGCCACGCCGCTGGTGGCGCCGCCGGCGGAGTTGACCCAGCGCGACCCGAACCGCGGCCAGGTCGGCCGTGAGTTCGACCTGGAAAGCCTCCTGGTCCGCCCGCGTCTCTATGTCCCGCCGGCCCCCCCGTCCGCCACCCGGCCGGCCGCGGCCATCGAGGCGCCGCCGGAGGTCAAGGCCGAAGCCCCGAAAACGGAGGGCCTGCTGGCGCAACTTCCGCCGGGCCTGGCCGGCCTTCCCATCCCGCCTCCGCAAATCCAGCCGCAGGAAAGGCCGAGACTCGCCTTTGAGCCGCCCCGCGCGCCAGCGCCCGCCGCGGCCTCGGGCCGCGTCGCCGTGCCCGCTCCAACCGTGGCCGAGGCGGTGCGTGCCGCCGGCCGCTCGCGCGGCGGAGGACTCATCGTCGGCGACCTGGGCGAGGGCGCCGGCGGCCTCGGTGAAATGCTCAACCTCCCCCCTTCACCCGGCCGCCAGGGCAGCGCCCTGGAACTGCTCAGCGATCCCATGGGCGTCGATTTCAGGCCTTACCTCATCCAGATCCTCTCTGCCGTCCGCCGCAACTGGCACGCCGTCATCCCCGAAAGCGTCAAGCTCGGCCGCCGCGGCATGGTCCTGATCCAGTTCGCCATTCATCGCGACGGCAGCGTGCCCAAGCTGGTGATCGTCAGCCCGTCCGGGACCGAAGCGCTGGACCGCGCCGCCGTGGCCGGTATCAGCGCCTCCAATCCCTTCCCGCCTCTGCCGGCCGGGTACCGCGGCTTGCAGGTCCGGCTCCAGTTCACCTTCCTCTACAACATGCCGAGGAACTGAGCCGGCGCAATTTCGGTGACAGGCTACGCTTTCACTAATTTAATCTTCCGCGGCCCGCCCCTAATTGGTGAAAGCGTAGCCTGTCACCGAAAATCCGGCACCAATCTAAAACCCTCAGGGTTCACTCTGAAACGATCCTTCCCGAAATGAACCACGACTTGCGGCCCCGCCCGGGCGCCCGTCGGGTAGTTCGAAACCGGCTCCCCCGGCGAACTGCAAGCAAACAAATAGGGCAATTCTCCGAGGGCCGCTAGGTGAATTCGCCCATAGGCATTGGCCGCGATTGGCTTCAGGCTTGCAGTTAGGCTGGACGACTCCGGCGACAAAAGCTGGGGCGAGGGAAGGACGGCATGCAGCAAGCAGTCAAGTTGAAGGAGCCGCGATCGAGCCAGGGAACAATGGCTCAGCGGGACAGCGTCGTTGTCGCGCATCTGCCGCTAGTCAAGGCGATCGCCGTACGCGTTTATGAGAATCTTCCCGTGCACCTGGATCTGGATGATCTGGTGCACGCAGGCATCCTGGGACTGTTTGATGCCGTTGACAAGTTCGACCCAGCGAAGAGAGTGGCCTTTTCCAGCTACGCCAAACACCGCATCAAAGGCGCGATCCTCGACAGCCTGCGCCAGCTTGACTGGGCCTCGCGCGATTTGCGTCGCCGCCACAAGCAGGTTGAGGCGGTAACCCGCGAGCTGGCCTCGGTTCTCCACCGCAACCCGACCGAGGCCGAGGTGGCCGCCAAGATGGGCGTGGGCGTGGAACGCTGGCGGCGGATGACGGCCGACTTGCAGCAGGTTGGGCTGGTCTCGATCTCCCAGCGCCGCAACGATCAGGACGATCTGCCCCCCCCCGACGTGCCCGCCCGCCCCGATACGCAGCCGGACCGCATGTGCGCTCGCGCCGAGCTCCGCGACACGTTGTCCCGGGCCATGGAGACGCTTCCGGAGCGCTACCGCAAGGTGGTCGTGCTCTATTACACCAATGACATGACCATGAAGGAAATCGGCGGCGTGCTGGGCATCAACGAGAGCCGCGTTTCGCAGATCCACAAGTCGGCGCTGGCCAAGATGGCCACCGCGCTGGGGGAAGCCGGCATCCATTCCGGCAAAGTGTTCTGAGCGGCTACCCGCCGCGGCTGCGCGCTGCGCGCACCGGCGGCGCGTCCGCACCTTACCCACGCCGCGCCTGGACGGCGTCGAAGTCTACCGCACGGAAAAGAAGGTGTTCGGCCGGCCGCACACGGTGGTGATCACCTTCAACCAGAATCTGCTCGACGGCCAGATGCAGGGTCTGACGGCCAACCTGAACAAGGCGCGGGGCAAGCTGCGGGAACTTCAGCAGCAGCTCCGCCGCTGGCGGGAGGGAAAAGTGAAAGGCAAGGCGCCCACGCTCGCAGGAGTCCAAAACCAGGTGCGCTCGATCTGCTCGGCCCAACACCTCAAGCCCATCCTGAAGACCAAGCTCCAAGAAGTTCGCCGCGGCCTGGAACTCACCTTATTCAGAAACGGTTGAAGGCGGGCGTGACGGAGGACGGCCGGTGGTTCGAGACGAAGGAAGGGACTCCGCAAGG
>JBBTDS010000336.1:0-1315 GCA_038060875.1 Acidobacteriota bacterium | reverse complement strand
GCTTTCACAGAAACACAATAAAACCGGGGGGTCTGTCAGATTCTTGCGCAGAGCCGTTTGTGGCGAGAGCGCATCGCATAAATGCCTGAGGAGGATTGGGCAAGCGCGCGCGACGAGGGTCCCGCAACAGCGTCCTTGTCTTCGGTCGCATGGCTGAGGAAGATGTCCCAAGTCATGGCGGCGTTCTCTTCAGAGAACACGCGAATGGCCAGGGCAGAAACCACTATTTGCGGACACCCAGACCTGTCAGGCTCTGGAGGGCGATTCGTCAAACCGCGAAACCCCTTGGAACCAGTGTCAGCGGGCGATGGGACCGCGGCGAGGTGGCTCGACTCTGATTCCGAAGTGCGGTTCCGGGGACTTGCCCAGCGTGCCGGTTTCCGAATGATCCCCAGATCACGGCCCACTCGGAAGCTACCCTGGCTGCCAACTGGACCCAGGAGCGCCGCGCACTGCGCTCAGGTCCACAGCCGGTGCCAGGAGCGGTCCTGGTCCCAGTCCGGCGTCGGCTCGAAGTAGCCGGGATCGGAGAGCTGCTTCCTGACGGCTTCCTCGTTCAGGGCGATGCCGAGGCCGGGCCTGTCGGGCCGCGCGCGGGCGTGGGCGGCGTCATACAGTTGAATCAGGAGGGAAGGAATGCCGGAGAGGACCACGCTCGACCCGCAACCGCGAAGCCCTCGGCAAGAGCAGCGGCCAGGCAGGCAGTGGGATAAGGCTCCCGACTTGTCTCTGCACGCCCGTCGGCTCGACAAGTCGGGAGACTTATCCTACGGGACCGTCGGCAACCGCGCATCCGGAAAAAAACCTGTCGAAAGTGTCGAATTCTGGCGAACAATGTCCGCTGGCGGCCGCAGGGCCTCCGCTTACAGCTTATATCCGGTGGTCAAGGGGCGGCGGCCATGGTGGAGGCTGGGGGCGGCTGTTCTCAAGGGCTTAGGGGGCCTGGAGGGGCTGTGACTGGACTCTGCCATAATGGCCGTCATGCGGCCCTCAACGCTGGTGCGCGTGGAGGAGTACCTCTCCACCGATTACAGTCCGGATTGCGACTACGTGGAGGGCGAGGTCCAGGAGCGCAACGCGGGCGAGTACGAACACGGAAAGTGGCAGGCGGAGCTGATC
Organism: Acidobacteriota bacterium; assembly: GCA_038060875.1. Taxonomy (GTDB): domain Bacteria; phylum Acidobacteriota; class Terriglobia; order Bryobacterales; family Bryobacteraceae; genus JBBTDS01. Next base: position 196 of record JBBTDS010000336.1, on the reverse strand, counting down.
ATTTTCTTGGCGGGCCTTCGCAGGAAGCTGGGCTTTCACATCGTGCCCGAGCAGCGGCTGCAAGTGAAGCCCCGACGGTTCAGGGTGCCCGATATCTGCGTCATCCTCGGCCCCGAGCCCCAGGAGCAGGTTCTCACCAACCCGCCGTTCTTGTGCATCGAAATCCTCTCGCCGGAGGACCGCATGGTCCGGATCG
>JBBTDS010000335.1:0-1266 GCA_038060875.1 Acidobacteriota bacterium | reverse complement strand
TATACAGCCAGGTCCGGAGGCTCCATTCGTCAGGCACGGCGTGGATCTTGCCGATGCGGGTGGGCAGCCCCATCAGGAACGTGGCGTAACTGTTGAACTGGTTGGGGCTGGGGCCGCCACGCACGGCAGTCGGGCCGCCGCTGAAAGTGAAACCGCCTTGCCCGGCGTGAAATGCGCCGGCAATGAATTCCACCTGGGTCTGGTTCAGGTGCTGGCGATACAGGTCCAGCCCGAAACGGATTTCGTGAGTGCCCTTGGTCCAGTTGGCGTTAGCCACGTACTGATACTGGGGGTCGCGCCGATAGTAGGGCATGTAGGTTTCGTTGATTCCCACATTGGTGTAGTTGTCGATCTGGAACCGCGGCCAGCCGCCCTCGAAGCGCCGCGTGCCGTTGGTGCCAGGAATCCCCAGGAAGTCCAGCCCGAGTTTCTCATCCAGGCGCGGTTGCTCCGAGCTGGTGTCGATGCGGGTGTAACCGTAGTAAGCGTCCACGACGAAGCGCGGGGTAAAGACGTAGGTGCCTCCCACCGTCAGGCTGTAAGTTCCTCCCCAGCCGGAGCCGGGGTTGCCGCCCCCGAGGGGCGGGCCCCCCAGCGCCTCGAAGATCTGCTGGTTGTAGCTGCTGTACCGCAACAGGCTGAGCCGTGCGAACATACTAAGCTTCTGGCTGGCGTTCCAGTTGAACTTGCTGTCCCCGGTATGGCGGTCGAGGATGAAAGGCCCCGCCGCGTAATAGTTGCTGGTCAGCCGGTCCTGATTGGGCAGCGGTGTGAGGTCCACGAGTTTGCGGGCGATGGGGCTGATGCGCGCCGGCGGCACCAGGTTGCCGGCGAAGGGGGTGCGGCCAGCCCCCGCTGCGTCGCCGGTCAGCGGGTCGTAGACCAGCCGGGGCGAGTCCGACATGTCGCCTCTCTTGATGGCCGCGGTGGGTACGGTCGCAAACAACGAGGCGGCGCGCCGGTCGTAGGTGCCCTCGTAGCTGACGAAATAGAACAGCTTGTCGCGCCGGACCGGCCCGCCGGCGGTGGCGCCGAACTGGTTGTATACCAGCTTCGGCTTGCGCTCGCCCTGGGGCAGGAAAAACGGCTTGGCTTTCAGACGCTGGTTGCTGTGGTATTCGAAGGCGGAGCCGTGCAGCTCGTTGGTGCCGCTCTTGATTTGCACGTTGATGGCTGCGCCGCCCGCCAGCCCCTGCTCGGCATCGAAACTGTTGGTCACTATGTTCACCGTCTCGATGGACTCCAGGGCCGGCACGTAACCCGTCA
>JBBTDS010000334.1:0-11052 GCA_038060875.1 Acidobacteriota bacterium | reverse complement strand
GCAACGAAACTCTCCGGCGATTATGCGCAATTACTTAAGTCGCTGTGTTTAGATCCCGTGTTCTCGCGCGTCTACTTCACGCATCCGCGGCCGGTCATCGAGCTCTACGATCTGGAGAAAGATCCCCCCGAGCTGAACAACCTGGCTGGCAAGCCCGAGTACGCGGCCATCGAGCGCGAGCTGAAAGTGGCGTTACAGGAGAAGATGATCCTGGACTACGACTTCCTGCCGTTGCCGCTGAGCGAATAGGCCCCGGCGTGGATCAGAAGAGCTCCCGCAGCGGCAGTTCGATGGCGGGATTGGAGGTTCGCAGCACGCCGTCCTTGGCTTCGCGGCTGCCCTCGGGAGTGTGAATGTAGCCTCGCCCCGTGCGCGGGTCTATCACCCACACGAACGGAACACCGAAGGCGAGGTAATCCTCGATCTTCTCCTGCACATCGCTGGCGCGGTCGTCGGGAGAAAGGACCTCGATCACCAGGAAGGGCGGTGTGCGGAAGACCTGCTCTTCCGGCGCCGAACCTACGTAGACGCAGACATCCGGGACGCGGAAGCGTGTCGGTGACACCTGAACCCGCTGCTCGGGGAAAGCGAATGTGCCAAGCTTCGCCCGGAGAACGCGGAAGAAGTATATCAACTCCCCTTGCGTGTTGCTGTGATCCTTTTCGCCCAAGTTCCGCTCCACAATCACGCCATCGACGTACTCGCGGTCCCCGTCGGCAAAGCTGGTGCTGAGGTACTCCTCCGCGGACACCATTGTGGGAATCGCCTGCATGCCAACTATTGTACCCCGCGGTTTACCGCCCCGCCGCCGCTGGCGTATGCTTTGAACATGCGTGTACTTGCTCTCGTTTTCGCGGCCTGTCTGGCAGCTTCCGGGGCCGAGAAGCGCGTCATCTTTCCGGCGGGCGCCAAGCCGGTCGGGCCGTACAGCCCGGGGATTCTGGCCGGCGAGTTCCTGTACGTTTCGGGGCAGGGCGCCCGCGGGCCGGACGGGCAGACGCCGGCGGCGGCGGAGGCGCAGGTGCGCCAGTGCCTGGAGAACGTCCGCTCGATCGTCGAGGCGGCGGGCCTGACAATGGAGCACGTGGTCTACTCGCAGGTGTACCTCAGCAACGTCGCGGACTACGAGACGATGGACCGCGTCTGGCGTCAGTTCTTCGCGAAGGCGCCGCCGGCGCGCGCGGTGCTCGGCGTGGCCAGGATGCCGACCGATACGCCGGTGGAGATCAACGCGGTGGCGGTGCGCGACCTGGCGCAGAAGAAGCTCATCGCGCCGCCGGGCCAGGCGGCGGGCGGCTCGTTCACGCCCGGCGTCATGGCCGGGGGACGGCTCTACCTGTCCGGGTCGCTGGGGCGGGATCCCGCGAGCGGCAACATACCGCCGGACCCGGCCGCGCAGGTCCAGCTTGCGCTGGACGGCCTCCGCCAGGTACTCGCCGCGGCGGAGCTCGACTTCCGCCACGTGGTCTTCACGAATCCCTATCTCACCGATGCTGTTCCAATGGAGACCATGAACCGCGTCTACGCCAAACACTTCGAGTTCGGCAACACGCCGGCCCGCGCCACCATCCGGGTGGCGGCTCTGCCCTACGGCGCCGGCATCGAGTTCACGGGCGTGGCCGTCGCCGACCTCGCCCAGCGCCGCGCCGTGCGGCCGAAGAACATGGCGCCGAGCGCCACCGCCAGCCCGTGCGTCTTCGCCGGCGACACGTTCTTCTGCTCGGCCAAAGCCGGCTTCATACCGGGGCCGCGCAGCGGCATCTACGCCGCCACCGCCGAGCACCAGATGCGGCAGACGATGCGCAACCTGCTGGACGGGCTGGAGGAAGCGGGGCTGGATTTCTCGCACGTGGTGGCCACCAACGTCTACCTCGACAACATCGACGACTTCGCCCGCATGAACCGCGTCTACGCCCAGTACTTCGCGGGCGCGCCGCCCACGCGGACCACCGTGCAGCAGATCGCCCCGGCGGAGCGCAAACCCGGCGAGGAGGACCGCTGGCCGGCGCTGGAGCAGGTGTCGCTGGTGGCGGTGAAGTAGGCGGGCGCGGCAAAGATTTGCGTCCCGCGACCCGCCGTCTGTCGTATTCATCAAGTGAGGTGGCTGTTTGAGCGAGCCGGCGGTGGCGCAGGCGGAAGTGGACAGAGGCGGATTTGCGGACCTCGTGCGGGAGCACCAGGCGATGGTGTTCAGCATCGCGTACCATTTCCTGCACGACCGGACGCTGGCCGAGGAAGTGGCCCAGGACGTCTTTCTTCAGTTGCACCGGGCCTTGCCGGCGCTGAAGTCCGCTGAGCACGTGACGTTCTGGCTGCGGAGGACGACCAGCCACCGGTCGATCGACTATGCGCGGCGGCGCCGCGTCAGGCAGGTGAGCCTGGAGGAAGCGCCGGAGCTGTCCACGGCGCCCGATCCGGGCGATCCCATGCTGGCGCGCAGGCTGCGCCGGCTGGTCGCTTCGCTGCCGGAGAAACCGCGGCTGGTGGTTACGCTGCGCTACCAGGAGGGCCTGGAGCCGGACGAGATCGCCCGAGTGCTGGCGATGCCGGTGCGGACGGTCAAGAGCCACCTCCAGCGGTCGCTGGCGATCCTGCGGGACAAAGCCAGCCGCTATCTGAGAATGGAAAGCTATGAGCCGCTTTGAGGATCTGTTGCGAGAGGCGTTGCGGCGCGAGGAACCGCCGGCGGGTTTCGCCGGGCGCGTGATGGTCCGGATGGGCGCCGCGCCCGAGAAGATGAGCCGCTGGCAAGCCGTGCGGCGGGCGTTCGAGGCGCCGCGGCTGCGCTGGGCCGGCGCGGTCGGCCTGTGCGTGCTGCTCGTCGGGGTGGGCCTGCAAGTTCACCGCGAACGGGAGACGCGGGCCGAAGGGGAGCTGGCCAAAGAGCGGCTGGTGCTGGCGCTCCAGATCGCCGGCAGCAAGCTCGGGCTCGCGCAGGCGAAGGTTTTGGAGATGAGCGGAGGAAGGTCACAATGAGACACGCGATCTGTTTGCTCCTGGTGTGCAGCCCGGCGTTCGGGCAAGCGCTCCAGTGGCCGGCCGGCCTGGACAAGCTCGCCGCCAAGGCGACGGAGCGAGTCGATATAGCCCTGGACAGCACGTTGCTGCAAGTGGCTTCCAGGTTCCTGTCGGCGGAGAAGCCCGACGAGGCGGCGGTGAAGAACCTGGTCTCCGGCCTCAAGGGCGTCTATGTCAAGGTCTTCAAGTTCGACAAAGAGGGAGAGTACTCCGAGGCGGACCTGGAACCGGTCCGGTCGCAGGTGCGTGGGCCCGGCTGGTCAAAGATCGTGGGGGTCGTCACCCGCCGCGGCGGCGACAACACCGAGGTGTACGTGAAGCTGGAGGGGGACCGTTTCGCCGGCGTGGCCATCATCGCCGCCGAGCCCAAGGAGCTGACGGTCGTTCTCATCGACGGCTCGATCGACCTGGAGCAGTTGCGGATGCTGGGAGGCCACTTCGGGATTCCCAAGATCGAAGTGGACCGGAAGAAGGCGCTGAAGACCGAGCCGAAGTGACGGCTCAGGGCCGTCCTTCCGCGGGCGGTGTCTTGCGGATCTCCTCGAAGTACTGCTGGACGTAAGACTGGAACAGGAGCGGGACCTCGTCGCGGTGGCTTTCGCCGCCGGCCTCGGCGTGGGCGGCCTGCTGCTGGGTGTAAGGCGTGCGCAGCTTCTGAGTGCCGGAAGTAACCTCGACGGTGACCTCCCCGCTCAAGGTGGCCTGGCGGCGGCCCAGGATCTCGCTGATCTTGCCCATGGCGGCCAGTTGCTCGGCCTCACGTGCCGTCTTGTCGCCGTCCTCCCGGCCGATGCCGCTTCTGCCCTCGCGGGAGGCCTGCAAGTCGGCGTCCTTGCCGCCGGGCCGACCCGAGGCGCCCTGGGCCTGTTGGGTGACCTGCCCTTCCTCGTCGGGCGACTCGCTGCCGGGACTGCCCTCGGATTGCTGCCGTCCCGAGCCGGACGCGCCTTTCTCGCGGCGGCCGTCGCGCGAGCGCCCCGCGTCCTCGGCCCGCGCCGAGGCTGACATCTTAGAGTCGCCGGGCCGCGGCTGCATCTTCATCCGCGACAGCAGGTTGGCCAGGGCCTCGCGAAACTGCTCGAGCAGGTTCTGGTTCTCGCCGGGCTGACTGGAAGCCTGCTGGCTGTCCGAAGCCGGGTGATCGCGTTCCGCGCCCTGCGAGTCCGTCAGTTTGGAGGCGGAGCGAAGGGCCTGCGAGCCGGTTTCATCGGAGAAATCGCCTTCCTCGCTCTCCACCTGGAGGGGGGTGACACCGGGCTGATCCAGCCGGCGGACGGCCTCAGACGCTTCCAGCTCCGGGCTAAGCGCTTCGCCGGTGAGGCTCTCCGCGGGCCGCTCGGGCCGGTTCTCGACCGAGAGGCCCATATCCTGGAGCATCTGCTTCAACCGGTCCTTGGGCTGCTTCTGCCGGGCCACCTGCTCGCGGGTGGGCGGCTGGGAACCCGGGAACAGAATGCTGGCCAACGGAGGGCGCAGATCGAGCTGCCGGCTCACCGCGTAGCGGAGGGCGAACAACCCGGCGGCGACCGCGGCCAGCGCGGCCAGCAGGTAGAGCGCCCGCGGCGGCGCGACCGGCACCGCGCGCGCGGAGTCGATGCCTCGGGCCAGCCTTTCCGCCTGTTCCAGTTGCGCCGTCCGCATCGGCTGGGAGAACCGGTGGCCGTTGGCTGCCGCCTGGAAGAACCAGGCGGTGGAGAGCGAATCGGAGAGCTTCAACCGCCAGTCGATGCCCTGGAGGACCGCATACTTCGACGGGATGCGCCGCAGCGTTCGGTGGATTCCCAGGCCGATAGTGACCAGAACCAACGCCGCGATCCAGCGCCAGTCCAGGATCTCGGTTCCCACGAGCAACAGCAGTATCACGCCGCCGAAGCCCGCCGAGACCGCCTGGACGGACCTCGCCAGCAGCAGGTTTCCCACTTGGCGGCGGCGGGCCCGCCGCGCTATGTCGTGAAGTGCGCTCATCTCGGCAGCCTCATTCTATTATGACGCGCCGGCGTGGCGTGCCGCATGAATTTCGAGGTTGTGTAGCCTGTCCCCGAATTAGAAGATGAGGCGCAGGCCGAGCTGCATCTGGAACGGGTTGCCGACCTGGGTGTTGATCGGGTCGAAGTCGCCGCTGGGCAGCCTCAGTCGCATGAAAGTGGCCGGCGGCGCGACCGTGTTGCCCGTAACCGGGTCGATGCCCAGCCCGTAATTGAGGTTGGTGCCCGAGTAGACGACGTTGGATAAATCGAAGAGGTTGAACATCTCGGCGGAGAACTGCAGCTTCGCGCGCTCGGTGACCGGGAAGTTCTTCAGCGCCCGCAGGTCAATGCCGCGGAAGCCGCGGTTGCGGAAACTGTTCCGCTGGTAAGGAACACCGGCAGCCTTGTAGGCGCGGTCGTTGGAGGCCAGGTCCTCGTTGGTGTCGGCGCCGGTGCGCGGGTCGATGGGCTTGCCGGTGGTGAACCGGAAGCGGCTCGACGTCTCGATTCCCAAGGGGAGCGAGGCCACCACGTAGCCGGTGAACTGGTGGCGCATGTCCAGGTCGGAGTAGCCATACTCGGGCCGCAGGTTGAAGGAGTTGTCGTAACGGAAGCCGCTGGCGTCGCGCTCCTGGTCGTCATCGGAGAACGTCTCCGACCACGTGTAGAAGGCGCCGAACTGGAGGCGGCCGGCGCGGTACTGGGAGGAGAGCGTCATACCGCGGTACATCGAGCGCGCCGAAGTCTGGCGCACCCACAGTGCGCCGAGGTCGGAGACCGGCCGGCGCCCGCCGCTACGCAGGCTGTAGAAGGGCCGCTGGGCTTTATCGGCCGACCGGATCACCGGCAGCGGGAGGTTGAAGTCCCGGTTGCGCTGGAGGTGGACGGTGTTGACGTAGTTGAACTGTGCGCCGGCCACGAAGTTGCGGAACACTTCGGTGTCCGCTCCCAGGCCGACCTGGAAGGCACGGGGATTTTCGTAGTCGCCGGCCCAGGTCAGCAGGTTGGCCCCGCGCAGCGGATCCGGGGCCGCACCCGTTCCCGCCACCGCACGCTGTACCGTCTCCACGTCCAGGATGGGCAGCTTGTCCAGCGTGTACTTGTTCAGGTCCACGCCCACCGCCAGCAGGTCCCTGTAAACTGTGCTGCCGGAGCGCGGCAACTGGATGGAGACGTCGCCCGGGGGCGTGCGGAAGTTGTTCATCGGCCCGGCCATCAGCAACAGAGGCGTGGCGGCGTAGAACAGCCCGGTGTGCCCGCGCACCACGGTGCGCTGGCGTTTGGTGGGCGTCCAGGCGAAGCCGATGCGCGGCATCACCTGGGCCACGTTGTCGCTGATCACGGTGGGATCCACCGACCCGATGGGGAAGCTGAAGCCCTTCACCTTAGCCACCAGCGAACTGTTGTTGGCCTCCGCCGACGGGTTGTACTGGGCCTCCCAGCGCACGCCGAAATCGAGCGTCAGGCTGGGCGTCACCCGCCAGCTATCCTGCCCGTAGAGCGCGAACTGGTGCGCTCCGTAGGCGGCCAGCAGGTTGCCGATAGCCCGGTTGTAAGTCACCGAGGTGTCGTCGAAACGGTTGGCCACCGCGCCGCCCACGCTGAGGATGTCCAGGTGACGACCCACGTCGCTGCCCGAGATGCTGAACGATCCGAACTGGTTGAAGCCGAAGCTCTGCCACACCGTCAGCCGGCTGTAGTCCACGCCCAGCTTGAAGGTGTGCGCCCCGCGCATCAGCGACAGCGCGTCCACGATCTGCATGCGCTTGTCGTCCTGCGTGGTGGGCAGGTAGTTGACGGTTCCGAACGTGCCGATGGTGCTGGACACCGTGGGCGCAACCGCGTTGTTGATGCGCGGCCGGATCTCGTAAGTGGTGGTGAAGCGCAGGTCGTTCACCGTGGCCGCGCTCAGGATGCTGGTGAGCTGAAGCCCGCCGGTGTGGGTGCGATCCTTCTCGGTGCCGTTGTTGGTGAGCGCCCGGTTGGTGGTGGGGTCCGGCGACGTGCCCACCCCATTGGCGTTGAGTCCGGTGGAATCGCTGAAGTTGTAGCGCAGCGTCAGCCGGTGCCCGCCCGTGAACTGGTAGTCGGTGCGGGCGGTCAGCGCAGTGGCGTCGTTGGTCATGTCAAAGGGCGTCTCCAGGCCGCGGAAGTGGCGGAGCGCCTCGGCGTTGGCCGTCTGCTCGGCCACGCCCACGATGCGGGGGAAGAAGACGTAGCGCGGGGTGCGCGCCTCCTGCCGCTCCAGGGCGGCGAACCAGAACATTTCATCGCGGCGGATGGGCCCGCCCGCCGCACCGCCGTACTGATGCTGGGTTTCCACCGACTGGCGTTTGAAGGGGTTCTTCAGGCCGAGTTCCTTGTGGCGGAGCTGATAGAACGCGTCGCCGTGCAACGTGTTGGTGCCGGACTTGGTGATGGCGTTCATCACCCCGCCGGTGGAGCGGCCGTACTCGGACGTGTAGCCGGTAACCACCATCTGGAATTCCTGGATGGCGCTCTGCGGCACGGTGAAGGCGAAATTCGAGCGTTCGCCGCCGCGGATGCCGCCGAAGAACGGCTGGTTGTAGTCGGCGCCGTCCACCATGACGTTGGAGTTGATGCCCTTCTGGCCGGCAAACGAGAGCTGGTTGCGTTTCTCCTCCACCTGCACGGTGGGCAGGGCCAGGGCGAAGTCCTGAAAGCGGCGGCCGTTGATCGGCAGGTCGCGGATGGCGGTGCTGTCGATGACCCGCGACGCCGACGGAGCGATGTTGACCAGGCTCTCGCCGACCTCCACCGTCGTCGTGGTCGAGGCCACCTGGAGCGTGATGTCGGCGCTCACCGTGCTGCCGACGTTCAGCACCAGCCCGGAGACGGTCGTGGCCGCGAAGCCGGCGCTCTGCGCCACCACTTCGTAGCGGCCCGGGTCGAGCAGCACGGCGCGATACTGGCCGACTCCGTTGGTGGCGAGCTCGCGGGCGAAGCCGGTTTCGAGGTTGCGAATCTTGACCGTGGCCCGCGGGACGACGGCCTGGTTGGGATCGTAGACCGTGCCGACGATCTGTCCCTTGTTGGCATCGGACTGCGGCCAGGCCAGGGTGGCCAGCAGCAGTGCAAGCAGGATTGACTTGCGCATCAGGCGGCTCCTTTAAGACCAGCCATTATAACCGGAACGGCGGCTCAAGAGTTGCCTGGAGAAGGGGACAGCCTGCGTGTTTCCTGGCTGGAAAACAGGGAAACACGGAGTGGACTGCGTTCCTGCCGCCGGGGAAGAGCCGGCCGCAGACCGATGAGATCCGGTCGTCGCCAGGCTTCGGTGCACGTCAGCCAGGCCCTGCTCGAGCCCGCGGTCGCGACCGCCGTCGACCGGCACCCGGCGCAAACCTACCGCGGCGCCCCGGCCAGCACCGACCGCGTCGACGGAGCAGCCACGCTCCCTGGCTCAGACTTCTTCACGCCCGGGCACAAACGGCAACCAACAGCATCGCGCTCATCCAGGCAGCCGAATGCCGGCTCTCGCCCTCGCCCAAGGGATCCTCCGTTGCCGCACATCTGCCGAACAGGTCCGAGCCATCCTCCGGCTTGGAAGTCCGGGCTTTCCTCGCCGTCATTCGCGCCGCCCGCGATGTCGAGCACGCACGTTCTCTTGCGCGACCCTTTTCTTGTTGAGCGGCGAGGTGAGCCTCGAACGCGACTGGCGCCAGGTGAGTGGCAGGAATCGGTGGTCACCACAGATTTTCGCCTCCGCGGGCTCTGCAGATTGTCTTCCCGCATGACCCGCAGCACCCGCTTGCGATTGACGATAATGCCCTGCAGCGGCATCTCCGCTGTCACGCGTCGATATACGTAACAGCGGTGTCCCAGTGGCCGGCGCGGCTCACCCGAGCGGCCACGCAGGCCTCCTCGATCCATCAACGTGAGCCACCATCGCCTGCTGCCCGACCTTGCGCTCCCGTTCGCTGATCCGCGCTTCGCCCTCTTGGGTCTGCTTCACCTGGCTCCACCCCGCCCGGTCGGGCGGAATCCGGCCGGGACCTGTTTGCAGTAGGCGACGCGCCAACGGCATAGCAGACTCCGCTTTACCTTCAGTTCCCGGCTCAGCCGGGACACGGGTTCCCCGGCCAACATCCGCTGAACTGCCCTCTGTTTGAACTCCGCCCTGCGGAAAGGGGTGCACTCCATGTTTCCTAAATAGGAAACACGCAGGCTGTCCCCTCAGGTTGCCCGCGACGCGCGCGCTCCGCTAGGATAATGATTTCCGCATGCTTCGACTGGAAACGGCCGGGGAATCGCACGGGCAGTGCCTCATCGCCACGCTGAGCGGGCTGCCCGCCGGCGTGCCGGTCTCGGTCGCGGCCATCGATCGCGAGCTCTGGCGGCGCCAGCAGGGTTATGGCCGCGGCGGGCGCATGAAGATCGAGCAGGACCGCGCCGAGATCGTCGCCGGCGTCCGCCACTCGCAGACGATCGGCGCGCCGGTGGCGATCCTGATCCGCAACCGCGACTGGGAGAACTGGGCGGAAGCGCTGCCGGTCGAAATCAGCGAGGGCGCCGAGGAGAAGAGGAAGCCCCTGCTCCGCCCGCGACCGGGGCACGCCGACCTGGCGGGGGTTCTCAAGCACAACTTTTCGGAGGCTCGCTACGTGCTAGAGCGCGCCAGCGCTCGCGAGACGGCGGCGCGGGTGGCCGCCGGCGCGCTGGCCAAGGCGCTGCTCGGCCAGTTCGGCATCCGCGTGTTGAGCCACGTGGTGGCCGTCGGCGGCGCGCGGCTGGAGAGGCCCGCCGCCTGGGAAGAACTGGCCGCGCTCAGCGAGCGGAACGAGGTGCTGCTCGGCTGCGTCGATCCCGCGGTGGAGCAGCGGATGAAAGAGGTTGTGGACGAAGCCCTGCGCGGCGGCGATAGCGTGGGCGGCGTATTCGAAGTGGTGGCGCGCGGCGTGCCGCCCGGGTTGGGCTCGCACGCCGCCTGGGACGCGCGGCTCGATGGCCGCCTGGCGCAGGCGGTCGTTTCCATTCAGGCGGTCAAGGGCGTCGAGATCGGTTCAGCCGCGCTGGCGGCGTCGTCGCCTGGCTCGCGCGTGCAGGATACGATCCATTACGACCGCGAAGGCCGCCGCTTCCGTCGCGGCTCGAACCGCGCGGGAGGAATCGAAGGCGGCATCTCGAACGGCGAGGATGTAGTGGTGCGCGGCCTGCTGAAGCCGATCTCCACGCTGCGGCGGCCGCTGGAATCGGTCGATCTGGCCACGCGCGAGCCGGCGCCGGCCGCTTACGAGCGCAGCGACGTGTGCGTGGTCCCGGCCGCCGGCGTGATCGGCGAAGCGATGGTGGCCTTCGTGCTCGCGCAGGCCTTCCTGGAGAAGTTCGGCGGCGACTCGCTGGCGGAAACGAAACGAAACTTCGAGGGCTTCCTGGAGCAGGTGCGCAACTTCTAATGATCTACCCCATCGTCAAGTACGGCCATCCGGTTCTGGAGCAAGCCGCCGAGACCGTCACCGAATTCGACACGCCCGAGCTGCACAAATTCATCGAGGACATGTTCGAGTCGATGTACGCGGCCAAGGGCGTGGGACTGGCGGCGCCGCAGATCGGCATCGGGCGCCGCATCGCGGTGATCGACGCCTCGGCCGGCGAGGATGCGGCGCAGCGCCTCGTGCTCATCAACCCGGAGGTCGTCCGGGTGGAAGGCTTCCAGACCACCGAGGAGGGCTGCCTGAGCGTGCCCGGTTTCCGCGAGCAGGTGACGCGGGCCAAACGCGTCACCGTGCGCTTCCAGGATGTCCAGGGGCAAGCCCGGGAGATGACCGGCGAGGACTTGCTGGCGCGCGCGTTTCTGCACGAAACCGATCACCTGCGGGGGAGGCTTTTTCTGTCGCGCGTGAGCGTGCTCAAGCGCGACCTGATCCGGCGCAAGATCCGCAAGCTGGTCAAGGCCGGCGAGTGGGCCTAGCGGGAGTTTACAAGATATTTCCCTGTGAACGGGGCAAGTGACGGCATTCGAGTGGCTTGCGGAGGACGCAGGTGTATGTCCTAAGTAGGTCGGGTCAGCGGGAGACCGGCGCGTAGCGGTGCAGTTCGAGCAAGG
>JBBTDS010000333.1:0-10990 GCA_038060875.1 Acidobacteriota bacterium | reverse complement strand
TGGAACTACACGATCCATCCAAGCAACAAACGTTAGTTGTAAATGTTATTTATTTGTAAAGGTTATTTATTTACGATGCCTAAATTGGTGAAAGCGGTGACTGTCACCGAAATTCCTCAATGCCGTACACGACTCCCCGAGACTGAGGCATTACCCGAAAGCCGTGCTGCGCGTTGACACGGGGGAGGGGGGGGAATACATTGGACTTATCTGGGAGGCCAGAATGGAATATTCAAAGTTCTTGCCGGCTCTTCGATACTGTCTGCTGACCGTGCTCGTGGCGGTCGGCACGGCAAGCATCCCGCAGCAGCTTCACGCCCAGGTCCTCTACGGGTCGATGCTCGGAACGGTGGAAGACCAGACCGGCGGCGTGCTGCCCAACGCCACGGTCACGATCACCAACACGCTCACCGGCCAGGTCCGCCAGACCACCACCAAGGAGCGTGGCGATTATCTCTTCCCCGACGTGCAGGCCGGCACGTACAGCGTGAGGGTGGTCCAGCAGGGCTTCGCCACCTTCACCAAGACCAACATCCTGGTGCCCATCAACTCGACGGTGCGCGTGGACGTGCGCATGCAGGTGGGCGAAACCACCGAATCGGTCACCGTGACCGCCGGCGTGGCCATGCTCCAGACCGACCGCTCCGACGTGAACGCCGAACTGGGTAAGCGCGAGCTCACCGACTTGCCCGTGACCGGCTACCGCAACTACCAGTCCCTGTTCCGGCTCATCCCGGGCTTCACGCCGCCGCAGCATGCCCACTCCATCGCCGGCAATCCGGCCCGGGCCCTTACCACCAACGTGAACGGGACCAGCTACAGCAACAACAACACCCGCGTCGACGGAGTCAGCCCCACGCACCTGTGGGTGCCGCACATCACCTTCATGGTGACCCCCATCGAGGCCATCGGCACCGTGAACATCGTGACCAACAGTTACGACGCCGAGCAGGGCTTCGTGGGCGGTGCTTCCGTGAGCGTGGAAGTCAAGTCCGGCACCAACGAGTTCCACGGCAGCGCCTTCAACCACCACACCAACAGCGCGCTGGCCGCCAAGAACTTCTTCTACCCCGTCGGGCAGAAGAAGGCCAAGAAGATCCTCAACCAGTTTGGCGGAACCCTGGGCGGGCCGGTGATCAGGAACAAGCTCTTCTTCTTCTACAGCTACGAGGCCATGCGGGAGAGGGAAAACTACTCGGCCCGCACCACGCTGGCCACGGCGGACCAGAGGGTCGGCGACTTCGCCGCCTATGGGGTGCGCCTGTACGATCCTCTCACCGGCAATGCCGACGGCAGCGGGCGGACCCTGTTTTCCAATTCGGTGATCCCCGCCACCCGCATTCACTCCATCTCGAAGAAGCTGATCGATCTGCTGCCCGCGCCCAACCTGCCCGGCTACACCACCAACTACTTCGCCTCCGCGCCGCTGATCTTCAACCGGGCAAACATGGATCTCAAGGGGAACTGGAACGTCTCGGCCCGCGGGAGCCTCTTCGGCCGTTACAGCCAGTTCAACTACTACGTCTACGACCCGCACCGGCTGGGGCCGGCGGGCGGTTCGGGTGTGGCCAGCATCTTCCCCGGCACCGACGGCGGCACCCCCAGGAACGCCGTGATCGGTGGAACTTATACCTTCACCCCCAGCTTCCTGCTCGATGGCCACGTGGGCTACAGCCGGCTGGTGCAATTGGGTCAGGACGATTTCTACGGTAAGAACATCGGCCTGGACGTGCTCGGGATACCGGGCACGAACGGCCCCGACATCAAGCAAAGCGGCTTCCCGGGCTTCTCGGTAAGCGGCTATGAGGCCATCGGGAACGCCATCACTTCCTCCCCCCGTTTCCGCTGGGACAACCAGTTTCAGTACGCGGCCAACGCCGCCTGGACCAAGGGAAATCACAGCTTTCGCTGGGGCCTGGACCTGTGGCGGCAGCACATGAATCGCTTCCAGCCCCAGTCGGGCTTCGGCCCGCGCGGGGGCTTTACGTTTGGCGGAGGCCCGACCACAATCCGCGGCGGTGCGGCAGCCAACCAGTTCAACAACTGGGCTGCCTTCCTTCTGGGGCTCCCCACCAGCCTGGGCAAGAGCCTGCAAACCCTGAACCCGGCCAGCACGCGGGCCTGGGACCAGGGCTTCTACTTCCGGGACCAGTGGCGCGCCACGCGCAACCTCACGCTGAACCTGGGGCTCCGTTATGAGTACTACCCCATGGTGACGCGCGATCACCGGGGCCTGGAACGCTACGATCCCGGGACCGACAAGGTGTACGTGGGCGGTGTCGGTAGTGTGCCCATGAATGCCGGGGTCTCGGTCAGCAAGAAGCTGTTCGCCCCACGGCTGGGCATCGCCTACCGGCTGGGCGCCAGGTCGGTCATCCGGACCGGCTACGGCATCAGCATCGATCCTTATTCCGTTGCGCGCCCCCTGTTCGAAGCCTATCCCTTGGTGATCACCACCACCTACAGCGGCGACAACACCTACCAGCCGGCCGGCTCGCTTGAAAAGGGCATTCCCCCCATCCCGCCGCTGGACCTCGGCAACGGCATCATCGATCTGCCTTCCGCCGTCGCCGACAACACCATCGACAAGAACTTCCGGCGGGGCTACGTGCAGTCGTTCAATTTCACCATCCAGAGGGAACTGCCCGGCGGGTTCACCGCCCAGGCAGGCTACGTGGGCTCGCGCAGTATCAAGCAGACCAATTACCGTAACCTGAATGCCGCGCCCCCGGGCGCCGGCGTGAATGGCCAGGCACTGTTCATCAAGTACGGGCGCCGGGCCGCCATCAACCTGCATGACCCCTCCTGGAGCTCCAACTACAACTCCCTCCAGGCCAAGCTCGAGCGGCGCTTCGCGGCCGGCTGGCTGGCCACCGTCTCCTACACCTTCTCGAAGGCCATGGCTTACGGCGGCGCGGGAGGAAACAGCGACAGCAGCCTTTTCTTCAACGCACCGGAGGCCTTGAGCCGGAACCGGGCTATCACCAGCTACGATCGCCCCCACAACTTGCAGGCCTTCGCCATCTTCGAGCTGCCTTTCGGCAAAGGTAAGCGCTGGGCAAACAGCGGCGCTCTTGGGCCTGCTCTGGCGGGCGGCTGGCAGGTCAACGCCGTTTTCGCCTCTTACAGCGGCAACCCGTTCACCGTGTCTTCCTCGGGCACCTCGCTGAACGCCCCCGGCAACAGCCAGGTGGCCGACCTGGTGAAACCCAAGGTCCAGATCTTCGGCAACGTCGGCCGGGGCTCCTCCTTCTTCGACCCGCTGGCCTTCCGCGCCATCACCGAGCCGCGCTTCGGCAACGCGGGGCTGAACGTCCTGCGCGGGCCCGGCGTCGTCCAGCTTGATGTTGGGCTCTTCCGCGAGTTCAGCCTCAGCGAGAAGTTGAAGCTCCAGTTCCGCTCCGAGGCCTTCAACATCGGCAACACGCCGCACTTCGGCAACCCCGGCGCCACCGCCTCCAGCATGATCCTGAACCCGGACGGGAGCATCCGCTCGCTGGGAGGCTACACCGAGGTCACCAGTGCCAGCGACCAGAGGGAGCTCCGTTTCGCGTTACGCTTGAGTTTCTGAAGACCATGCAACCACGTCTGATTGTTTTGTCCGCGCTGGTTCTCGGCGCGGCCTCCCAACCCCTGCCCCGCGACGAGGGCTACGGGGGCATCTGGTATTACAACGAGCCCTCCAAAGACCAATACAAGTACAAATACAGCGGCGGTTTTGCCACTTACCCGCAACAGCAGGGCCCCATCGCTCACTACTCCAGGCAGGCCAACAAGACCTTCTTCGTTTACGGCGGCACGGTGAAGGGCAAGCAGGAGCTGCTGCACATGGTCTCCTACTACGACCACGCCACCGGCAAGGTGCCCCGGCCCGTGATTCTGCTGAACAAGAAAACCGAGGACGCCCACGACAACCCGGTAATGACCATGGACGCCGAGGGTCACCTGTGGATCTTCTCGAACGCCCACGGCGCCGCGCGCCCCTCGTTCATCCATCGAAGCAAGAAGCCGTATTCCATTGACGAGTTCGAGCTGGTGCTCACCACCAACTTTTCTTACGGCCACGCCTGGTTCCTGCCCGGCGCGGGCTTCTTCTTCCCCCACACCCGGTACACGGACAAAGGCCGCAGCCTGTTCTGGATGGCCAGCCGCGACGGCAGAGAGTGGAGCGAGCCCCAGCTTCTGGCGCGCATGGCCCAGGGACACTACCAGATCACTTGTCAGGAAGGCCCGCGCGTGGCCACCTCTTTCAACCATCACCCCCTGGGCAAGGGCGTCAACTGGCGCACCAACCTCTATTACCTGGAAACCACCGACCTCGGCAAGACCTGGAAGACCGTGGACGGCCGGGCCGTTCAGCCGCCGCTCACCAGCACCCGCACGCCCGCGCTGGTGCACGACTACGAATCCGAAAAGCTGCTCGTCTATCTGAAGACCGTCCAGTTCGACGCCCAGGACCGCCCGGTCATAATGTACCTCACCAGCAAGGGCTACGCCTCCGGCCCGGCCAACGACCCGCGTCAGTGGCGCACGGCGCGCTGGACCGGCAAAGAGTGGGAGATCCGCGACTTCACCCGCTCCGATCACAACTACGACTTCGGCTCGCTTTACATTGAGCCCGACGGGACCTGGCGGGTAATCGCTCCGACCGCACCCGGGCCGCAGGCGTATTGCACTGGCGGGGAGATGGTCCTCTGGACGAGTCGCGATCAGGGCAAGACGTGGCGGCTGGTCAAGCAGCTCACCCGCAACAGCCCGCGCAATCACACTTACGCGCGCAAGCCCGTGAGCGCGCATCCGGCTTTCTACGCTCTGTGGGCGGACGGGGATGCAAAACAACCGTCCGAGTCGCACTTGTACTTCACCGACAAGGCGGGCGCACACGTCTGGAGACTCCCTCCCGTCATGACCGAGGACTTTGCGCGCCCGGAGATCACCCAGTGAGACTGACCCTGGCTCTGATGCTTGGCACGTGCTGCGCGGCGGGCTCGGGCCAAAGCGACGAGGTCTGGGCACTGGCTAGGGCGAGAGGGAAGATTTACGCCGAATCCGGCCAGGCCGCTTACAGGCTCCTGAAGGGTTGGTACGAATTCCAGCGCGACCCCGATACGGGCCTGTACTCTCGCGGGAAAGTCTGGGAGTACGCCAACGAGGCCGCCGATCACTACCGCTCGCTGGTGCCGATTGCCTACTTCGTGGACACGCCGGCTCTCGCTCCGGGAGAGACGCTGAAGAGATCCATCGCCCTGTGCTCGACGGCCTCCGGTATCCCGGCCCCTTATGACTTGAAGAAGAAGGCGAAGCTCGACCCAGGACCGGGCCGGGAAGCGGAACTGGTCTTCGGCGCTTCCGAATGGTGCAAAGACGGCCTGATACGCATCGTCGAGACCATGGGCACTGACAACGACTGGTACCGTGAGCTGCGGGCGCTGACCACCGCCATCATGACCTGGGCCGACGGCGGTGACAGGTTCGAAAAGGATCTGCCTCACCAGGCGGCCATGGAGATCGGCGGGAACATGCTCCAGAGCTTGTGCCGGCTCTATGCCATGTCGGGAGACGAGCAGTACTTGCGGTGGGCGGAGCGGATCGCCGACCGGTACGTGCTGGCCGATCCAATCCAGAAGATCGGGAAAATCGGTCTCACGGACCACGGCAACGAGGTCGTCGTCGGCCTGGGTGAGCTTGTCGCTCTGGAAGGCCAGCTCCAGCGGCCCAAGGCCAGGCAGTACCAGCATGGATTGCGGAAGTTGTTGGACCGGATTCTGGAAAAGGGACGTGATCCGCAAACGGGCCTCTGGTACTTCTCACTCGACCTGGTGACAGGACAAGCGCAGGATACCCATCAGCTCCCTCACGCCTGGGGATATCTGCTGTTCGCCTGCGAGAACTACGATCGCGCTAGCGGCGAGAACAGGTACCAGGCGGCGATCGAGAAGCCGGTGCTCTGGCTGCTGCGGAACAGGCCCATTTGGAGGCATTGGGACAACTGGAGCGACTCCTACGAGAGCATGATCATCCTGTGGAAACGGTACCCGCATTGGCCTCGCGTTTTCAGTTGGCTGCATTTCATGACCGAGCGGCACCGGAGCTGCTGGATGGAGGAGTACGGTCCGTATTCCGGCGACCACGACGACGGCAGCACCGGTCGCAGGCTGGTGCTGCATATGAGCCTGGCCTCACAAGGGGTGCGCGCCATCCCCTACGCCGAGGGCTTGCGTCTGGGCGGAGTCGAGAAGAATGGGGATCTGTTCCTGACACTCGAGTCCGAAGCTGTCTGGTCTGGCCGGTTGTGCTTCGACTGGCCGCGATCGCGGCACCGGGCGGCAGTGATCGACTGGGCCCGGATTAACGAGTCTCCCGAGTGGTTCACGGTGCGCCCTGATGTGCAGTATCGCGTCTCGGTCGACGGCGCAAAGCGTGCGGAGTCCACGGGCCAGCAGCTTATCCAGGGTTTCCCGGCCAACGTGAAGCCGGGTGAGACACGGAAGATACGGGTGAGTCCGGCTGAGAACTAGTGGCCTCCGCGTGGTCATCATCCCAATGAAAGTACCCTTCGTCAATCTGAAGCCGGCCCTGGAGGCGACCGCGCCCCAGTGGCGCGCCCGCCTGGACGAGCTCTTCACCCGAATGCATTTCATCCTGGGCGAGCAGGTGGCCGCGTTCGAGCGCGAATTCGCGACCTATCTGGGCGCACGGTTCGCCGTCGGGGTAGGCAGCGGCACCTCCGCTCTGGAGTTGTGTCTTCGCGATCTGGGCGCGGCAGGCCGCGAGGTGATCACCTCGCCGCTGACCGCCCCGTTCACCGGCCTCGCCATCCTGGCGGCCGGCGCGACGCCGCGCTTCGCCGACGTAGAGCCGGATTCGCTGCTGCTCTCGCCGGAGGACACGGGCAACCGCATCAACAAGCGGACTGCCGCGCTCGTGCCGGTGCATCTCTACGGCAAGCCGTGCGAGTTGCGCCGCTTCGCGGCCCTGGGTTGCCCGCTGGTTCAGGACGCCTGCCAGGCCCACGGCGCCCGGTATCAGGGCCGCCCGCTGGCCGCTTTTTCTCCCTACGTCTGTTACAGCTTCTATCCGACCAAGAACCTGGGCTGCTTGGGCGACGGCGGCGCGGTGGTGACCAATCGCGCCTCGTGCGCCCGCCGGCTCGCGCTTCTGCGCGACGGCGGCCGCGCCGGCGGCCACGTCAGCCGCCTGCCCGGTATCAACTCGCGCCTCGACGAGATGCAGGCCTGCTACCTGCGCGCCTTCCTGCCGCGGCTGGACGAGTGGAATGCCCACCGGGCGCGGATCGCCTCCCTTTACGATGAGGCGCTCCGCGACTGTCCCGAGGTCCGGCTTCTGAAGCGGGCCGGCTCGGTGCACCACCTTTATGTGATTCGCGTGGCCCGCCGCGAGCGCCTGCGCGAGCACCTCGCCGGCCACGGCATCGGCGCCGCTGTCCACTACCCGGTTCCGCTGCACTTGCAGCCCGCCTTCCGCGACTGCGGTCTGAAGCGGGGCGCTCTGCCCGTGGCCGAGAAAGCCTGCCGCGAGATCCTCTCACTGCCGTTGTGGCCCTATATGCCGGAGGCGGCGGCTGAAGAAGTGGTGGCGCGGATCCGGAGCTTCTATAGGTGAACCAACCCTGCGGAACCTGACTTGCCAGGAACTACCGAATCCTGGCTAACATGGATAGAGGTGAGGACCACAATGTCAGACGTCTTTCGAGCCGTTTATCACGACGGCGCCTTTATCCCCAAGGAGCCTTGCGACGTCCCTGAGGACTCTGAAGTCCTGCTGATGCTTCAAGGGCCTGCCTCCGTGCCTCCTGAGGTGACGGATCTTGAACAACGCGCAAACCTCATGCGGTCCTTGGTGGAACGCATGCGCGCCACTCCGCTGCCGGTGGACGCGCCGCGGCTGAGCCGCGAGGCGCTGCATGAACGCCGTTGACACAAACATCCTGCTTTACATTCACGATCCCCGGGATCCCGCCAAGCAATCTGTTGCCGCATCCCTGGTTGGGTCGTTGAGTTCAGGGGTATTGCTGTGGCAGGTGGCCTGTGAGTATCTTGCCGCCAGACGACTGAGGGCGCATAATCGGGCTCATACAGTAGGTAGGCGCAAGGCAGTCGAAGCGCCGGTGGTCCCTTGATAGACTGAAGGCTGCGCTCATGCTCTCGGTGGTCATTCCCATACACAACGAGGAAGCCTGCATCCTGCCGCTGTATGACCGGCTGGCGGCGGTGCTAGAACGGCTGGGCCGGCCCTGCGAAGTCATCTTCGTGGACGACGCCTCCACCGACCGCAGCTTCGAGCTGCTGGCCAACCTGGTCGAAACCGACGAGCGTCTGAAACTGGTGCGGCTGCGGCGGAATTTCGGCCAGACCGCCGCCTTGGCGGCCGGCTTCCACCAGGCGCTCGGCGAGGTCATCGTCTCGCTCGACGGCGACCTCCAGCACGCCCCCGAAGACATCCCTCTCCTGCTGGCCAAGATCGATGAGGGCTACGACATCGCCAGCGGCTGGCGCAAGAACCGCGTGGACAACCCGGTCACCCGCAAGCTCCCCTCGCGCATCGCCAACTGGGTCATGGCCAAGGTCTCCGGTGTTGCGCTGCACGATTTCGGCACCACCTTCAAGGCCTACCGCGCCGAGATCCTCAAGGACATCAACCTCTACGGCGAGCTGCACCGCTTCATCCCGGCGCTGGCGAGCTTCTACGGGGCGCGCATCGCCGAGGTGCCCATCCAGAGCGTGCCGCGCGCCAGCGGCGGTTCCCATTACGGCCTCGGGCGCACGCTGCACGTGCTGTTCGACATCCTGACCATCAAGTTCCTGCTCAGCTACTTCACCCGCCCCATGCACTTCTTCGGCAAGCTCGGGCTGCTGGGGACCACCGCCGGCGGCGGCATCCTCGGCGTGCTGGCCATCCACAAGCTGGCCGGCAACGAGATGTTGATCGTCGAGCACGGCCCGCTGCTGCTGGCCGGCGCGCTGCTCCTGCTGGCCGGCATCATGATGTTCTCGACCGGGCTGCTGGGCGAGGTGCTGATGCGCACCTACTTCGAGAGTCAGGGCCGGCGCATCTACGCCATCCGCGAGATCCGCACCCGCGGCCAGCGCATCTGACGGGCTGACGGGGACAGCCTGCGTGTTTCCCTATTCTACAGCCCCGCCGCCCGCTGCCAGTGATCCTCGAACAGGCCTTTCAGCGCCTCGCCCAGGCCGGGATGGTCGAAGACCACCGAAGTCCAGGCCGGCTTGGTGATGACCGGATCGAGCAGCGCGATCATGCCGCGGTGGCAGTCGAACAGGGCCAGCTTGAGGGGCAGCGAATCGGCCTGGCGGATCTGGACGCCGGCGGCCGAGTACTCGCCCAGCCGCAGCCGGTGCGGCTCGTCCACCGTCCCCGATTGCAGCAGCAGCCGGCACTGCACGCCGCGCGTGCAGGCCTGCTTGACGAGCTCCTCCTCCAGCGGGTCCACCGCGTAAGGCGGGCGTGAGAACTCCAGGTACTCGGATTCGACCTCGGCCAGCATCCGCCGGTACTGCGCCGCTGTCTGCGAGGGCTCGTTGACGATGCGGAGATAGTCCAGCGTGCCGCGCCCGCCCTGTCCCTCCGAGTAGGCGCTGTTGAGGTCTTCGATGAGTCCCGCCGCCAGCCGCGACTGCTCGGTCAGCTCCAGTTCCAGGAGCTGGCGCTTGTGGTCCACGTAGGCGGGAATGGCCATGCTGGGATCGACCGCCGAGAACAGCTTGGTCTTATCCTGCACCACCTGGGCGAAGCCCTTCTCCACCAGGCTGTCGAGCACCTCGTAGATCTTCTGCCTGGGCACGTGCGCCCGCGCCGCCAGTTCCAGGGCCTTGAATCGGGGATGCCCGACCAGCACCAGATAAGAGCGCGCTTCATACGCATTCAAGCCCACCTGCTGCAACCGCCGCCAGAACTGCTGGAAGGCCGTCTCCGGCATATGTCCAACCCTCCCCTATTGGGTAGTAAAACAATATCAAAGAAACAGGAGAGGCACAGGTGGGGCAGACGATCGTCTTTTGTCGTCTGCCCTCTGCCCTGCGGGGCAGACGATCGTTTTTTGGCTCTGAGCGGGAATTCTGCGGATTCCGGTCCAAGTGGTCCACTGATTGCGGTGGGAAGCGGTCCAGTTTCCGGGCATGACCGGAACGGTGGACCGGAAGGGAGATCACGTGCCGGAAAAGAGATCGCCGTGCGGAAGATCAAAGAAGTTCTCCGACTCCACCATGAGGCCCACCTCAGCGAACGCCGCATTGCCGACATCTGTCTGATCGGCAAGGGAACCGTTCAGCGGTACCTGGAACGTGCGGCGGCCGCCGGGCTGGGCTGGCCCTTACCCGAACAACTGGACTACGCTCGTCGATCACGCCGGCGACACCATCCCGGTGATCGATCCCCACAGCGGCCAAAGCCGACCCGCCTACATCTTCGCGGCCGTGCTGGGCGCCAGCAGCTACACCTACGCTGATACCGGCGGCGCTCGACGGTGCTGACCAGTCAGCTCCCCATCGCCAGTTGGCACAAACAGATCGGCGATCCTACCATCGCCGACAGCATCCTGGACCGGCTGGTTCTCAAGCAGTCCACCGGCTGGTTTGCCGCCCGCTGGCAGTTCGGCGAGGCGCTACTGGAGCTGTCGGAGGCGTTGCGCAAACCGGTTCACCGGAGCGAGCCGGCAGACAAGCGGCGTCTACACCGCCGGTAGCGCTGCGCTTGTAGTGTAGACCTCGGGGGCCTGCTCGTTGAAAACAGCAAGTATCCTCGTGCGTCGCTGAGATGTATACTCCGGTACGGAGCTCGGATCGAGATGAGGACCCCGCAGGCAACCGGTTATCGGGCAGGCCGCCGCCTTCATTGCGGATTCGAAGTCTACTGGGCCATCAGGTTGCGTCGCACCATCCTGGTGGTCGCTCTCCTGGGGGTGTGGCTACTTTAGAACGACGCTCCAGTGGCCGGGATGGAGGCGTTGCTG
>JBBTDS010000332.1:0-3917 GCA_038060875.1 Acidobacteriota bacterium | reverse complement strand
GGCGGCTGGCGACGGTGGCCTCGACGACCGCCTTCACCGAAATGCTCAGCTACACCGCCGCCGGCCTGGTCACCAAGAAGCGCCTACGGCTGACCCGCGCCGTTAACTCCGCCGACCTGGACCCCGTCTATGCCTATGATAACGAGGGCACAGTCACCTCGATGCAGTACCCGCAGGGCGGCACCTACAATTACAGCTACGACACCATGGGCCGGCTCAAGGGGATGAACGAATACCGGGGCCGCTGGGTGCGCTAGGTCAACAACGTCGCTTACAACTAGGCCGGGGCAATGCGCTTAGGCTCCCTAACTTTGAACGGAAATCCGGGCCTCCGCCTTTGCCGTTCCTCCCGCCTTACATTTATTTCTCCTTTCCTTTCAACAAGCATCGCCGTACACAACGTCCGGCCATCACCCCCGCTCGCTATCCTCGAACTGAAAGATGTCCCGCTGCGGCACAGTTGTCTCCGGTCGAGATCTTCTCGGCGCCGAATCCGGCCCACCAGGCCCTCAAACATTAAAATTTACGAAGCAAAGCCAATTTCCTGCGCTCGCCTCCCGCCCGCCTGCGCGAGACCGGCAGCCACCAGGAGCTGCTGGCCCAGCGCGGCATCTATTGGAAGCTCTACCAGCTCCAGTACCAGGACCAGGAGGTACGCGTAGGATAAGTCTCCCGACTTGTCTTCTCTTGTCGACAAGCCGGGGGGCTTATCCTACCCCGCCGGCGCCGCCGTCCCGAGCAGCTCCAGGTGCCCGGGCGCCGCCCCAATCACTGCCTTGAGCGGGATCGAGCGGTCGAAGGTGACCAATCTGCTTTGCCGCCGCACCGCCAGGCCCAGCAGCCAGACGTCGGTTATTTTCTGGTGACTCACGATCAACCGCGGGTGGAACAACGTCTCGTCCAGCAGGGAAACCTGGTCCTCCCAGAATTCATGGTCCGCGCTGGAACACAGGGTGCGGAGGCGCGCAATCACCTCCGCCGGCGTGGCCTGGACAGTGGGATAGGCTGGACTACTCAGCACGCGGACGCAGCCGTTGATGGTGACCGCGCAGGTGGCCCAGCCGCGCCTCTTGTGGGCGCCGAACCAGCGATGGGCGTCTTCGTGGTTGGGATGCGCCGGGTCGAACAGCGCCACCAGAACGTTGACATCCAGCAAGGCTCCGCTCATGACTCGTCACGCAATCGGTTGACCATGGCCAGGTGGGGTTTCCTGGCGCCCGCCTTCGGGACAAAAAGCGGCACGCCATTGCGCATCTTGGGCGGGTTCTTGGGTTCGAGCGCCTGTCGCGCCAGTTCCGAGATGACCTGGCCGGTGGTGGTGGCGCGCTGGCGCGCGAGCTGCTTGGCAACCTCCAGGACGTCGTCGTCGAGATTCAAGGTCGTCCTCATGATCGCATCCTACCACATCACGCACCTGATGTTTGATGCGGAGGGCTCCCGGCCAGCGCGCCCCCATCTGCTATCATTCCTGCGATGGCCGAATACTCGATTGGCGTTGATCTTGGCGGGACCAACCTGCGCGCGGCGGCGATCGACTGCCACGGCAAGATGCTGGAGAAGATCTCCGGCTCCACCAAGCTTTCGGAGGGGCGGCACGCGGTGATCGCCGACATGGTCGGGGCCATCCGGAGGCTGCGCGACAGCCTGGGCGCCCAGCGGCTGGCCGGCGTCGGAATCGGCACCCCCGGCTTCATCATCATGGAGAAGGGCATCATCACCGGCTCGCCCAACCTGCCCGAGTTCGACAATTTCCCCATCCGGGACGAGATCGAGCGGCTGCTGCGCGCGCCGGTGATCCTGGAGAACGACGCCAACGCGGCCGCCCTCGGCGAGAAGTGGATGGGCGCGGGGCGCGAGGTGGACGACCTGGTGCTGCTCACTCTTGGCACCGGCATCGGCGGCGGCGTCATCATCGGCGGCCGGGTGCTGCACGGCTTCGTCGGCATGGCCGGCGAGCTGGGCCACATGACGGTGGTGCCGACCGGCAACCCCTGCGGTTGCGGCAACACCGGGTGCCTGGAGAAACACGCCTCGGCCACCGCCGTCAGCGCCATGGCCAAGCTCATGGGCCTGGGCGACAGCCTCACCGCCGAGGACGTCTACAACCTCGCCGTCGAGGGCAACGCCAAGGCCCGGACCGTATTCGCCATGATGGGCCAGGCGCTCGGCACGGCCCTCGCCAACCTGGTCAACGCCTTCAACTTTCCCCTGTACCTGTTGAGCGGCGGAATGTTGCCGGCCTGGGACCTCTTCGCGCCGGCCATGTTCGAGGAGTGCCGCCGCCGCTCCTTCGTCTTTCGCAACACCGGCACCCGGATCGAGAAGGCCATCCTGGGCAACGAGGCCGGCCTTTACGGGGCCGCCTACCTGCCGATCCAGGCCCGGATCATTGAAGCCACCACCTGAGACGAGGACTCGCCCCATGTACTGGATGGGCATCGATATCGGAACCGGCGGCACGCGCGCGCTGCTGGTGGATGAAGGCGGCCGCGTGCGCGCCGGCTGCACCGCCCCGCACGAAGACATGCGCATGGAGCGGCCGCTGTGGGCCGAGCAGCGCCCCGAGAACTGGTGGGACGCGGCCCGCGAGGCCATCCGCGGCGTGCTGGCCGAGGCTGGCGCCACCGGGCGCGACGTCCGCGGCCTTGGCTTCTCCGGCCAGATGCACGGCCTGGTGATTCTGGATGAGGCCGACCGGGTGATCCGTCCGGCCCTGATCTGGTGCGACCAGCGGAGCCAGGCGCAGGTCGATTGGGTCAATAATACAATAGGCAGGGAAAATGTTCTGGCCTGGACCGCCAACCCCGTGCTCACCGGCTTCACCCTGCCCAAGCTGCTCTGGGTGCGCGACCACGAGCCGCACAACTTCGCCCGCGTCCGCAAGGTGCTGCTGCCCAAGGATTACATCCGCTTCCGCCTCACCGGCGACTACGCCAGCGAGGTCTCGGACGCCTCGGGCACTTCGCTGTTCGACGTGGTCAACCGGCGCTGGGCCTGGCAGATGGTGGACCGGCTCGGGCTGGACCGCTCGATTCTGCCGGCCGTCTATGAATCGAGCGAGGTGACCGGGCGCATTACGCCGGCCGCGGCCGAGCTGACCGGCCTCGAAGCCGGCATGCCGGTGGTTGGCGGGGGCGGCGACCAGGCCGCCAGCGCGGTCGGCAACGGCATC
This sequence comes from Acidobacteriota bacterium, assembly GCA_038060875.1. Lineage (GTDB taxonomy): Bacteria > Acidobacteriota > Terriglobia > Bryobacterales > Bryobacteraceae > JBBTDS01. The sequence continues at coordinate 745 of JBBTDS010000332.1, read as the reverse complement.
GTCGAGCCGGGCATCGTGTCCGACACGCTCGGCACCTCGGGCGTCGTGTTCGCGCACATGGAGAAGCCGGCCTACGATCCGCTGGGGCGCGTCCACACCTTCTGCCACGCGGTGCGCGGCGCCTGGCACGTGATGGGCGTGACCCAGGGCGCCGGGCTGAGCCTCCAGTGGTTCCGCAACCAGCTTGCGCCGGGCACGGACTACGATCTCATCACCGCCGAGGCGGCCGGCGCGCCGCCGGGCGCCCACGGCCTGTTCTGGCTGCCGTACCTGATGGGCGAGCGCACGCCGCACCTGGATGCCTTTGCGCGCGGCGGCTGGATCGGGCTGACGGCGAAGCATACCCGCGCCGACCTGGCGCGCGCGCTGCTCGAAGGCGTCAGCTACAGCCAGAAGGATTGCCTCGACCTGGTCGCGCAGCTCGGCGTCGAGGTCGCCTCGGTGCGCGTTTCCGGCGGCGGCGCGCGCAGCGCCTTCTGGCGGCAGTTGCTGGCCGACGTGTTCGCCAAGCGCGTGGTGGTGCTGGAGACCCAGGAGGGCTCGGCCTACGGCGCGGCGCTGCTGGCGCTGGTGGGAACGGGCGCTTACGGCTCGGTCCCCGAGGTCTGCCGCGCCGCCATCCGTGAAGTGGACTCGGTCAGCCCGCGCCCGGACGAATCGCGGCTCTACGCCAAGGGCCACGCCGTCTATCAGGCGCTCTACCCGGCGCTGCGGGGGATCTACCGGCAGATCGAGGAGCTGTAGC
>JBBTDS010000331.1:0-3693 GCA_038060875.1 Acidobacteriota bacterium | reverse complement strand
TCAAGGCGGTCGAACCGCTGGCGATATTCCTGGTAGCCGGCGCGGCCCATAAGTCCGTAAGTGAAGTGTTTGCCAAGCTCGACGCCGGGCTGGTTGAAGGCGTTGATGTTGAGCAACTCGCCCAGGAAGGCGGTCTGGAACTCCATTAGTTGCAGGAAGGCGCCCAGGTGTTCCTCGTCCACCCGCCCGAGGGTGAAAGTGCAATTGGGGCGGCCCGCCTCGACCAGGGCTGCGGCGGTCGAGCGGCGCTCGGCGTCCAGCAGATCGGCCAGTTTCCGGCCGGAATGACAGTCGAAAGCCTCCAGGCCCAGCCGCGACTTCGGGATCCGCCCTGGATCGGAGTGCTTCCCCACCGCCCAGAAGGTGAACACCTTGTCGTTGGGGCCTTCAATGTAAAGCTGCACCTGAGAGTGCTGGTCGGTGGCCCCGAGCGCGGCCACCGGGGTCTGGCCCACGTTCACGGTTGCGCCATCGCGCGTTTTGGCCTTCCCGAGCGATTCCGCCCAGAGTTGCCGGAACCAGAACGCGGTTCCCCAGAGGCGGTTCGAATAGGGGAAGGCCACGTGAATCGACTTGTTCTTCAGCGTCCAGATCAGGTAGTGGAGGAGAGCGGCGCGCAGGGCGGGGTTCTTCTTCAGGTCGGGTTGCCAGCACCAGTGAGTGATGGCGGCGGCGCCCTTCATGAGCTTGCGGATGTCCAGGCCGATGAGCGCCGCCGGCAGCAGCCCCACCGGCGAGAGCACGCTGAAGCGGCCGCCGACGTTGGCCGGGATCTCGAAGACGGGGTAGTGCTCGCGCTGGGCCAGCGCATACAGGTCGCCCTTGCCGGTCCCGGTGACGGCGGCGATGCGGCCAGCGGCCTTGCGGCCGAGCTTGCGGGCGAGCCACTGCCGGACGATCAGGAAGGCCGAGAGCGTTTCGGCCACCTCGCCGCTCTTAGAAATCACCAGGACGAGGGTCTTCCTGGGGTCCATGGAATCGACGGCGGCGGTCACGAACGAGGGATCGACGTTGTCGAGAATCACCAGCCGGGGGTTTCGCGGCGAGAAGGCCGGCTGTACGGGATGGGGCCCCCGCAGGGCGCAATCCAGCGCCCAGGCGCCCAGGGCGCTGCCGCCGATGCCGGCCACGCAGAGGGTGTCGTAGGAGCCCCGCACCTCGCCGGCGTAGTCCAGGATCTTCCTGGCCACCTGGACCTGAAAGGGCAGGTGCGGGAAGCCCACGTCGCCCTTTTCGCTCAAGGCGCGGAAACCGCGCAGGGCCGCCAGCGCCTTGGGGGCGTGCCGTCTGATTTCCGAAGATGTCAGCCCGTGCTCATGCACCATCGAGGCGAGCAGGTTGGTGTGGTCGAATTCGATGTTCATGGGGACTATGCTCCATTGCAGCACAACGTGGAAGCGGCAGGATGCCCGAGCCTACGCCCGTCGCAGGGGGACCGGCGGGGGATCGGGCTCGCCGGTGGTGAGGAAAGTCTGCGAGATGTGGTCGTGCCAGGTGAGCATTTCCCGGTCCAGCAAGGCCCAGAGCAGGCCGGCGCCGAGACCGGCGAGGCTGAGGCAGGCGGCGACCAGCCGAAACAGCCGCTGATCGACCCCCGGCCGCTGCCCGTCAAAGTTAATCAGCCGGAGCCCGAGGCAACGCAGGCCGGCCGAATCGCGCCCCAGCACCGAGAAGAACACCTTGTAGAAGACAGCCAGCGCGAAGACGACGCCGCCCAGATACGGGGCCGTCTTCAGGCTCAGGACGATGCGGCCCCCGATCAGGTAGACGGCGAGCCCGAACAGCGCCAGGCCGACGCCAAGGAAGACGCCGTCCACGGCCAGGGCGGCCGAGCGGAGCAACGGCGGCGCTACCGGCGCGTCGCAGTAGACGGCCGGCGGCGGAGCCGTCTCATAGCGGGCGGGCGAGGTCAGGTCCAGCGAGGACTGGCCGGGCGGAGTGCGGCGTCCGGGCGCAGTCCTGGTGCTGCTGCGCCGCGGGGCCGGCGCGGCCGGCCGCGGCGGCACGCGTTCGGCCGCCATCGTCTTGAAGGGAATGACCTTGGGACGTTCCAGATCCAGCGGCAGGCTCTGCTGATACGGCCCGGCGTCGGGCCGCGGCAGCCGGTGCTGGCAGCGCCCGCAGCGGTGCTCGTGGTCGGGATTCCAGAAGCCGCAGCGCTCACATTGAATGCGGCCTCCGGGCGGCGTGGGACCACGAGGCTCCGTGCTAGGATGATCGGTTGGCCCAGGGTCGCCCATTGAAACAAAAAGGCCTCATTGCTGTTAGTAACATAATTGGCCGAATTTGTCACTTGTTTTTGTGGATTCTTCTTTCCGCCAGCCTGGCCGTCCCCCTGGCCGGGCAGCCCAGGCCGCAGCCGGCCCGGCCGGGCGCGCCGCTGGGACGCGACGAAATCGAGGTCGAGGCGGTCACCCAGGCCAAGGAGGGCCCCTGGTTCCGCCTCCGCGGCCGGGCGCGGCTGGAGACCACCGAGGTCCTGCTGCGGGCCGATGAAGTGGACTATAACGAGGACACCGGGCAGGCCGAGGGCCGTGGCAACGCCTATCTGCACCGGTTGGCCAGCGGCGAGGAGCTGTGGGCCGAGCGGGTGGAATACAACCTCCGCCAGGAGACGGGCAAGTTCTACAACGTGCGCGGCTCGGTGCCGGCGCCGGCGGCCGTGGAAGTCCGCCCCGGCGTGCTGACCACCACCAACCCCTATTATTTCGAAGGCCGCTGGGCGGAACGGCTGAAAGACCGCTACATCCTGCATGACGGCTTCCTCACCAACTGCCGCCTGCCGAAGCCGTGGTGGGTGCTGCGCGGGCCGAAGTTCGACCTGATTCCCAACCAGCGGGCGCTGGCCTACCGCTCGACGTTCTGGGTGCGGAAGGTGCCGCTGTTCTACACGCCGTACTTCTACAAGTCGCTGAAGCGGCTACCGCGCAGGAGCGGGCTGCTTACCCCCAACCTGGGCAACAGCTCGCGCCGCGGCAAGATGCTGGGGGCCGGCTACTACTGGGCGATCAACCGCAGTTACGACGCCATGTACCGCGGCCAGTACTTCACCCAGCGGGGTTTCGCTCACCACCTGGACGTGCGCGGCAAGCCACGCGCGGGCTCCGATTTCAACGCGATCCTGTACGGCGTCAACGACCGCGGGCTGAAGCTGGAGAGCGGCGAGCGGATCAAGCAGGGCGGGGTGATGATGTCCTTCGACGGAACCGCGGAGCTGGGCGGCGGTTTCCAGGCCCGCGCCGACGTCAACTACCTCAGTTCGCTGACCTTCCGCCAGGCCTTCACCGAGTCGTTCAACGAAGCGGTCGGTTCGGAAGTGCATTCGGTGGGCTTCGTGGGCCGGCACTGGTCCACTTACGGGCTCGACATCGTGTTCCAGCGGCTGGAGAACTTCCAGAGCCTCCAACCCGATGACACGATCGTGATCCGCAAGCTGCCCCAAGTGGAGTTCTCCAGCCGCGACCGCCAGCTTTGGAGCCGGGGGCTGCCGGTCTGGGTATCGTTCCAATCCAGCGCCGGGCTGGTCCGCCGCAAGCAGCCGCTGTTCCAGACGCGGCAATACCTGGAGCGGGCCGACCTCGAGCCGCGGGTGATGACCGCGCTGCGCTGGAAGGAGTTCCACCTGATTCCCAGCTTCTCGCTGCGCGAGACCCATTGGGGGGAGAGCCGGGCCGAAGACCGCATCCTGGGCGC
>JBBTDS010000330.1:0-1102 GCA_038060875.1 Acidobacteriota bacterium | reverse complement strand
CCGCTGACGATGTAGTTGTTCCCGATGTCGGGCCGGTTCGGCAGCGGATAGTAACGCAGGATCTTCAGCCCGATGGGATCGAACAGGCTCGCCGGGATGCGGTTGTCGGGAAAGCAGCCGGCGCGTTCAGTGGCCGTGCAGCGGCCGCTGGTGAACGGATCTTTGAGATGAACCGGCTGCGCCAGGACATCGACGGAGCTGGAGAAGTCCCCTTCCCGCTCGGCCGCGGTCGGGGTGTGGCCCAGCCGCGTGAGGCCGATCACCTGCGTGTAGCCCTCGAAGCTCACCAGGTAGAAGGTCCGGTTCCGGATGACCGGCCCGCTCAGGGTGGCCCCGAACTGGTTGCGGCGGAGCTTGTTCTTGTCGCGGTCGAAGAAGCCGCGGGCGTCGAGGATGTCGTTGCGCAGGTAGTGGAACAGCGAGCCGTGGTGATCGTTCGTGCCCGAGCGCAGCACCATGTTCAGGATGCCGCCGGCCATGCGGCCGTACTCGGCCGAGAAGCCGCTCACCTCCATCTTGAATTCCTGGAGCGCGTCGATATTGGGACGCACCTGCGCCGCCGCCCCGCGGGCGTTCCGGTTGTTGAAGCCGTCCACGTAGAAATTGGTGTTGGTGGCCCGCGCCCCATTGACGTTCATCGCCGAGCCCTGCCCTCCCTGGGCCTTGGGAACGACGCCGGGGACGAAGTAGGCCAGGTCCGTGAAATCGCGGCCGTCGAGCGGCAGTTCCTGGATCTCCTCGTGCACGATCACGTCGCCCTTGATGGTTCCGCTCTCGGTGTTCAGCGTGGGCGGGGCTGTGCTCACGGTCACCGACTCGGTCACCGCGCCCAGTTCCATTTGAATGTCGAGCCGCAGGACCTGACCGACCTGGAGGACAACGCCGGCTCTCCGGTAGCTACGGAAACCCGCCATCGCGGCCTTCACTTCGTATGTGCCCGGCGCCAGGTTGGTGATGGTGTAATCGCCGGTCGGGCTGGTTGCCATCTCCCGCGTGATGTTGGTCTCGACGTTGCGGATGGTCAGGGCCACGCCCGGCACGAGCGCGTTCGCCGAGTCGGTCACCACGCCGGTTACCGTGGCCAGGTTGGCCTGTGCGTACA
>JBBTDS010000329.1:0-7734 GCA_038060875.1 Acidobacteriota bacterium | reverse complement strand
GCCTGGAGATCGGCATCTCGGCCGACGCGCGGGCCGCGTTGCGGGCGTTTCTGGACGCGCTGGGCGCGCGGCGGTGGCCGCCGCGGCCGTGGCTGGAGCGCGTGCGAATGCTGCGCCGCGAGTGGGAGGACCACCTCGCGCAACTGGCGCGGCAGGCGGAGCCGCCCATGCATCCGCTGGCGCTCTACGCCGAGCTGAAACGCGCTCTGCCGCCCGAGGTGCTCTATTCGTGGGACGGCGGCGACTTCGCCCACTGGGGACGGGCCGCGACGCCCGCCCGGACGCCGGGCGGCTGGGTGCGGCTGGGGCCGCTCGGCACCATCGGCGCGGCGCTCCCCAACGCCGTCGCGCTCCAGTTGGCCAACCCGGGCCGGCCGGTGGCTATGATCACCGGCGACGGCTCGCTCGGCTTCTATCTGGCTGAGCTGGACACGCTGGTGCGCCACGGGCTGCCGGTGGTCATTATCGTCGGCAACGACGCCGGCTGGGGCATCGAGCGCGAGCTACAACGGGAGACCACCGGCTGGCAGGAGACGGTCGCCTGTGAGTTGCGCCCCAGCCGCTACGACCTCGTCATGCAAGCGTTCGGCGGCGGAGGAGAGACCATCGAGACGGTGGACCAGGTGCGGCCCGCGGTGGAACGCGGGTTCGCTTCCGGCAAGCCCTACCTGATCAACGCGCGCGTGCGCGGCGCCCGCTCGCCGTTCACCGAGTGGCAGATCGCGGGGAAGCGACCGGCCGCGCAGGGCACCGCGCGATGACCGCCCCGGGCCGGCCGTCTGCGAAGCCGCACGGATGGGCCTGGCTGACGCTCGCACTTAGCCTGGCGGTCCACGTGATCGACGAAGCGGCGCACGATTTCCTGTCGGTCTACAATCCAGCGGTGTTCACGATCCGGGAGCGCGTCCCGTGGCTGCCGCTGCCCGTGTTCCAGTTCGGCGAATGGATCACGGGGCTCGCGGCGGCCGTCCTCCTTCTGCTGGTGCTCTCGCGCTGGGCGTTTGCGGGCGCCCGCTGGCTCGTGTGGGCATCGTTCCCGTTGGGCGCGTTGATGCTGCTCAACGGGCTCGGGCATGTCGCCGCTTCCCTTTACACGCGAAGCTGGATGCCGGGCGTCTACTCCTCGCCGCTGCTGATCGCGAGTTCCCTGTGGCTGCTGCGGACGGCCGCCAGGCGGATAAAAGCCCCCGCTTATCCTGGGTGAGAGAGGAAGTAAGCTGGCGCCGGGTCATTGTTTTTCCAGCTTCATCTGCACCAAATCGTAGATCCGTAAACGGGGGACCAAGAACGAAACAAGGCCCTCCCGGAAGCTGGCGCCCAGCGGCTGGCGCGATTCGAAATCCGGCGATTCCACAAAGGCTTCGCGTACCTTCATCCCGGCGGGCACGCGGACCCGGACGGCGATGTCGCGTACCGGGCGCGTGAAATCGAAATTGACCAGGTGCAGAAGCCAGGTGTTCGAACTCTGCTGCTCGTGCAGCTCGGCGGTGACGGAGAGCGGCGCCTGGATCTCGGCTGCGAGCTGGTTGTTCGACGCCCATTCCACCGCGCTGACCAGCTCCTTGTAATTCTTCGGCAGGCTCCAGTATTGATTGCCGAAGTTGTAATCGATCTGCGGTGGCGGCGGGGCCACCGACGGCTCGATTCGGGGCACGTAAACCGAACGGCCGCTGCCGAAGGCACGCTGCACGGGCCGGTTGAGCTCAGCCGCCCCCGGAGCCCCTTCGAGTTTCGGATCCGTGAAACCTGCGAGCCGCGCCGTATTGGGCACGCCCGGTTTGGGAGGCAGATCGAGGCCGAAGACGTCAGCCAGTCCGAGCTTGGGCCGGCGAAGCCGCCAGTCGGTTAGCAGCGAAGAGTCTTCCGTCGCAACCAGCCCGCCGCCATTCCGAACAAAGGCGCGGATGAGGCCCACCTGCTCGTCGCTCAGCGCGTCCTGATTGGCCAGCACGAGCACCTTGTACCGGCTGAGGTCTTTGAGTTGGTGGTCGAGAATGATGTCGAAGGGAATCTTGAACTGGATCAGGGTCTGCTCAAAAAGCACCGTGCTCGTGTTGCTGCGTGCGGGATTGAACTGCACGGAAGGGAACGAGCGCAGTACGGCCACATTCGCCACGCTTCGGGTCTCAGCCAGGTCTTTCACATGCTGGTGAAAAAATTGCACGTAGCGGCGAGCCGTGCCGGTGAGTTCCGTACCGCCGGCGGAAAGGTCGCCCACCATGCCGAGGTTCACGCCATTGTAGGCCATGGCCTCCGCAATACGAAGTTCAGGCGGGCTTTCCGGGGCCTGGGCGCCGTAGCGCCCGCCGGTGTATACGAACAGGGACCGGCGCATGGTCTGCGCAACCTTGAAGGATCGTATTTTAGAGATCAGCCGGCCATCGGAAGTCCAGGCCGCGTGGTTCGGCTCTTCGCTCCAGAAGATATCCGCATGCCGCATCAACTGAGAGTAATCGACCCCACGACTGAATCCCTGGTTCAACCCCAGGTTGAGGTTGGGGTTCCCCTCGACGGCGACCTCCGGCCTCATCCCGCGGATGTAGTTGTCGTATTCGGCGAACCGGCGGGCGAGATTGGCGGCGCGGAAGTACACCCAATCCTGCATCAGCGGATTGTGCAGGTCGGCGGGCGGGGGCGAGCCGCGCATCGGGTTGAACGGCGGCGGCGCCATGTGGTCCAGCAGGGTGAAGCCGAATCGCGCCTTCCGCTGCGCCTCGCTGTAGCGCGTTTTCAGGAACTCGCGGAATTCCGCCTGGCAAAACTTGCAGCGGCAGGAGAGGGGCTCCGGCCACCATGACATCTGGTCGAAGTGGATGAGGTCGAGTCTCAGGTCTTCGACGCCCAGCCGGAGCACCTTTTCCACAAAAGCGCGGTAGCCGGGGCTGTTCCGGCAGGCCACGTAGCGAAAAGTCTGGTCGCTATTGTAGTAAAGTGGACGGCCCCACTCGTCCACCTGGATCCAGTTGCGCGCGTCGGGCTCCTCGGCGAAGAAGGGCTCGTACATCATCGTGGCGCCGACGTAACCGCCGACCTTGAGGCCATATTTATGGGCGAGGCGGGTGAAGTTCCGGTTCGCCTCAATCTCCTCAGCTTCGGCATTGAGGCCCATTCCCTTGTGCAGGCTCGTGATCACCAGGTTGACACCCAGTTCTTTCAACCTCTGCACACTCTGCTCGGTGCGTTCCCGCTTCCATTGCTCAGTGGCATCGATCTCCTGGCCGCCACGGCGAATCAGGAAGCTGGGCGGCTCCCAGCTCCCGACCATGACGATGCCTTCCTTCAGCCAGGCAGGGCGCTCGGCCGGCGCCCGGGCCGAAGCGCGGTCAGACGGCCGGGAGCAACTGACCAGAATGGCCGCAGCGAGGATTGCGGCAAACAGAAGAAAAGAACTTCCGAATCGATAGCTCATAGGATCGCCAAATCAATATGATCCAGAAGCCAAGGAGTTGTCAACACAAAGGCACGGGGGAATGCGTCACAATCTACCTATGTTCTGTCTGTCACCGGCACGGATTCTGTGGAGCGCAGTTCTTGCGGCAGGTCTTTGCGCCGCGGCGGCCGACACCCGCGCGCAGATCGCCGCCGACTTCTCGCCGTACGGCTCGTCGGCTGAAGCTTCGGCTGCCGCGCTGACCGAGACGAACCTGAGTACGAAGGCGACCCTTTATGCCGCCGAAGAGCTGCGGACTTATCTCTGCCGGCTGAGCGGCGTGCCTTCGTCCGACGCCAGTCGCTTCCCCATCATCGACGCCCGAAACGCAGCCGGCCGCCGGGCCCGGTTTCGCCTGGCACGCCTGGACGATCCCGCGCAACGCGCCGCCGTGAAGGACCTGGTCGAGCGGGCCGGAGCGCTGGCCGCCGAGCAAAGCTTCGCGCTGATTCCAAGCAACGGCCAGCTCCACTTGATCGGTCACGACAGCACCGGCCTACTGTACGCGGTCTATCATTTTCTGGAGCTTCAGGGCGTGCGCTGGTATGCGCCCGGGCCGGAGGGCGAGTTTGTCCCGCGGCCCCACACGCTGCGGACACCGGAATCCGCGGTCGTGCAGCGGCCGCAGTTCTTCACGCGGGGCTTTTGGGCATGGGAGCCGCGCGGCAACCGGGATTTTCACGTCTGGATGGCGCGCAATCGTTTCAACTTTTGGACGGTGGCGGACCGGGACGGCTTGTTCCTGCGGATGCTCGGCTTTCAGCTCAACGCCGGCGGCCACTGGTTTTTCGAGCGCTACCTGAACCCCGAAGACGAATACCCCTATCGCGTACCGGGATTGGCCGGGGGCGCCGGGAAGTCCCCGGACCCCTATCCGCAAGATCCCAGCGAGTTTCGCGGTGATCCGAACCACGACGGCAAGCTGACGTATTTTGAAGCGCATCCGGAGTGGTACGGACTGGTCGGAGGCCAGCGCCGGACGTTCAAAGGCGCTTTCGGCGTCAACGTGTGCTCGTCGAATCCGCACGTTATGGCGGAACTAGGCCGGAGAATCGTGAAAGAGCTGGCCGAGGGTGAATGGAGGCATGCCGCGATTCTCGATTTCTGGGCGCTGGACGTAGGCAAGTGGTGCGAGTGCGATCGCTGCCGCGCGCTGGGCACGCCCACGGACCGATTGCTTCGGATGGTCCACCAAGTTCGGACGGCCGTGACCGAAGCCGAACTCGGGAAGACCCTGAAGCGGCCCATCGTGGTCTACTTCCCGATCTATGCCGAGACCCTGGCCGCGCCGGCCCGCCCCCTGCCGCAGGGATTCGACTACGAGCGGACGATCGGCACGCTGTTTCCCATCCACCGTTGCTACCGCCACGCGTTGGACGACCCGGATTGCCGTGAAACCAATGCGCAGATCTGGGACACGATTCTCGGCTGGCAGAGGGGAGAGCGCTTCTACCGCGGCGGCTTTGTCATGGGCGAATACTACAACGTCTCTACAACCAAGAGTCTCCCGGTTCTTTATACCAGGCGAATGGCGCACGACATCCCGCTCTACTACGCGCGCGGCGTGCGGCACTTCCACTACATGCATGTCCCGACGAGCCTGCCGGGTTTCAAGCGGTGGACCAACTATCTCCTCGGGAGACTTCTGTGGAATCCCAAGGCGGATCCGCAGGCGCTGGCAGACGAATACTTCCGCGACTTCTACGGCAAGGCCGCAGGCGACCTCGGAGAGTTATACGGCCGCCTGGAAGAGGCGATGTCGGCGATCCACCAGTGGAAGTCTGACCGGCAGCGACTGACCGGCCGCATCAATGGCGATCTCGACCCGTTATTCCCTTTGAAGCACCTTCCGCTTTCGCGGCCGGCGCCGGACTCCCTTGACCGCGGAGTGCCGCTGGAGAGGAGCGTCGAGGAGTTGAAGGCGTGCCGCGCGATCATGGACCGCGTGCTCGGCTCGGCGCAAACGCCGCTCCTCCGGGCGCGCCTGCTCGAAGACGACCGAAACCTGCGCTACGCGGAAAGCACCGTCAGCCTGTACTACTTCACGGCGCGCGCCATTCTGGCCAGGCGCGCCGGGGATCTCGAGAACGCAAAAAGCTGGTTCGCCCAAACCCTGCCGCATGCGAAAGCGTTGCAGGGGGAGACGGCCATCGTTCAGTCCTCGTCTTCGCACGCCAACGCCGCCGATGGGCTCCAGGCTTCCCTGATCGAACCGGGCTGGAAACGGCTTGGCGCCGAGTTGGGAACACTGCGAGAATAAGCGCACACGGGCCGCTGCGCCGTCGTTCAACAGCCTCCCCGCGCTTTCGCGGTTCAGAAGAGCAATTTCAGCGCGAACTGGATGGTGCGCGGCCATTGCGATGTCGAGGTCACGCGGCCGAAGCTCGAGCTGGTCGGCGTGGTATTGGGGTTGCTGAACTGGGCGTGGTTGAATGCGTTGATGAACTCCGTGCGGAATTGCAGCCGCGCCCGCTCGGCGATGCCCGTGTTCTTAACCAGCGAGATGTCCCAGTTGTTCAGGCCGTTGCCGCGGACCCCCGAGAACCGGGTGGAGAACGTACGGAGGTTGGACGCGAGCTGTCTGGCGGAACTGCGCTCGAATCCGGCGGCCGTGTTGAACCACCGGTAGATGGTGCGCTGGTCGCTGGGCAGCGGGATGTCCGCGAGATTGCCGGTGAAGATGGCATTGCCGAAACCGAGCGGGGCCCCGCTCTGGAACTGGTAGATCTCCTGCACCTGCCAGCCCCCGATCAGTTTGCCGAGGACCTTGTTGGTGGAGGCCGCGAATCTGCGCCCCTTGCCGAAAGGCAACTCCCACAACCCGCTGATCACGACGCGATGGGTGCGGTCCTGATCGGAGATGACGCGCTCCGCGACGGGGTCGGTGTCGTTCAGGAAACCGGTGGCTTCGAGGAACTTCGACCATGTCCAGGCGACGTTCACCGTGTAGCCGGCGGACATGCGCTTCTCAAACCGCGTTTGCAGCGAGTGATAACGGGAGTAGCCTTCGTTGGTATCGGAGGCGACACCGCTGAACTGGGGATAGGGGCGCAGCAACTGCGAGCGGCTGACCGTCGATCCGGAGAGGCTGGTCTTCGGCAGCAGCGGGTAGAAGGGGTTCGGCACTTGCGCGCTCAGCAAGTCGATGGTGGCCTGGTCCCGCACCGGGGAGGTGCTGAGATACTGGCGCGGTATGGCGTCGAGCTGGCGGCTCGAGCGGAGGTCGGAGCCGTGATTGCCCACGTACGCCAGCTCGAGGACGGCCTGGTGCGAGAATTGGCGCTGGACACTGACCTCCCACCGCTCCATGCGCGGCACGGACAGGTTCGGATTGAAGAAGCTGATTCCCTGGCCGGCGTTCGTCATCACGCCGAGGCCGGCGCCGACCGGCCGGTCGAAGCCGTTCGGCCACGGATCGGTGAGGTTGGCGATGAAGGTTTGGCCATTGTCCAGCGACGCCACGAAATCGGTACTCTTGCTGAACCCGGTCAGGCTCACCTGCCGGCGGAGGATGCCCAACTGGTCGTAGAAGATGCCGAAGCCGCTGCGGATGACGGTCTTGGGGTTGATGGCATAGGCCAGCCCGATGCGCGGCACGAAGTTGTTGGTGTCGGTGTTCCACAACCCTCGGGGCTTGCCGTTCACGCCCGCAAAGGTGAGACCGCCGAGCACCCGGAACTGGTCCACCGGAACCTGCGGAAGGGGGTTCTTGGCGTAGTTGGCCTGGGCCTGGGCTTGCAGCGGGCTGGGGGGGGGTACGGTCGAAGGCCGCCACCGTGCGGTTGTAGCGCTCCGTGGTGGGGAATTCCACTTCGTAGCGCAGGCCCAGGTTGAGCGTCAGCTTGGGAGTGAGCTTCCAGTCGTCCTGGAAGTAGATCGACCAGATGCGCGACTGCTCGGCATAGTTGCCGTTCACATCGATCTTGCCGCTGCCGGGCAGGCCCAGCAGCATGGCGGCAAAACCCTGGCCCAAGGGGGCTCCGGGAGAGTTGTCGAACGGGCCGCCCACCCAGCCCCCCGAGGTGAAGGCGAAACTGCCCGAGGCCTGGCCGAAGTCGAAAGAGCTTTCCCGATATACGCGGAAGCCGGTCCCGAATCGCAGCGTGTGGCTGCGGACCATGCGAGTGAGATTGGCCGCGAGGTCGTGGGTGTCGTCATAGCGGAAGCCGTAAGTGATCTGCGACATCTGCGTGCTCCCGTCGGTGGTGACATACGGGAACTTGAGCCCGCGCGGGTCGATGGAGGCGATTGATTCGGGTGTGGCTACTTTAGAACGACGCTCCAGTGGCCGGGATGGAGGCGTT
>JBBTDS010000328.1:0-42638 GCA_038060875.1 Acidobacteriota bacterium | reverse complement strand
TGGGTCACCACTATTGTCGTCCGCTGGAGCAGGAACGGCATGTGACATAATGCGCAGGAATGTGAAAAGGTGCGACAAAACACCCGCGTAGGGACAGCCAAAGCCTGGGTTGGAGAATCAGCGCGCCGGGCGGGGACCTGGCGCTATTGAGCGGCGGGAACCATAGCGCTCCGGCGTACGATGACCTGGTGCAGGGCCTCAATCTCCCGTTGTGAGAAGGGGTGGTCGAGCTTGCGCTCGTTTTCCAGCTCTCTATGCCGGCTCAAGAACCCCGCCGTGGTCGTGACGCGGGTCACAGAGAGGTTCTTCTCCAGGTGGTAGATCAAGGACGGATGCTCGGGCGAAATGCCCTCGGCGACCCCGGCCAGGAGGCCGTCCGGGGTGGCACGGAGCAGGATGACGTGGTTGAAAGCCCAAAATCCCTCGCTCAAGCAGCTTTTCTGGAACAGCAGCACCTTCTTTTGCGCTTCCGGCTCCGGTCCCTGCCGCTGGAAGGGCTCCGCGCTCGGGATAGCCCGGACACCTGGCAGCCGCTCAGGATCCAGAACCACCAACGTGGCTCGCTCCGAGAGGTTGTTGACCCCGCCCAGGATCGCCTCTTGCCTGCCGTCGCCATCGACATCGGTCAAGACCATCTGTGTGAGGTGACCAGCGTGCCAGTACTCCGCCAGGAGCGTGCCTTCGTTGTCCAGTAAGGCGACCTGACAGGGCCAGTTCGGGGAGTTGCCGCTGGCCACCAGTATCCGCACCCGGCCGTCCGGGGAGCGCAGAACTCGTGCCACCCTGACGTAGTACACATCAGTCGATCTTTCGCCTCTCCCAAACAGAATCCTACGGCCCGGCTGGAACTCCCATTTGGTCTTTCCCTTGTCGGAATAACAGATCAGCCGCCCGGCCATAACGTGCCTTTGCGAAGGGTGATAGAGAAACAGGCACTCAGAGCGGCCATCCCCGTCCAGGTCCTCGGTCAGGAACATCGGACGATCATCATCATAGGCCCACGGGTCAGGGGCTATAGGGAAGCTGTGACGAAAGATCTCTTTCCCGTTCCGGGCCGACACAACCAAGTCCTGGCGTTCGAGGCGGGCTACCTCCGGCGCCGAAGCGTAGGACTTGAGCAGCCAATGGGCCAGCCAGAGGCAGGGAATCAAGAGGCCGGCGGCCGAAACGCAAATCAACAGACGAAACGTTAGCCGCCGCAAAGGAGCGGAAGCCAGTGCCTGCGCGCCATTGGGATCCAGCCGCCACCGCTCCAGTTCCTCCGCACGCGCGAAAACACGGCCTTTTTGGCCCGGATAGCGGTGGACCGGGAGGCCCTTGGTCTTGGCCCAGTGCTGGACGGTGCGGGTCTGCACACAAAAATGCGAGGCTATCTCCTTCCACCCGAGGAGAAAGCCGTCTTGTGTCCGGTTGTTTGGCACGGAAGCGGTACAACCTCTTTGGCGGCATTGTACCGCATTGCGGGTGCCCTAAATCAGGCACGCCGTGCCTGAAAAGGAGCAGGGGCGGGCGCGGTCCATAGGGTCAAGTGGCGTAATCTCATGGAGTTCCCGTTTGGCAGCCGGTGTGCCCTTACCGAGGTAGCCGATGATACGCCGAAACTACCTTGTCGTGCTGGTGCTCTGTGCCGCGGGCGCCTGGGCGCAACCGGACCGGGTGAAGCTGGACGACCTTCTTGCTGAGGCGCGCCGCAACAACCTGGAGATCCTGGCGGCCCGGCACGCCTATGAGGCAGCTCGGCAGCGACCCACCCAGGAGAGCACGCTGCCGGAGCCGATGTTCTCGCTCAGCTACAACAGCGTCGGCAGGCCGTGGCCCCTGGCGGGAGTCGGGCGCGAGCCGGTGGCCAATGCCGGCCTGATGATGACGCAGGAGTTCCCGTTCCCCGGCAAACTGAAGCTGCGCGGCGGCATGGCGGCCAGGGAAGCCCAGGCCGAGTTCCAGAGCTACCAGGCGGTGGAGCTGAGCGTGGTTTCCAGGCTCAAGCAGGCCTACTACCGGCTGTTCTAC
This sequence comes from Acidobacteriota bacterium, assembly GCA_038060875.1. Taxonomy (GTDB): domain Bacteria; phylum Acidobacteriota; class Terriglobia; order Bryobacterales; family Bryobacteraceae; genus JBBTDS01. The sequence goes on along the minus strand of JBBTDS010000328.1, from coordinate 40,628 downwards.
ACCCACGCGGCTGCCGATGTGCTTAGCCGGAGCCGCGATCTGCTGGACAAGCTCCTGCGGGTCACCGAGGTGCGCTACTCGGTGGGCAAGGCGTCCCAGCAGGACGTGTTCAAGGCGCAGACCGGGATCAGCATCCTGGAGACGCGCCTGGTGAAGCTCTCCCAGGAGCGGCGGAGCCGCGAGGCCGAAATCCTGAGCTTGTTGGGGCGCGCCGCCGGGGCCGCGGTCGGGCAGCCGGAAGATCTCCAGCCGCAGGAACTGCCGGTCACGCTGAGCCAGCTTCTCGGGAGCGCGGACGGGAACTCGCCCATGCTCCGCCGCGACCGGAAGATGATCGAGCGCGCCGAGCTGGCCGTTAACCTGGCGCGGAAGGAGTATTACCCCGACTACAGCCTCAGCGCCGGTTACTACAACATGGGCGCGATGGGTTCGATGTACATGGCGCGGGCGGACTTCAAGCTGCCGCTCTACTTCTGGCGCAAGCAGCGCGCCGGGGTGGCCGAGCAGGTGAGCGAGCTGCGCCAGGCGCGGCGCAGCCTCCAGGCCGCCGGCCAGACCCTCCAGTTCCGCATCAAGGACGACTACCTGATGGCCGAGGCCTCCTCCCGCCTGGTGAAGCTCTACGGCCAGACGGTGATCCCGCAGGCGAGCCTGGCGCTGGAGTCTTCGCTGGCATCTTACGAGACCGGGGCGGTTGATTTCCTGTCGGTGCTGACTAACTTCACCAGCGTGTTCGAATACGAGATGAATTACTATGAGGAGCTGGCGAGTTACTATGTGGCGATGAGCCGCCTGGAAGAGATGGCCGGAGGCCGGCTGCCATGAAAGCGTTGCGTGCCATCGGGCTGCTGGTGGTGATCGCGCTGGCTTTTGGCGGCGGGTATCTCTACCGGAGCCGGTCCGGCGCGCCGGCGCCGGGGAAGGGCGGGCGGAAGGTCCTGTACTGGATTGATCCGATGCACCCGGCCTACAAGTCCGATAAGCCGGGCATCGCACCGGACTGCGGCATGAAGCTGGAGCCGGTATACGCCGACGAAGGTCCTGCCCCGGCGGTGCCGAAGGGGAAGATACTTTATTACCGCGACCCGAAGGATCCCTCCTACAAGAGCGACAAGCCCGGCCTCAACCCGGAGACAGGCAGCGAGCTGGAGCCGGTCCACGAGGGCCACCCCTCGACCTTCGCGCCCGGCACCGTGCAGATCAGCCCCGAGAAGCAGCAGTTGATCGGCGTGCAGTACGGAGTGGCCGAGGTGACCGGCGGAGCGCGGACGCTGCGCGCGCTCGGCAAGGTCACCTACGACGAGACGCGCATCTCGCACGTCCATACGCGGGTCGAAGGCTGGATCGAGCGCGTGTTCGTGGATTTCACCGGCCAACTGGTGCGCCAGGGCCAGCCGCTGCTGACCATCTACAGCCCGGAGCTGCTGGCCTCGCAGCGGGAGCTGCTGCTGGCGGCCAAGGCGAGGGAGACGATGAAGAAGAGCCCGCTGGCCAGCGCCATCGATCAGAGCGAGGCGCTGTTCCAGGCGGCGCGGCGGCGCCTGGAGCATTGGGACCTGAGCGCGGACCAGATCGAACAGGTGCTCAAAACGGGAGAGCCGATCCGCACCGTCACCCTGTACGCGCCCACCGGCGGCTACGTGCTGGAGCGCAAAGCGTTCGCCCACCAGAAGGTGACGCCGGAGTCGGACCTGTACACGGTGGCCGACCTGAGCCGGGTCTGGATCATGGCCGATGTGTTCGAGTCCGAGGCGGCCATGGTGCGGCCCGGGCAGCCGGCGCGGGTGACGCTGTCGTACTACCCGGGCCGCTCGTTCAGCGCCCCGGTGACGTACGTCCAGCCGCAGGTGGACCCGATGAGCCGCACGCTCAAGGTGCGGCTGGAGGCGGACAACCCCGGGGGCATCCTGAAGCCTGACATGTACGTCGATGTAGACTTCCGGCTGGCGCTGCCCTCGCGGCTGACCGTGCCGGCTGAGGCGGTTCTCGACGCCGGCGAGCGTAAGACGGTCTTTGTGGATCGCGGCAACGGCTACTTCGAGCCGCGGCAGGTCGAAACCGGCGATCGGCTGGACGGCCGCGTGGTGATTCTCAAGGGCCTGGCGGCGGGCGAGCGTGTGGTGACCTCGGGCAATTTCCTGATCGACTCGGAGAGCCAGTTGAAGGCGGCGGCCGCGGGGATGGCGGGGCAGCACCAGCATGATTAACCGCATCATCGAGCTCTCGGCCCGCAACAAGTTCGCCGTGTTCGCGCTGGTGGGCGCGGCGGTGCTGGCGGGACTGTGGTCGATTAACAACGTGCCCCTGGACGCGATCCCCGACTTGAGCGACACGCAGGTGATCGTTTACTCGCGCTGGGACCGCAGCCCGGACATCATGGAGGACCAGGTCACCTACCCGATCGTGACGGCCATGCTGGGCGCGCCGAAGGTGAAAGTGGTACGCGGCTTCTCCGATTTCGGCTACTCGTACGTCTACATCATCTTCGAGGACGGCACCGACATTTACTGGGCGCGCTCCCGCACGCTGGAGTACCTGTCGGGCGTGCTGCCACGGCTGCCGCAGGGCGTGAAGACGGAGCTGGGACCGGACGCCACCGGCATCGGCTGGGTCTTTCAGTACGCGCTGGTGGACACCAAGGGCAGGCACAGCCTGGCAGACCTGCGCTCCTACCAGGACTGGTACCTGCGCTACTACCTGAAGTCGGTGCCGGGAGTGGCCGAGGTGGCGCCGCTGGGCGGCTTCGTCCGGCAGTACCAGGTCAACGTCGATCCCAACCGGCTCCAGGCGTACAACCTTCCGATTCAGAAAGTGGTCGAAGCGGTGCGCGCCGGCAACGACGACGTGGGCGGGCGGCTGGTGGAGTTCGCCGGCGCCGAGTACATGGTGCGGGGCCGCGGCTACGCGCGCTCGGTCGAGGACATCGCCAGCATCGTGCTGGCGACCAACCCGAGCGGCGTGCCGGTGCGGGTGGCCGACGTCGGCACGGTGACGCTGGGGCCCGACCTGCGGCGCGGCGTGGCCGACCTCGACGGCACGGGCGACGTGGTTTCCGGCATTGTGGTGATGCGCCAGGGCGAGAACGCGCTCGATGTCATCGAGCGCGTCAAGCGCAAGCTCGTCGAGATCGAGCCGGGGCTCCCGGCGGGCGTGAAGGTCGTCACCGCCTACGACCGCTCCGAGCTGATCCTGCGCTCGATCGAGACGCTGAAGCACACGCTGGCCGAGGAGATGGCCATCGTCTCGCTGGTCATCCTGATCTTCCTCTGGCACATCCCGAGCGCGGTCATCCCCATCGTGACGATTCCGGTGGCGGTGATCATCGCGTTCATCCCGATGAAGATGATGGGGCTGACCTCCAACATCATGTCGTTGGGCGGCATCGCCATCGCCGTCGGCGCCATGGTGGACGCGGCCATCGTGGTGGTCGAGCAGACGCACAAGAAGCTGGAGGAGTGGGAGCGTACCGGCCGCAAGGAGGACTTTCACCACGTCGTGATCACCGCGGTGAAGGAGGTCGGCGGCCCGAGCTTCTTCGCGCTGCTGGTGATCGCGGTGTCGTTCCTGCCGGTGCTGACGCTGGAAGCGCAGGAAGGGCGGCTATTCAAGCCGCTGGCGTACACCAAGAACTTCTCGATGATCGTGGCGGCGGTGCTGGCCATCACGCTCGACCCGGCCATGCGGCTGCTGTTCACCCACATGAAGAACTTCGAGTTCCGGCCGCGCTGGCTGGCGCGCGCGGCCAGCGCCGTGCTGGTGGGCAAGATCCACTCCGAGGAGAAGCACCCGATCAGCCGCATCCTGATCAAGCTGTATGAGCCGGTCTGCGCGTGGTCGCTGCGGTGGAAGTGGGCGGTCATCGCCGGGGCGATCGCAGTGGTAGCGCTGACCGTGCCGGTGTATCAGCGGCTCGGCTCCGAGTTCATGCCGCCGCTCGACGAGGGGACGCTGCTCTACATGCCCTCCACGCTTCCGGGCATCTCCATCAGCGAGGCGCAGAAACTGCTCCAGGTCCAGGACCGCATCATCAAGCAGTTCCCCGAAGTCGAGAGCGTCCTGGGCAAGGCGGGCCGGGCCGAAACCTCGACCGACCCGGCGCCGCTGTCGATGGTGGAGACGGTCATCTTGCTCAAGCCGCCGGAGCAGTGGCGCAAGGTGGACACCTGGTATTCGACGTGGGCGCCGGGCTGGGCCAAGGCGATCTTCCGCCGCGTCACCCCGGATCACATCTCGACCGAGCAGCTCGTCGAGGAGCTGAACGAGGCGCTGCGGCTGCCGGGCGTCTCGAACGCCTGGACCATGCCCATCAAGGCGCGCGTGGACATGCTGACCACCGGGGTGCGCACGCCGGTCGGGATCAAGATCTACGGGGCGGACATCAAGAAGATCGAGGAGATCGGCACGCGGATCGAGTCGGTGCTGCCGTCGGTCCAGGGGACCCGCAGCGTCTTCGCCGAGCGCACCAGCGGCGGCTACTTCCTGGATTTCGTCTGGAAGCGCGCGGAGCTGGCCCGCTACGGGCTGAGCATAGACGATGCACAGATGGTGGTAATGTCGGCGGTCGGCGGCGAAAACGTCACGACCACGGTCGAAGGCCGCGAGCGCTACCCGGTCAACGTCCGCTACCTGCGCGACTACCGCAGCGACCTGAACAAGCTGGGGCGGGTGTTGGTGCCGTCGATGGACGGGCGCACCCAGGTGCCGCTGGCGCAGCTTGCCGAGATCAAGCTGGTGAGCGGCCCCGGCATGTTGCGCAACGAGAACGGCATGCTGAACGGCTACGTCTACGTCGATGTGGCCGGGCGCGACGTCGGCGGCTACGTGGCCGAGGCCAAGCGGGTGGTGCTGGAGAAGGTCAAGCTGCCGCCGGGCTACGCGCTCCAGTGGAGCGGCCAGTACGAGGCAATGGAGCGCGTGCGCGAGCGGCTCAAAGTCGTCCTGCCGCTGACACTGTTTCTCATCCTGGCGCTGCTCTATATGAACACGAAGTCGGCGGCCAAGACGGCCATCATCGTGCTGGCGGTGCCCTTCTCGGCAGTGGGCGCGATATGGCTGCTCTACCTGCTCGGCTACAACATGAGCATCGGCGTCTGGGTCGGGCTGATCGCGCTGCTCGGCGTGGACGCCGAAACCGGGGTGTTCATGCTGCTCTACCTCGACCTGGCTTACGAGCAGGCGCGGCGCGAGGGGCGGCTGCGCAGCCTGCGCGACCTTCAGGACGTGATCCTGCACGGGGCCGTCAAGCGCATCCGGCCGAAGTTCATGACGGTGGCGGTGATGTTCATGGGATTGATCCCGATCATGTGGTCCACCGGGGCCGGCTCGGACGTCATGAAGCGGATCGCCGCGCCGATGATCGGCGGCATCTTTACGTCGTTCATCCTTGAGCTGTTGGTTTACCCGGCGATCTACGAGGTTTGGAAATGGCATTTCGAGTTGAAAAAACAATTGGCGCTCTCTTAGCGCCATCGGTCAGGGCTACTGAGCCGCGACCGTCAGGGAGCGGGTTCTTATTGGCGCTCGCTCTCTGCCTGGCAGCGCCGGCCTTGGCGCAGCAGGAATTCCGCTACCAGGTGCGCCACGACCACTTGTGGAAGGGGCGCGCCGGCACGCTGGTCATCGGGGAGAAAGGCGTCTCTTTCAGCGAGACGGGCAAGAAGCACCGGTGGAGCTGGGTGTACCAGGACATCCAGCAGCTTGAGATCGCGCCGCGCACGCTGCGCGTGCTGACTTACGAGGACAGCAAGTGGAAGCTCGGCCTGGACCGCGAGCACCGGTTCGACCTGACGGCCGAAGGCAGCTTCGCCGGCGCCTACGGGTTTCTGCGCGACCGGCTCGACCAGCGGCTGGTGGCGGCGCTGGCCGATGTGGAGGTGCGGCCGCTGTGGGAGATCCCGGTCAAGCACCTTCAGCGCTTCGGCGGCGTCCAGGGGGCGCTGATCTTCGGCCAGGACCGGGTGGTCTTCAAGACGACGGCGAACAACGAGTCGCGCACCTGGCGCTATGCGGATATCGAGAATGTAAGCAGCACCGGCCCGTTCCAGCTTACGCTGACCACTTACGAACGGGCGCTGGCGCACTACGGCAATCTGAAGGGCTTTAACTTTCAATTGAAGCAGCCGCTGGATGAGGCTCGCTACGACCAGCTCTGGCGGCGGGTGAATTTGATAAGGAGCAACCAATGAAGAAACTCGCAACACTCTGCGTGGCCGCGGCCTTGATGCTGGCGGCGGCCGGTACGCAGACGTTCACCGGGGTCATCGTCTGCACAATGTGCAAGATAGACCACAAGGCGATGGGCGTCTCTCCCGACGAAAAGTGCGTGCGGGAGTGCATGAAGCACGGCGCCAAGTACGCGCTTCATGATGGCAAGAACATCTACACGCTGAGCGACCAGAAGACGCCGGAGAAGTTCGCCGCCCAGAAGGTGAAGGTCACCGGGGTACTATACGAGAAGACGCAGATCATCAAGGTGGAAAAGATCGAGCCGGCGGGCGAGGGCGGCCACAGCCACTGATGAGGGCTGGGGGAGCGATGCGGTTCACCCGAGTGGTCGCCTATGCGGTTCTCGCGCTGGTGGTGGCGGGCGGCGGCTGGCTTTACTGGTTCCTCGCCGCGCATGGGTTCAGCGCGAGAGAGAAGCCGAGCCGCCTGGAGGCGCTGCTGGCCCGGCACGCTCGGCGCATCGCCACGCCGCACGGGGCCGGGGAGTTGAAAAACCTCCTCGAACCCACGCTCCTGAACGTGGCCGAGGGCCGCGACCACTTCGCCGACCACTGCGCCATCTGCCACGCCAACGACGGCGCGGGACGGACCCAGATCAATGCGGGCCTCTATCCGCCGGCCCCGGACATGCGCCAGCCCGGCACGCAGGAGCTTGCCGACGGCGAGATCTTTTACATCATCAAGAACGGAATCCGCTTCACCGGGATGCCCGGCTGGGGCGGCGCCGACGAGGAGAACTGGAAGCTGGTGCTTTTCATCCGGCGCCTGCCCAAGCTGACGCCGAAGGAACTGGATCTCATGAAAGAGATCAACAGACTGGAACTGGAAACCGATTCGGGAGGAAACAAATGACTCGAAGAACTCTCATTTTTATGGCGACGGCGCTCGCGCCGGTGATCGCCCGGGCTCACGATCCCAAGAAACACAAGGGGAACAAGACCGATGGCGAGATCGTCTCGGTCGCCGAGGATCGCCTTGTGCTCAAGACAAAGAAAGGCTCTGCCACCGTCTTGCTCAGTGAGAATCCGAAGATCGAGCGGGGCGACCTGGAGGTCTCCCGGGCGGCCCTGAGACGAGGCGACCGGGTGACGGTGATCGGGACCACGCTTGCTTCGGGCGAAATCGTGGCCCGCGAGATCCTGGTGGCGGCGCCGCGCCGGGATCAACCACCACAGCATTCGGGCCATTCAGGCCACCCGCACTGAGCTCATCCGGAGCAAACATCGTGAACAAGAGACATCCATCGGTGGATCTCCGCGAACAGAAGAGATCCCAGTTTGCGGCCCCCGCTCGGGGCAAGGGCCGGAGAAACAGAGCCGTGCTGATCGCGATCATGGCTGCAACCGCGACCGGCGCCTATTTTCTTGGCGGGAGCCTGGCGGAGCAATCCGCCCCCCTCGCAAGGGAGGCGGCGGCGCCGACGAGCGGCGAGCCGGACAAGGACGGTCATATCCTAATCCCGATCTCCGAGGTGAGCAGCGGCCAGGCCAGGTTCTTTGACTACCGGACCGCCGACAACACGCTCGTGCGCTTCTTCGTGATGAAGAGCTCCGACGGCGTCTACCGCGCGGCGCTCGACACCTGCGACGTCTGCTATGCGGCAAAGAAGGGCTACCACCAGGACGGCGATGACATGGTCTGCCGGAAATGCCGGCGGAGGTTTTCCTCCGCCTTCATCAATGAAGTCTCGGGAGGCTGCAACCCGGTGGGAGTGCCCAGAACGGTCGAAGGGGACAGCCTGGTCATCAAAAGCAGCGACCTGGAGGCCGGCAAGGTCTATTTCTGAGGCGGCCCCATGCGAATCAGCACGATCGCCTTCGCCAATCTCCGGCGGCGCAAAGGCAAGGCCCTGTTCCTGGTCGCCGGGATGGCCATCGGCATCGGAACGGTGGTGGCGTTGTGGAGCCTGAGCGGCTCGATCAAAGACGAAATCGGCGCGCAGCTCGACCGGTTCGGCGCGAACATCATTATCCTGCCACAGGCCAACAGCCTGGCGCTCGACTACGGCGGCATCTCGGTCTCGGGCGTCTCCTTCGACGTCCAGCAACTGAGGGATGAGGATGCCCGGAGGATCTTCGAGATCCCGTACCGCAAGCGGCTCAGCGTGGTGGCGCCGAAACTGCTGAGCGCGGTGGAGGTGGAAGGCCGGCCTGTGCTGCTGGTGGGCGTGGATTTCTCGGCCGAGCTGAGGCTCAAGCGCTGGTGGCGCATCGCCGGGCGGAAGCCCGAGGGCGAGCACGAGCTGCTGGCGGGTTACGAGGCCGCGCGCGACCTCGGTCTCATCGAACCGGCCGGCCCGCCGGCCAATGCCGTCCCAGGCAGCTCCCACCACCGCAGCGAAGAGCAGCCCGAGTTCACCATCACCCGCGATCGGGTCCGGATTGGCGGGCGTGAACACCGGGTCACCGGCGTCCTCAGCCAGACCGCAGGGCCCGAAGACCGCATGCTGTTTGGCGCGCTGGCGCACGTCCAGGCGCTGGCGGCCAGACCCGGCCGGCTCAGCGTGATCGAGGTGAGCGCCCTCTGCAAGGATTGTCCGGTGGAGGACATCGTCGCCCAGATCCGGCAGCAGCTCCCGCACGCGAAGGTTTCGGCCATTCAGCAGGCGGTTCGGGCGCGCACCGAGATGGTCGAGCGGCTGACACGCTTCTCGGTGGTGGTTTCGGCGGTGGTGCTGGCAATCGGCGCCCTGATGATCTTCACCACCATGATGGGCTCGGTCGTCGAGCGGACCAGGGAGATCGGCGTGCTCCGGGCGATCGGGTTTCGCAGGGTGCACGTCATCCAGGGCCTGATCCTCGAAGTCGCGGCGATCAGTATTGCCGGCGGGCTCCTGGGATGGGCCACGGGTATGCTGGCCGGCCGGGCGGCGCTGCCATATTTCAGCGACGGGGGAGCGGGCCTGGAAGTCCGTTCATCGCTCGCGCTGGTTGCGGTCGTCGCCGGTCTGCTGGTTGGTGTTCTGGCCAGCATTTATCCAGCGATTCGGGCGTCCCGGCTGGATCCGTCCGAAGCGGTCCGTCACATGTGAGGGAGAAAAGGTGCCGTTTGTAGTCCTCGAGAATGTCGGCAAGCTCTACCGTGAAAAAGGTGCGGCCTCGGCCGCGCGGGTGCTCTCCGGCGTAAACCTGCGGATCCGCGAAGGCGAGTTCGCCTGCCTGATGGGGCCTTCGGGCTCGGGCAAGAGCACGCTGCTGACGATTGTCGGGGCGATGAGCCGTCCCTCGGAGGGCAGGGTGTTGGTGGACGGCATCGACGTGTACGCGCTGCCCGAGGAGCGGCGGGCGGATTTCCGCCGCGAATATCTGGGCTTTGTCTTCCAGCAGCACCACCTGATGCCGTACCTGAACGCGCTGGAGAACGCGATGCTGCCGCTGGCCACCCTCCGGCTCCGCGCACCGGAGAAGCGCCGGCGCGCGCTGGCTGTGCTGGAGAAGGTGGGGCTGGCGAACCTGGCGTCCCGGCTCCCCAACCAGCTTTCTGGCGGCGAGCAGGGGCGGCTGGCCATCGCCCGGGCGATCGTCAACGACCCGCCGCTGATTCTGGCCGACGAGCCGACCGGAACGCTCGACAGCAAAACGGGCGCGGAGATCATGGATGTGTTCCTTGGCCTCAACGCCCAGGGGCAAACCATTTTCATGGTTACTCACAACGCCGATAACGCCCTGCTGGCCCACCGCACGATTCAGATCCGGGATGGAAGGGTGGCGGACGGCGACGGCGCGGACGTCCCGGCGTCCGCGGTTTGACTATGATGACTGGGGAGTCCGAAACCTGGCGTCCTGACGGCGTGACCCGGCCGATGGAAACGAAGACCTGGAGCCAAATCGTCCTGATCGCTGCCGGCATCGCGCTGGCCAGCGCCGGCCACTATCTCACTCCGGCCGACCTGCTGTTGTGGCACAACATCTTCCAGCGGCTCTATTATCTGCCGATCGTGTACGCGGCCATCGCCTTCGGCTGGCCCGGCGGCCTGGCGGCGGCGGCGGTTTCGGCGCTTGTCTATATCCCGCACATCGTGGTGACCTGGGGCGGGTGGCGGCAGTACTCGGCCAACCAGTACGCCGAGATCGTGGTGTTCTTCCTGGTCGGCGCGGTCACCGGCATCCTGTCGGACCGCGAGCGCAAGCGCGCCGAGGAGCTGCGTCATACGGCCGCCCAGCTCGAGCGGGTCAACCGCGAGCTCCAGGCCAGCTTCGAGCAGATCAAGCGCGCCGACCGGCTCTCGGCCATCGGCCAGCTCTCGGCCGGGCTGGCGCACGAGATCCGCAACCCGCTGGCCTCGATCGAAGGCGCCGCCGGGATCCTGGGCCAGGACTCGGCCGGGCCGGAGATGCGTCAGGAGTTCCTCGGCATCATCCGCAAGGAATGCCGGCGGCTGAACCGGTTGCTCACCGACTTGCTGGATTTCGCGCGGCCGCGCAAGCCGGAGTGGCGCGAGGTGGACGTGGAGCGGGTGCTGGACAACGTCATCGGGCTGGTGGCCCACTCGGCCGAGAAGAACAACATCAGGCTGCGCAAGGATGTCCCGGCGAAACTGCCGCCGCTGGTCTCGGACCAGGAGCAGCTCACGCAGGTGATCCTGAACCTGACCATCAATGCCACTCAGGCGATGCCGGAAGGCGGCGAGATCCTGCTGGCGGCGCGGCGGCGGGATGGCGGCCTCCTGATCCAGGTGCGCGACCAGGGGACGGGCATCAGCGAAGAGGATCTGGACAAGATCTTCGACCCGTTCTTCACCACCAAGGATTACGGCACCGGGCTCGGCCTGTCGGTCGCGCACCAGATCGTCACCCAGCAGGGCGGCAAGATCACGGCGGAAAGGAACCCTGACCGGGGCATGACGTTCTCGCTGCTGTTCCCGGAATCAGGGCGGAGGAACGCATGACCGGCAATCGGATCCTGGTGGTCGATGACGACGAGAGCCTGCGGCGGGTAGTGCAGGTGCAGCTCCAGCAGGCCCGTTACGAGGTGACCACGGCCGCCGACGGCCAGCAGGCGCTGGCGCTGCTGGAGCGCTCGCCGCAGGACCTGGTGATCAGCGACCTGAAGATGCCGGGCCTCTGCGGGATCGATCTGCTGAAACGGATCAAGGCCGACTGCCCGGAGACGATCGTCATCATGATGACCGCCTTCGGCACGGTGGAATCGGCGGTCGAGGCGATGAAGCTCGGCGCCTACGACTACCTCACCAAGCCGGTCAACGCCGACGCGCTGCGGATGGTAGTCGGGCGGGCGCTGGAGCACCACCGGCTGATCGAGGAGGTGCAGAACCTTCGCAGCAGCCTCGACCGGAAATACGGCTTCGAGAACATGATCGGGCGCTCGAGCGCGCTGCTCTACACGTTGGATACGGCGGCCCGCGCCGCCCAAAGCGATTCCACCGTGCTGATCCGCGGCGAGACCGGCACAGGCAAGGAGCTGCTGGCCAAAGGCATTCATTTCAACAGCCCGCGCAAGAACGGGCCGTTCGTGACCATCAACTGCGGGGCGATCCCGCGCGAGCTGCTGGAGTCGGAGCTGTTCGGGCACGTCAAGGGAGCGTTCACCGGCGCGGTCGCCCACAAGAAGGGCCGCGTCGAGATGGCTGACGGCGGCACGGTGTTCCTTGATGAGATAGGCGAGCTGCCGCCGGAGTTACAGGTAAAGCTGCTGCGGCTGATCCAGGAGCGCGAGATCGATAAGGTCGGGGCGACCGCCCCGATCAAGGTCGATGTGCGGATCCTGGCGGCCACCAACCGCAACTTGCAGGCGATGGTTGAGGATGGCGCTTTCCGCGAGGACCTGTATTACCGGCTGGCGGTGATCCCGTTGGAGCTGCCGCCGCTGCGCGAGCGGCCGGAAGACATCCCCGAACTGGTCCAACACTTCTTCGAGAAGGGCCGGCAGAAACACGGGCGGGCGGAGCTGGCGCTCTCGCCGTCGCTCGTGCCCTATTTCACCTCGTACCGCTGGCCGGGCAACGTGCGCGAGCTGGAGAACGTCATCGAGCGCGTGGTGGTGCTGGCGCGGGGCGACGAGATCACCATCAACGACCTGCCGGACTTCCTCAGGCGCGAGCGCCCGGCGCTGGAGGCGCTACAGCTTGAGCTGCCGCCGCACGGCATCAGCCTGGAGGCGGTCGAGAAGGAACTGCTCCTGCGCGCGCTGAAGAAGTTCGACTGGAACCAGACCCAGGCAGCCCGCTACCTCGACATCAGCCGCAAGACGCTCATCTACCGCATGGAGAAGTACGGGCTGAAGGAAGGCTCGTAGCCTGGTGACCCCTGGGCGAGTTCCGCGATTGCCGCCCCACCAGCCCGCGAAGGTCCGGACTTGGTACCATTAGACGAAGACCTTGCTATGCAAAACGTGTCCATCCGGAAGGCACAGGAGCTGCCGGCGAACGTCAAATCCGCCGTTGAACGGCTCCTGGGGCGTTCCGTCGCCCCGGATGAAGAGGTCAGCATCGTAGCCGTGCCCCCGCAACGGGTCCCACCTGCTGAGGACCGAGCCCAAGTGGCTCGGCAGCTCGAGGCGCTGCTCAACCGCCGCGCCAAAAAGGTCGAAGACGTTTCCGAAGAAGTCATCGATGCTGCCATTGATGAAGCGGTGAATCATGTGCGGCACAGCCGCTCATGAGAATCGTTCTCGACACGAATATCCTGGTTCGCGCACACGCCAAGGCCCGCGGTCCGGCAAGAGCGATTCTCCAGCTCATCGCTGACTCTCCCCAACACACCCTCTTGTTATCACCGTTCTTACTTCAGGAACTGGAAAGGGTCTTCGACTACGAGCGTGTACGGTCGGCAACCAGGCTCACCGACGACGAGGTGGCCGAATACCTCAGCTACCTTCAGGCAAAGCAGATCGCAGAGCTGATATTCCCCGGGCCGGCTCCGCCCGTGGTTCCGGCCGACCCCGAAGACGATTCCGTCATTCACATCGCGGTAGTCGGCAAAGCTGATGCTCTGTGCACTCTGAACCGGCACTTTTACCATCCTGCCGTGCTTGACTATTGCCGAGAGCGTGGCGTGTTGGTAGCCAGCGACGTGGATCTTCTCAGCTTGCTCCGCCGCCACGAGCAGTAACTGAGGGCCCGCGCCTACGAGCGACGAGCCACAGGCCACGAGCCCCTCACGGCACCCACTGCGGCGCGATGTAGGCGTAGAAAACCGTCACCAGGCCGATCGCCGACGCCAGCAGCACGCTGTGGCGCAGGGTGAAGCGGAACAGGCGGGCTTCGTCGGCGGGGGCCATCGAGGTGGCCGCCGCGGCCACGGCGATGCTTTGCAGGCTGATCATCTTGCCCATCACCCCGCCGCTGGAGTTGGAGGCGGCCATCAGCACCGGGTTGAATCCCAGCTTCCCTGCCGTAATCACCTGCAAGTTGCCAAACAGGGCGTTGGCCGAGGTGTCCGACCCGGTCAGAAACACGCCCAGCCACCCGAGCAGCGAGCTGAAGAACGGGAACAGAATGCCGGTGGCGGCGAAGGCCAGGCCCAGCGTGGCCGTGGCGCCGCAGTAATTCATGAGGAAGGCCAGCGCGAGCACCGAAGCGATGGTCAGCTCGGGCAGCGCCAGTTGCTTGCAGGTCTTCCAGAAGATGCGGCCAAACTGGGCGGGTGAGAGCCGCAGCAGCAGCGCCGAGAGAATGGCGGCGAACAGGCAGGCGGTGCCGGAGGCGGCCAGCCAGTTGAAGTTGTACACGGCCGCATAGGGCGCCGGCTTGAGCACCACCGGCGGGACGCGCTCAATCTGGGCGTGCAGTCCGGGCCAGGGGAGCTCCACCCGCCAGGTGTTCAACTGGCTGCGCACCGGCTGCCATCCCCACAGCAGCACGAAGATGACCAGCAGCGCGTACGGCCCCCAGGCGAGCAGCAGCTCGCGGGCGGAATGGCGCGGGTGGGCAACCGGCTCGACGGCGTCGTTCTGAAAGTGAAACTCGTCCTTCGGCTTCCACAGTAGGAACAGCAGCACCAGCGACCCGATGGCGGCCAGCGAGCTGAGGATGTCGGTGAGCTGCGGCCCAATGAAGTTCGAGGCGAAAAACTGCGTCGCGGCAAACGAAACGCCGCAGATGAGCACGGCCGGCCAGACGCCCCGCAAGGCTTTCCAGCCGCCCATGATCAGGATCAGGTAGGCGGGCACGATCAGCGAGATCGGCGCGCAGATGCGGCCGGTAGCGGCGCTCAGCCGCTCCATCGGCAGACCGGTCACCGTGGCCAGCGTCAGGATGGGCGTTCCGATAGAACCGAAGGCGACCGGCGCGGTGTTGGCCAGCAGGCAGATGCCGGCCGAGTAGAAGGGCGAAAAGCCGAGTCCGGCCATCATGGCCGCGGCCACCGCCACCGGAGTGCCAAAGCCGGCCGCGCCCTCGATGAAGGCGCCGAAGGCGAAGGCGATCAGCAGCGCCTGGAGACGGCGGTCACCGGTGAGGCTGCCGATCGAGTCCTTGACGATTTCGAACTTGCCGGTATCGACGGTGATGCGGTAGAGCAGGATCGCGCAGAAGACCACCCAGCCGATCGGGAACAGGCCGAAGGCGGCGCCGTAACTGATGGCGCTGAGCGTGGTGCCGGCCGGCATGCGGTAGGAAGCCAGCGCCACGAGCGCGGCGGCGGCCAGGCCGCACAGCGACGCGATCCACGCCGGCTTGCGCTTGACGCCCAGAAGGTACAGCAGCACGAACACCGGCAGCGCGGCCACCAGCGCCGAGAATCCCAGGCTATCCGCTATCGGGGTGTAGTTCTGTGTCCACATGGGATGAGTGCCATTGAAGCCGGTCCTACTTCAACTCGGCGACGCGGATGTTCTTGAAGTCGAGGTTGGTGGTCGGGTCGTGGGCTTGCAGGCTGATGGCGCCGGCGGTCAGCCGGGCCTGCTTCTTGCGCACGTCCGGACCCTCGGGGTTGGTGTCGGTGATGTCGGCCACCGGGAAGCCGTTGACCCAGGTGGCCAGGTGGCGGCCGCACGCCGACACCGTCATGTTGAAGAACGCGTTGTCGTTGCTCACCACGCGGCGCGCGGCTTGATACCGGTAGATGCCGCCGGTGCCGAAATCGACCGGCGCCTCGCGGTTGCCGTCCTTGTACTCGTTGCGAATCTGCGCCTCGTAGCCGCTCCAGTAACCGCCGGGCTCGCCGCGGAAGAAGACGCCGCTGTTGGGGTGGCGCGCGGGATCGGCCTGGTTGGCGCGGATGTCAATCTGCAAAATGAAATCGGCGTACGTAGTTTCGGTTTCGATCTGCCCCGGGCCGCCGACCACATTGATGGCGCCGTCCTTGACCGTCCAGACCGGCGGCTGCTTGGACGGCTTTGGGCTTTCGACCTTGCGCCAGCCGGCGAGGTCCTTGCCGTTGAAGACGGACTTCAGGCCCAGAGGCTTCAGCTTGATGTTGCGAACCTCGATTTTGGCATTAGGCTCGTACGTCAGCGCCACCGCGCCGGTCTTGTTCGGCATGTGCTTCCGGTCGGAGACCTTCCTGCCGTCGATCTTGACCGCGAACTGCGAGCCGGAGACCTGAACCTCGTAGCTCTGCCACTCGGTGGCCTTCTTCAGCCGCCGCCGCGGCAACTGGTAGCCGGAGCGCGCCTCCTGGCCGGTGCGGAGAAAAACGCCGGTGGCCGAGCCGGGCGAGCGGAAGTCGAGCTTGAGAATGTAGTCGGAGAAGGTGCTGTTGGTGCGCAGGGCGCCGGGTTGCGCGCCTTCGCCAACTACGGCGCCGTCCTGGACGCGCCACTGTCCTTCCTGGGTCCAGGCGAACAGCGTGCTGCCGTCAAACAGGAGCAGCCAGCCCTCGGCCGCTTCCTGCGGCGTGAGCGTGTTGGCCTGACCCCAGAGAGTCGCGGCCGCGAGCAGGATAAGACAGACAGGCTTCATAGCGGACCATGTTAGCATGGTGAACCGAAGGTCCATGGAACTCACCGCCGGTCAGCGAGCCATTCTCGACGGCGCGCGCGGCCCGTACCTGGCGCGGTGTATGCGCTGGCCGGGAGGTGGCTCGGTGATTGAGGTCAGGGGACGTGCGGTGGTAAAAGGGCGCGCCGAAGGAGTAGCGCTGGTGGCCGACGCCACGCTGTCCTTCTGAATTTCGGTGACAGGCTACGCTTTCACTAATTTAATGTGAGAGGACTGGCCCGCCGCCGGCACTTCCCATATGATGGCCCGAATCGCCAGGGTAGTCGCGCCCGGACTGCCTCACCACGTCACGCAGCGCGGAAACCGACAACAGGACGTGTTTTTCACCGATGCAGACCACCGGCTCTACTTGAAGCTGCTGGCCGGACACAGCCGCAAGTACGGCTTGCGCCTGTTGGGCTACTGCCTGATGCCGAATCACGTGCACCTGATTGTGACTCCGGAAAAGGGGAACTCGCTCACCAAGGGCATCGGCCGCACGACCAATGATTACGCACGCTGGCTCCAGGTGCGTCAGCAGCGCACGGGGCATCTGTGGCAGAACCGCTTTTATTCCTGCGTGTTGGATGAGGCACACCTTTGGAGGGCTTTGCGGTACGTCGAGTTGAATCCGGTGCGGGCGGGACTGGTGGAACGGGCCTGGGACTGGCCGTGGTCCAGCGCCAGGGCGCACCTGGCGGGGGGAGACGAAACGGGCCTGCTGGATATGGTCCGGTGGGAAGAGCGCTATTCCCCCGCCGCGTGGGGCGAGGCGCTCGATCAGGGGATCGCCGAAGCGGCCTGGGCGGAGCGGTTCCGCGAGGCCACGCGGACAGGAAGGCCCCTGGCGGCGGCGGAGTCCGTGGAGGCGCTGGAGAAGAGCCTGGGGCGGTTGCTGCGCCCGCAGAAGCGAGGTCGAAAGCCTCGGGCGGAGCCCGACCCGGCGCAGATGGAATTAATTAGTGAAAGCGTAGCCTGTCACCGAATTTAATGTATGGCACTGTTTCGGACGCGGAGCGCGGCGGTATACGGCATCGAGGCCCACCTGATTGACGTCGAGGTGGACATGTACCGCGGCGGCACCGCGCGCGACTTCGTCACCGTGGGCATGCCCGATACGGCGGTACGCGAGAGCCGCGAGCGGATCAAGTCGGCGCTGATGAACTCCGGCTTCGGCTATCCCAGCAAGGCGGTCACTATCAACCTGGCGCCAGCCAACCTTCGCAAGGAGGGCGCCGGCTTCGACCTGCCGATGGCGCTCGGCATCCTGGGGGCGATGGGCACCGTTAACCGGACCGATGACTATCTGCTGGTCGGTGAGCTGTCGTTAGACGGCAGCATCCGCCCGGTGCGCGGCGCGCTCTCGATCGCCATCTGCGCCCGCCGCGAGCAGGTGGCCAGCGTGGTCGTGCCGCGCGAAAACGCCGCTGAAGCCGCGGTGGTGGAGGGCGTGCGTGTCTTCGGCCTCAGCCACCTCGCCGAGGTGGTGAAGCTGCTGAACCAGCCCGAGCAGTTTACGCCCGTCGCTGCCGCGGCGCCGGCGCGGCCGGAACCGGAGAGCGTGGCGCCGGATTTCCGCGACGTGCGCGGTCAGGCGACGGCCAAGCGGGCGCTGGAGGTGGCCGCCGCCGGCGGCCACAACGTGCTCATGATCGGCCCGCCCGGCTCGGGCAAGACGATGCTGGCCAAG
Source organism: Acidobacteriota bacterium (assembly GCA_038060875.1). Classification (GTDB taxonomy): domain Bacteria; phylum Acidobacteriota; class Terriglobia; order Bryobacterales; family Bryobacteraceae; genus JBBTDS01. The sequence continues at coordinate 22,833 of JBBTDS010000328.1, read as the reverse complement.
CGGCTGGCCGGCGTGCTGCCGCCGCTGGCGTTTGCCGAGGCGCTGGAGACCACACAAGTCCACAGCGTCGCTGGGGTGCTGCCACCAGGAGCCGGATTGCTGAGCAACCGCCCGTTCCGGGCGCCACACCACACGATTTCGGATGCTGGCATGCTCGGCGGCGGGGCCGGCATCCCGCGTCCGGGTGAGGTGAGCCTGGCGCACCACGGGTTGCTGTTCCTGGACGAGTTCCCCGAATTCCCCCGCAACGTTTTGGAACTGCTCCGCCAGCCGATCGAGGACGGCTCGGTGACCATCGCCCGCGCCAGCATGACGCTATCGTTCCCGGCCCGCTTCATGCTGGTGGCGGCGATGAACCCCTGTCCCTGCGGCTTTTACGGCGACTCCACGCGCGAGTGCCGCTGCACGCCGGCCATCATCCAGCGCTACCTGAGCAAAATCTCGGGGCCGCTGCTGGACCGCATCGACCTGCACATCGAGGTGCCGGCGGTGCACTACAAGGAGCTGCGCGGGCCGGAGACCGCCGCTTCCACCTCGGCTGACATCCGCGCCCGCGTCGAGCAGGCGCGCCGGACCCAGCAGGCCCGCGGCTTCTACAACTCTCAGCTCCCCACCCGCCTGCTGCGGCGGCTCTGCCAGTTGGACGAGTCGGGCGAGCGCACGCTGGAGATGGCCATGCGCCGCCTGGGCCTCTCGGCCCGCGCCCACGACCGCATCCTGAAAGTCGCCCGCACCATCGCCGACCTGGACGCCTCCGCCTCCGTCTCCGCCAAGCACCTGGCCGAGGCGGTGCAATACCGCAGCCTGGACCGGAGCTACTGGAGCTGACCTATAATGCTCCACGGAATTTGGACCAGGGAATAAGTTAAGATTTGGCGGAGTCGGACCAAAGGAAGACGAGGGACGATGACGCGCAAACAGCACAGCACCCAGTTCAAGGCGAAGGTGGCGGTGGAGGCGATCCGTGGGGTGAAGGCGGTGAATGAGCTGGCGACCAGGTTCGGGGTCCATCCCGTGCAGGTCTCGCACTGGAAGAGGCAGGCGCTGGAGGGCCTGCCGGGGATTTTCGCGGACCGGCGGGGGCTCAACGGCAGGGCTGAGGAGGCGCTCCAGGCGGAGCTTTACCAGCAGATCGGGCGGCTGAAGATGGAGCTGGAATGGCTTAAAAAGAAGCCTGGACTTGCCGACTGAGCAGCGCCGGCTGCTGATTGATCCCGAGGATCCAGATTTTAGCTTGCGGCGGCAATGCGAGCTATTGGGCGTGTCCCGAGCGGGCCTGCACTATCGGCCGGTTGGAGAGAGCGAAGAGAACCTGAGGCTGATGAGGTTGCTCGACGAGCAGTACACCAGGACGCCTTACTACGGCGTGCGCCGGATGACAGTCTGGCTGCGACGGCAGGACTGGGAGGTGAACGAGAAGCGAGTGCGGCGCCTGCTGCGGCTGATGGGGCTGGAAGCGATCTACCCGAAGCCGAAGCTGAGCCAGCCGGGCCAGGGCCGCGTGATTTACCCGTATCTGCTGCGGGGGGTACAACCGCGAGCGGCCGCATCAGGCGCTGGGCTACTGCACACCGGCCGAAGTATATTGGGCAGCGTGAGGCGATCGACGCGCACCAGCACTCTCGATCCCTGGTCTGCTCCAGTGAATCTGGGCCCCATCGTAAACATAGGCTGGTGCTCTTGTTTGGTTCTGACCGCCCTGGCGGGTACGGAGGCAGCGATCTCTACATGTGCACGCGGACGAAGCTCGGAGGACCGGAATAGCTCAACGCCGGGAGCTGCGCGGGCGCCCGATCAGCCCTCACCGAAAATTCTCGATCACCCAGGCGTTGCCCTCCAGCTCCATGTCTGCAAAGGCGAGATACCGCCCATCGGGAGACGGAACGAGGTTCTCCAGTCTGTGGTGCCCCTTATACAGCAACTGTGCCTTGCCCTCGAGCGAAACGCGCAACAGAGGAGGGTCCTTCGAAGCCCAGCCAGTCACGAAGAGCGCCTTCCCATCCGCCGCCCAAGCTACGGACTGTAGTTGAGTCCAGCCGCCCGCGGATATTTCATGCGGCCCCTGGCCAACCAGGGACAGAAGCCGGATGCGGCTGCTTGTCTCTGCACGCGTAGCGAATGCAATCCACCGCCCATCGGGAGAGAGATCCCAGAAGGCAGGACTGGATAGGTCACCGTCGATCCTGGTGAGCTCGCCCTTTCTGCCCTCGACCGGATCGAATGCGGTGAAGACGACCTGATTTTGAGCTTGCTCGCTTAACACACATGGGGACTGCGGAACGGCGGGGCAACGGAAGCGGGGATGGCCTGTGACAGTGAGGGCAGGACTACTGCCCTCGGGCTCGACCCGCGCCGGACCCGGATACCCGGCCACGCGGAGCACCGTCTCAGGCGGACCACCTCCAACGGCGACCCGCATGAGCCGGCCCTCGCCGGTGCGGACCTGCCCCCCCTCCTTGGGCCAGGCCAGGTACAGGATCCAGCGGCCGTCGGGGCTCGGCCGCGGGTCTCTTTTGTCCTCCGGACCCCTCACGATGGCTTGCGCTTGGCGCGTGTTCACTCCCTGCTGGAAGATGTCCAGATCGCCGTTGCGGTCGGAGTAGAAGAGAACGGCCTGGCTGTCGCGTGTCCACCCGGTCGGCCGGTTGATCCATTCTTCGAAAGTCAAGCGCCTGGGTGTGGTGAATCGGGCGCCGCTGCCTTCGAGCGCTGCCAGGTAAACATCACTCCGGTAGCGCATGCCGACAGAAAACAGGCGCTTGCCGTCTGCGCTGACGGCGAGCGAGCCGAAGAGAAAACCGCCCCAGTTGGTAAGGCGGCGGGGCTGGCCGCGAACTTGTCCCGTCCGCGGATCGACGCTGATATCCCAGAGGTTGGAGTCTTTTTCGTTTGGAGGGTCTTCCAGCCGGGCATAAATGATGCGGCCATCCCGCGCCCAGCAAAAGGCTCCGAAGGTTCCGGCTTTCGGGTCCGAAAGAATCACAGCGGTGCGGCCGGTGTTCAGATCGAGGCTCTCGATAGCGAACTCATCGCCCGCCTGGCTGCGCCTTCCAAACGCGATCCGGCGGCCGTCCGGCGACCAGGCCAGCGCCTCGATAAAATAGTACCCCGGTCGAGCAGCGAGAAGCTGGCGCGGTTCCCGGCCTGCGGCATCCACCACCCAGATCCCCGCGCCGCGGTGGAAGACAATCCGCGAGTCGTCCGGCGACATTACCGCTGCCCAGGCGTTCTCTTCGAGCTTCCGTAGCGGCCCGCCCGCGGCGGGAAGGACCCAGATCCCCGTGCTCTCCTTCGGCCCGGCCGGCCCGCTCACCAGCAACTTGGTTCCATCCTGGAACCAGGTGACGGCCGTTCACCGGAAACAGGAGTCTTCCGGCGCAGGAAAGGAACGGGTCTCTCCCGTGTCGATCCGGCGGACGTGGATGCCGGCCCGATCGGCGTAAGCCACGGATTGTCCATCGGGTGAAATGGAACCCCGGATCACGGGATCTCCGGGCGGGTTCGCCGTGACTTTGCGCTGCGTCAGTACCGGCGTTGAGGACGGCGTGCCGAACCACCCCAGCCTCACCCCGGTCAGCGTAACGCCCAGCGCCACCAGCAGCGCCGCCGCCACCGCCGCCAGCCACCGGGCGCCACGCCACGGCACCGGCCGCAGCCGCTCCAGGTCGGCGCGCAGCTCGGCAGCGGTCTGATACCGGGCCGCGCGGTCTTTTTCGAGGGCTTTCAGAATGATCCGTTCCAGTTCCGGCGCCACCGCCGGATTGCGCGTGCGCGGCGCCGCCGGCGACTGGGTGAGGATGGCTTCCATCCTGGCCCCCGGCGTTCCGCCCTGGAACGGCAGCGTCCCGGTGGCCATGTGGTAGAGCGTTACGCCAAACGAAAACAGGTCGCTGCGCGCGTCCACCGCTTCTCCCCGCGCCTGCTCCGGCGACATGTAGGCCGCCGTGCCCATCGCTGTCCCCAGCCTGGTGATCGTCTCCTCGCCCGCCGGCGCCGGATCGCCCGCGGCCTCCTCAGCGCTCCGGCGCGGCTCGGAAAGCAACTTGGCCAGCCCAAAGTCGAGTACCTTGGCCTGGCCGGGGCGCCCTTTGGGCCCGGTGACAAGAATGTTGGCGGGCTTGATGTCCCGGTGCACGATCCCTTTCGAGTGGGCGGCCTCCAGGGCGTCGGTGATCTCGACGGCCAGTTTCAGCAGCTCGCCGGGCGGGAGGGGACCGGCGGCGAGGCGTTCCTTCAGCGACTGCCCTTCCAGCAGCTCCATCACCAGGAAGGGCTGCCCTTCATGCTCGCCAATGTCGTACAGCGTGCAAATGCCGGGGTGGTTCAACGCCGAGACGGCGCGGGCTTCCCGCTGGAACCGCTCCAAGGCCTGCGGGTGCCGGGCCGACTGCGCCGGCAGAAATTTGAGGGCAACGTCGCGCTCCAGCCGGGTGTCGCGCGCCCGGTAAACCTCGCCCATGCCGCCCGCGCCCAGCGGGGCCACGATCCGGTACGGGGCAACCTGCAAGCCGGCTGGGAGCGATTCCGGCCCGGACGGTGATTCCTGGGGAGCGGGTGCGGAGGTTGCCATCTCCAGAGCCGGTACGGCCAGGAACTGGCGCATCTGCTCTTCGTAGGCCAGTAGTGACTCCGCTTCCGCGCGCAGCGGGTCGTCGCCTGCACAGGCTTGCTTGAGGAAGGCAGCCCGCTGGGCCGGCTCCAGACGCAACACGGAGTCAAGGAGTTCCGAAATCTGTCCCCACCGCGCCGGAGTCACAGGGTTCCTCCGTGGGTTAGTTCTCGCATCAGCCAGAGCCTCGCGACCGTCCAATCCCGCATGACCGTGGCCGGCGAGATCCCCAGGACCTCGGCCGTCTCCTTGACGTTCAGCCCGCCGAAGAACCGCAGCTCCACCACCTGGCCCCGGCGCGGATCGATCTTCGACAACTCACCGAGGGCATCATCAATGGCGACCAGGTCGGAGGTCCGCTCGGGAGTGACCACCAGGGCTTCGTCCAGCGAGAGCGGCCGCAGGCCGCCGCCCCGCCTGGCAGTGCGGCGGGCGCGGGCATTGTCCACCAGGATGCGCCGCATGATTCGCGCGGAGACGGCGAAGAAGTGGGCGCGGTCCTGCCACCGGACATGTTCCACGTCGATCAGGCGTAGGTAGGCTTCGTTGACCAAAGCGGTGGTCTGGAGGGTGGGGTCCGGGCGCTCCCTTTCCAGGTAGCGTTTCGCAATCCGGCGCAACTCTTCCTCCACCAGGGGGATCAGGCTCTCCAGCGCCCCCTGGTCCCCTTGGCTCCAGGCCAGCAGCAGCCCTGTGATGTCGTGAGCAGCCCCGGATCCCATGGCCGCCTCCGCCGCATTGTACTACGCCATAAGATTCTTTTGCAGGCAGTGAGAGCTTTGGGGTCCGTTTCTCGCTTAACAAGGTGGAGGGGGACGCTGTCCCGACTCCGGAAAGGGGCACGAACATGAAAAAGCTTTCACGTCTTTTAGGGGGTGAGGCCGGCGGCTGCCACGAGCGGCCGCCAGCACAGGAGAAAAAGACCATAAACTACAAAATCGCTTGTGTTTTGGCGGCCTGCGCGGCTACGCTCGTGGCCCAGACGCCGCCGGCAACCATTCTGGAACTGGACATGGAGAACGTGGTGTTCTAGTACTACGACGTCAGCGACCCGGCCAAGCTGGCGACTTCAGCCGCTCCAGTCGCGCGCGCGGCGGGCCGCGTCTTCCGGCAGCAGATCGCCCTGGCCGACATCGTGGCCGTGAACGGCAAACCGGCCAGGGGTTTGTGGGTCGCCAGGTGCACCCCGCTTGAGTTCACGACCACGCTCACGCCCGGCCAGGCTATCGCTGACATCAGTGGTTTCGGCGTGAACGACTGGCACTTCATGATCCTGCAACCGGACGGGACACACGTGGGGACTCTCATGGCGCTCGGCATTGGCGGTACAGCCGCGCCGCCTGGGTCTCCCATAGGGGCGAATGTTCACAATCTCACCATCGCCGGCGGGACAGGAGCGTTTCTGGGGGCGCGCGGGCAGTACTCGAACAAAGAAATCGGCACGTCCCGGGCTGCCTCCATGACCGAGGACCCCGCCAACCGCCGGATTAATGGCGGAGGAAAGCGCCGCGACATCATTCACCTGATCCCGGCGACCTGGCCGGAGGTGCTGACGCTGCCGACCGGCCCGGCCATCTTCCACGGGGAGGACTTCTCGCCGGTCACCGCCGAGAAGCCCGCCCAGGCGGGCGAGCGGCTGATCTTGAGCGTTTCGGGGCTCGGTCCGGTGCGCCCCAAGCTCAATCCTGGACAGCCGTTCCCTCCCTATCAGGAGGGCAAGTTGCATGAGGTCAACTCGCCGGTGGAGGTGACCGTGAACGGCCGCGAGGCGCCAGTGGTTAACAAGATCGGCTGGCCGACGATGAACAACGTGTATCGGGTGGACTTCGTGGTTCCCGAGGGCACCGCGGCGGGCACAGCCTCCTTGGGCCTGAGCGTCGCCTGGATCAATGGGCCGGAGGTGAAGATCCCGGTGCCGTGAACGGCGCAGCCTGGCCCAGTTCCTTCATGAGCCAGAGCTTGGCCACTCGCCAGTCCAGCTCCGCCGTCCTGGGCGAGACGCCCATCACCTGGGCCGTCTGGTCCACGCTCAGCCCGCCGAAGAACCGCAGTTCCACCACCTGGCCCCGGCGCGGATCGATCTTCGACAACTCACCGAGGGCATCATCAATGGCGACCAGGTCGGAGGTCCGCTCGGGAGTGACCACCAGGGCTTCGTCCAGCGAGAGCGGCCGCAGGCCGCCGCCCCGCCTGGCAGTGCGGCGGGCGCGGGCATTGTCCACCAGGATGCGCCGCATGATTCGCGCGGAGACGGCGAAGAAGTGGGCGCGGTCCTGCCACCGGACATGTTCCACGTCGATCAGGCGTAGGTAGGCTTCGTTGACCAAAGCGGTGGTCTGGAGGGTGGGGTCCGGGCGCTCCCTTTCCAGGTAGCGTTTCGCAATCCGGCGCAACTCTTCCTCCACCAGGGGGATCAGGCTCTCCAGCGCCCCCTGGTCCCCTTGGCTCCAGGCCAGCAGCAGCCCTGTGATGTCGTGAGCAGCCCCGGATCCCATGGCCGCCTCCGCCGCATTGTACTACGCCATAGGATTCTTTTGCAGGGAGTGAGAGCTTTGGGGTCCGTTTCTCGCTTAACAAGGTGGAGGCTTGTGAACGAGCCCAACAAGGAGGACACCATGAACAGTCTTTGGAGAACCATCGCGGTGGCCGCGTTTGTGGCGGCGCACTGCACTTCAGGCTTCGGCCAAACGGCGGAGCAACCGGTGGTCTGGATCGTCGAAATTGACAACTTGATCACATATCGCGGGGATGTGACCGATTCCACTAAGTTGGCGCGGGATCCCGGAGTGACCACGCCCCTGCCTGTCAGAGCGTTCCAGGTCACTTACAACGCTGCCGACATCGTTGTCATCAATGGGAAGCCGGCCAAAGGCCTTTTCTCGACCTGGAGCGGGACCCTAGAGCCGAGCTTGATCCCTCAGACAGGGCGAATGATTGCAGACTTCGATGGCCGTGGCCCTTTCCGAACCCACTGGCTGATCCTGGGACCCGATGGGACTTGGATCGGCACTCTCTGGGGCGGTATGGGCGCCCCCGCGGCGACCGATGCCATAATCGCGGGGAATGGGGCGTTTTTCGGCGTGGTCGGCGAAACCCGCACCCTGGAGGTGATCAGAGCTGGGCGGGCTGCTTCGGTCACCGAAGATCCAGCCAATCGTCGCGTGAATGGCGGCGGTGGGAGGCTCCGATTTATCATCTTCTTGTACCCAAGGTACCGCCCCTCGGTGGATATGACGGCCGACGGGCCTGCCGTTTTCCGCGCGGCTGACTTCTCGCCGGTGACCGCGGCCAGGCCGGCTCGCGCGGGTGAGGTCTTGATGGTCAGGGCAAGGAATCTCGGCCCCACCCGGCCCGACCTTCTGCCGCCCGGGAGCCGGCCGTTCAAGGCCGATCCCGTCGAGATGGTCAACTCACCGGTAGAGGTGACGGTAAACGGAAAGGAAGTGGAGGTAATCAATCAAGTCGGCTGGCCCGGCACCTACGATCTCTACCGCGTGGACTTCCGCGTCCCCTCGGGACTTCCGCCGGGGACGGCAACTATCCAGCTCACCGCAGCCTGGATTCCCAGCCCGGAGGTGAAGATTCCGGTGCAGTGAACTGGAGGTTCTTCTGCCGGATGGCCCGGCTTCAGCAGCACCACGGCGGGCATGGCCACCGTGGGGCTGCACATTGTACTACGCCATAAAATTCTTTTGCAGGGAGTGAGAGCTTTGGGGTCCGTTTCTCGCTAAACAAGGTGGAGAGGGACGCTGTCCCGATTCCGGAAAGGAGCACGAACATGAAGAGGTTTTCACATTGGGCCGCACTCGGCCTGGCGCTGGGCCTGGCCCCGGCAGCCGTCGCGCAACTCACGAGCTTCGGAGTGATCGACTACCCCGGCTCGATACGCACATTCGCCAATGGGATCAACGATGCCGGCGACATCGTGGGGATGTACTACTCGCCCGACCAAAAGCGACATGGCTTCCTCTTACGCGGCTTACGCGGCGGCCAGTTCACCATGATCGAATTCCCGGGCGCTACTGACACATGGGCCTGGGACATCAACCGCGCCGGCGATATCGTAGGATCGTACCTCGATCCCGGCGGGAAGCAGCACGCTTATCTGCTGAGCGGGGGCCGTTTCACCACCATCGACTTCCCGGGCGCCGACATGACTACCCCCGGCGGGATCAACGCCAAGGGCGAGATGGTGGGAATGTACTGGAACCTTTCCGGCGACACGAAAATGCGTGGCTTTCTGTTCAGCGGGGGCCGTTTCACCTCGTTTGAATACCCCGCGCCCAACCTGATGTCCTGTTTCTTCAGCATCAACGATGAGGGCGATATGGTCGGGCACTGGCAGGATACCACCGGGGTAGCCCACGGATGGCTGATGCGCCAGGGCAAGAGCAGCTCCGTTGATGTCCCTGGCGCTCAGCACACCATGATGGACCGAGGCGGCATCACGGCTGCGGGCGATCTCCTGGGATCTTACACCGACCCGCGAGGAAAGACCAAGGCATTCTTGTGGAGCAAAGACCGCTTCACCCCCTTTGACGTCCCTGGTTCCAGGGCTGCCCATGCCTTTCGCATGAACGCCTCGGGTCAGATTGTGGGTCACTACGTCGATGCGAACGGCGTAGCTCACGGCTTCGTCACCTCGGTCGCCCCGCGTTCACGCAGCCAGCTCCTCACCGTGGATGACGACGGCGCCGATTGCCCGGGCGGCCTCGCCACCATTCAGGAGGCGGTGGCTCAGGCGCCGGCCGGCGCCACCATCCTGGTTTGCCCCGGCATCTACTTCAAGAGCGTCACCATCGCCGGCCCCGAAAAGAACGGCCTGAAGCTCATCGCCCAGGGCCGCGAAAACGAAGTGGTCCTGCAAGGCGACTACACCGAGCGGGACGGCTTCCACCTCGAGAACGTCTCCAACGTCCTGATCCGCGGCTTCACCGTCCGCGACTTCGGCAACAAGCCGACTACCCCCAGCGAGTGGGGCGCCGGCAACCAGATCTACCTGATGAACGCCCACTACAACACCATCGAGCACAACACGCTGGTCAACGGCGACATGATGGGGATCATGCTGATGGACTCCGGCAACAATACCGTCCAGCAGAACGTGGCCTTCGTGGATAATGCGAACCTGGCCAACTGCGGCATCCATGTCGCGGGGGCCAAGTCGGCCCAGAACGTGTTCCGGCAGAATATGACCTATGGCAACAACTTCGCCGGGATCATGATTCGAGGGGCGGGCCCCGGCAACTATGTCATGGACAACACCGTGGTCAGCAACGGCCGGTTCGGCATCGACGTCGAGAACACCAACGAGATCTGGATCGAAGGCAACCGCGTCAGCTACAACCGGGGATTCTGGGGCACGACGCCCGGCGGGAAGGACCCGGGTGTGGGCATCTACCTGGTGAACGTAAACAAAGCGACGGTGTTCGACAACCGGCTGCGCAACAACACCGGCGGCGACCTGAGCTGGGACGGCAAGGGCGAGAACAAACTCGAGTCCAACGCCTGCGATTCGTCAACCCCGGCGGGGGCCTGCGGGCGGTAGATTGCCTGTAGGGGCGAGGCGTGCCTCGCCCCTACCGCGGGAATCGCGCATCTGGCGCCGGCGCCTGCGCTTCCCGCCACTGTGGTATCGTTTCCTCATGCTTGAATCCCTGGAACCCAGAGGGCGTTCGCTGCTTCGCATCATTGCTGGATTCACTTTTTGCCTGCACGGCTTTCAGAAGCTGTTCGGGCTTTTCGGCGGCGTCGGGGGGACGGGCGCGACCGCCGCGTTCCCGTCCCTGGTTTGGTTCGGCGGGGTGTTGGAAGCCTTCGGCGGGCTGCTGATCCTGTTTGGTCTGCTTACGCGCCCCGTCGCCTTCGTCCTATGCGGGCAGATGGCGGTCGCCTATTTCCTGTATCACCGGCCCAAAGGTATCTGGCCGATCCTGAACGGCGGGGAACTGGCGGTGCTGTACTGCTTCGTCTTCTTGTATCTGGCGATCGCCGGGGCGGGACCGGTAAGCCTGGACCGCTGGCTCCGGAAGAAATAACTACCCTGCCAGCTCCAGCTCGATCCGCTTGGCCGGCGCATCCAGCGCGGTGACACGGAAGCTGCGGATCTGGCCGGCGCGGGCGGGCTCGCGCGACAGGCTGGCCGGCGCCCGGCCCTGCTTCCACTTGGCGGCCAGCATGGCGGTCAGCGAACCCAGATCGGCCCCGGGCGCCTGGGCGGCGGATTCGGCGGCGCGCTCCGCCGGCAGCGCGCACGACGCGAAAACACCGTCGGCCACCTCAACTTTCGCCGCGCCCTTGCCGACTTCCACTACCCGCCCGGTGACCATATCCCCGGCGCGGTGCTCGGCGATGTACTCGTCGGCGGTGGTCGGCTGGAGCTGCTTCATCCCCAACCGGATGCGCCGCTTCGCGCGGTCGATCTCCAGCACCTGCGCCCGCACGGTGTCGCCCGCCTTGAGCGCTTCCTGGGGGTGGTTGAGGCGCTTCTCGGCGCTGATGTCGCCGATGTGGATCATGCCCTCCAGCCCTTCGGCCAGCTCGACAAAAGCGCCGAACTTGGCCAGGTTCGCGACGCGGCCTTCGACGATGCTGCCGACGGGGAACTTCTCCTCAACCTCGTCCCACGGATCCCCCAGCGCCTGCTTCAGGCTGAGCGCGATGCGGCGCTCGGCTCCGCTGACGCTGAGCACGACCACCTCGACCGCCTCGCCGGCCTTGACGACGTCGCCCGGCTTGCGCGCCTTCTTCGACCAGGTGAGGTCGGAAATATGAATGAGTCCCTCGACGCCCGGCTCCAGCTCGACGAAAGCGCCGAACTCGGCCAGCCGCGTCACCGTGCCGCGCACGCGCTGCCCGGCCTGGTATTTCTGCCCGGCCAGCGTCCAGGGGTCCGGCGTGAGCTGCTTCAACCCCAGCGAAATGCGGCGCGCCTCGCGGTCCACCTTGAGGATCTTGACCTCGATCGCATCGCCCACGCCGATCAGGTCCGACGGCTTGCGAACGCGGCCCCACGCCATGTCGCCCACGTGCAGCAGGCCATCGACGCCGCCCAGGTCGATGAAGGCGCCGAAGTCGGTGAGCGTGCGCACCGTCCCGCGGACCACCGCGCCTTCCTCCAGCGCCGCGACAACCTGCTCGCGCGCCCGCGCCTCTTCCTCCTCCAGCACCGCGCGGCGGTCCACCACTACGTCTTCCTTGGCCACGTCCAGCTCGAGGATCTTGCAGGCGATCTCCTGGCCGACGAGCTTCTCCATGTCGGCGGCTTCCCGCACGCCGCTGCGCGAGGCCGGCAGGAAGGCGCGCACGCCCACGTCCACGCTGAAGCCGCCCTTCACCACGCCGGTCACCACCCCGCCGATGGAGCGCTGCTCGGCGAACGCGCGCTCCAGCGCCGTCCAGTCCTTCGGCCGCTCCACTTTCACCATCGAGAGAACGTAGTAGCCCCCCGGATCGCGGCCCTTGATGCTGACCGAGAGCTGGTCGCCCCGCTCGACGCTCAGCTTGCCGGAGGCATCGCGCAGCGCGTCGGGGGGGAGCACGCCCTCGACCTTGAGGCCAATATCCACAAAGACGGCGTCGGCCGAGATGGCCACCACGACCCCCTGGCGCGTCTCGCCTTCCACCTGGCGGTGCGCCTGTTCGAATTCGGTGAGGATCTCGCCAAAGGAGGGGTCTTGGGTGGGAAGGGGGCGACTCATGCGGGTGGCAAAAAAACCATTGTGGCACAAATCCTCGCTAAGATGGCAGCGTGGCCTGGTGGCGTCGCCTCGGCAAGATCCGTCCCCACGATCTTGTCCTGGCCCTCTTGTTCTCGGCGCTGGCCGCCGCCGGCCCGGTGCGCAGGCCCTCGGTCATCGCCATTCTGCTGACGCTGGCGCTGCTTCAGACCCTCGAACCGAGAATTCCTCTCCTCCTGCATCCGGCCGGGAGCACGGTGGTCAATCTGGGGAAACTCGGCCTCGCTTACCTCGTGCTCGGGTTGAGCGGCGGGCTCAACAGCAGTTACTACTGGATCCTGCTGATCCCGGTGATTTCGGCCGGCACCACGCTGGGCGTGGTGGGCACGGCGATCTTCACCGTGCTGGCCTGCGGCGCCTACCTGTCGTACCTGCTGCGCATCGACTGGACGCGCTACGTGCTCCCCCCGGATCAAATCCCCGAGATCACCCTGCGGGTGACGTTCCTGGCGGTGATCGGCTACCTGGCCCAGCGGCTGGCCGAGGCCAGCCGGCTGGAGGCCCGCAAGGCGGAGGCCGCCGCGGCGCAGCTTGCCGAGGCCAACCGCAACCTGCAAGAGGCCGAAGCCGCCGTGCGCCGCTCCGAACGGCTGGCTGCGCTCGGCCAGCTCTCGGGCGGGCTGGCTCACGAGCTGCGAAACCCGCTGGGCACCATCCGCGCATCGGCCGAGATGCTCACCAGGAACATCGGCGGCGAGAACGCCATTGCTCGCGAGCTGGCCGGCATCATCTCGGCCGAAGTGGACCGCACCAACTCGCTGGTCACGCGCTTCCTGGAGTTCGCGCGGCCGCTCGAGTTGCGCCCCGCCCGCGCCGATCTCGGCGAGACCATCGACCGCGCCATCGCCCAGCTTGAGCGCAACTCGCCCCCGTACGAGGTCACCATCTACAAGAACTACTCGCCGGACCTGGCGCCCTTTGAGTTCGATCCCGAGCTGATGGAGCGCGTCATCTACAACTTGCTGCTGAACGCCGCCCAGGCCACGCCGGCCGGCGGCGCCGTTACCGTCAAGACGCGCCCGCTGCACGGCCTGGCCGAGATCTCGGTCATCGACCGCGGCGCCGGCATCCCGCCCGAGCGCCTGGAGAGCATATTCAATCCCTTCGTCACCACCAAGCCGGACGGCATTGGGCTCGGCCTGGCCATAGTTTCCAAGATCGTCGATCTGCACGGAGGTAGAATAACGGTCGAGAGCGAGCCGGAGAAGGGCAGCGTGTTCCGCGTGTATTTGCCGCGCAGCGTATGAAGCACCGCATCCTGATCGTCGAGGACGAAGACAAGCTCCGCCGCGTGCTTGAGCTTCAGCTCCGCTCGGCCGGCTACGAGGTCGATCAGGCGGCCTCGGCCGAAGACGGGCTGAAGCTGGCCGACCGCGCCGACCTCATCCTGACCGACCTGCGGTTGCCCGGCCTCGACGGCCTGGAGCTGATCGCCCGCGTCCGCCTCCAGAACACCCGCACGCCGATCGTAGTGATGACTGCCTTCGGCACGGTGGAGACCGCAGTCCAGGCGATGAAGAAGGGCGCCGCCGACTTCCTGCTGAAGCCGTTCTCCCTCGACCACCTGATGACAGTGCTGCAGAAAGCGCTCGAACTGCGGGCGCTCAGGGACGAGAACCGCGAGCTCCGCGAGCAACTGGGGCAGCGCTACGACTTCGAGAACATCATCGGGCGCAGCCGGGTCATGCAGGAGATCTTCGCCACTATCCAGCGGGTGGCGGCCACGCGCGCTACCGTGCTGCTGGCCGGCGAGACCGGCACCGGCAAGGACCTGATCGCGCGGGCCATCCACTTCCACTCGCCGCGCCGCGAGCGGCCCTTCGTCAAGATCAACTGTTCGGCCCTGCCCGAGAACCTGATGGAGAGCGAGCTGTTCGGCTTCGAAAAAGGCGCCTTCACCGGGGCGGTCGCCGCCAAGCCGGGCAAGTTCGAGCAGGCCGACACCGGCACCGTCTTCCTGGACGAGATCGGCGACGTGCCGCCGTCGATCCAGGTGAAGTTGCTGAGGGTGTTGCAGGAGCGCGAGTTCGAGCGCCTGGGCAGCAACAAGACGCGCCACATCGACGTGCGCGTGGTCGCCGCCACCAACCTGGACCTGCGGGCGGCGCTGGAGCAGGGCACCTTCCGCGAAGACCTCTACTACCGCTTGAACGTCGTTCCGCTCAACCTGCCGTCGCTGCGCGAGCGGCCCGAGGACATTCCCTTCCTGGCCGAACACTTTGTGCGGAAGCTGGCTTCGGCCGTCGGCAGCTCGGTGGAATCGATCACCGAGGAGGCCATCCGCAAGCTCATGTCGTACCACTGGCCGGGCAACGTGCGCGAGCTGGAGAACGTCATCGAGCGCAGTCTGGTGCTGTGCGGCGGGGCCAGGCTGGAGGCGGCCGACATCAAGTTGGACACCGCGCCGCGCGCCCGCGCCGCCGCCGGCGAATTCCCCCTGCCCGAGGGCATGACGCTCGACGAGTACGAGCAGGTCATCATCCGCGAGGCCCTGCGCCGCGCCGACGGCAACAAGAGCCAGGCCGCCCGCCTGCTCGGCCTCACCCGCAACGCGCTGCGCTACCGGCTGTCGCAGATGGGCCTGGACTCCGGTTGACAAGATGGCCACCGGTACCATCACGAGCAAGGGGCGAATCACCATCCCGAAGGAAATCCGCGACCAGATGAACCTCCGGACGGGCCAACGGGTGGATTTCCAGGTCGATCCAGCCGGACACGTGCTGCTAAAGCCGCGCAATAAGGACGTCCGCATGCTCAAAGGGATCATCCGCTCCCCGCGGAAGCGGCCCGTCTCGGTGCAGGAAATGAACGAGGCGATCACTCGCGGCTTCGCCGGACTTCCGTAGAGGGACATGTACCCACGTGGCGCGCGCTTTAGCGTGCCGCCGCAGGCTTCAGCCTGCGGTGAACGGGAGACGGCAAGCTGAAGCTCGCCGCAGCAAGCTGAAGCGTACGCCACAGCCTGCTTCAGCCGCGCTCGCGGGCTTAGAATTGTGAGCATGGCTACCTCACGCAGATCGTTTGCCGCTTCGCTGGCCGGGGCCGCCCTGTCGCTCGGCGCCGCGCGGCGCGCCCATCCTCTCGAAGCCGTCGGCCGCGAGAACATCAAGGTCACCGACGTCAAGATCACCCTGCTCTCCTACGAGCTGCCGCCCGAGAAGCGCTGGATGACGGGCACGTTTCTCGTGTGGAAGACCGACTCCATCCTGGTCGAGGTCTTCACCGACAAGGGGATCGCCGGCATCGGCGAGTCGAGCCCATACGGCGGGCCGGAAGCGGTCAAGAAGTTCATCGAGGAAAACATCCGCCCGGGCCTCATCGGCAAGAACCCTTTCGACGTGGAGCACCTCGCGGGTGCGTGGCTCAGCGGCAGCCGGGGAGCGCGGATCGCTTGGGCCGGTGTCGATGCGGCGCTCTGGGACATCATCGGCAAGGCCAAGGGCCAGCCGGTGTATAAGCTCCTGTGCACCGAGGGCAAGCCCGACCCGCACATCCGCATGTACGCCTCGGGCGGCGTCGAGTACGCCTGGTACAAGCGCCCGGATGACCTCATCGACGAAGCCGTCCGTCACAAAGAGAGCGGCTACACCGCCTTCAAGTTCCGCATCGGCACCGAGTGGAAGCGCAGCAACATATCCATCAAGAAGTACATTCCTTACCTGGTGAAGATGCGGCAGGCGGTCGGCCCGAACTTCGACCTCATTCAGGAAGTCAACATGCGCTGGACGCTGGAAGAGTGCCTGGAGATCTGCCCGGTGCTGGAGGAGCTGAAGTTCCTGTGGTTCGAGGAGCCGGTCAACCAGCGGGCCGAGGGCGCCATCGACGCCTACATCCGCATCAGCCGGGCGCTGCCCAAGGTCATGGTCTCCGGCGGCGAGCAACTCGTCACCCGCACCGACTTCAAGGAGTGGATCGACCGCGACGCCTACGACATCGTGCAGCCCGACTGCAACACGACCGGCCTCACCGAAGCCTGGCACATCGCTCGCATCGCGCACCTGAGGGGCAAGTACTGCTGCCCGCACAACTGGCACGGCGGGCTGACCACCATGGCCAACGCGGCGCTGGTCGCCGCCATTCCCAACCACCTGATGCTGGAGCTGAACCAGACCTCTAACCCGCTCAAGGAGGAAGTCTTCAAGGACCCGCTGGTGGTCAAGAAGGGCTACATGGATCTACCCAACCGCCCGGGCTTCGGCGTCGAGGTCATCGCCGACGCCGCGCGGAAGTTTCCCTACATCCCCGGCCACTACATGAAGCCAAACCCCGACCTGCCGAGCTAAAATCACCTCGATGCACGTCCACGAGACCCGAGTGCGCGTCCGTTACGCCGAAACCGACCAGATGGGCGTGGTCTACTACTCGAACTACTTCGTGTGGATGGAGGTCGGCCGCCTCGAGTACTGCAAGTCAGTGGGCTTCAACTACCGCGACATGGAGATCGACGACGGCGTCTTCCTCGCCGTGGTTGAAGCGCAGTGCCGCTATCGCCACCCGGCCCGCTTCGACGACGAGCTGATCGTGCGGACCAGCGTCGAGTCGGCCAGCCCGCGCGGGATCCGGTTCGCTTACGAAATCCGCCGCGCCGAAGACCAGCGCCTGCTGGCTACCGGCCAGACCAGCCACCTCTTCTGCGGCCGCGACATGAGGCCGGTGCGGCTGCCCGACAAGTATCACGCGCGGTTCGAGATCAGCGCCGCTTGAGTCTCCGTTGCGCCGCCCCGGCCGGCGGGTTATGTTGGATTCAAGATGCTCTTCGGGATTCACTCGCTGCTGTTCCGGGAGACCTTCGTCGAAAAGGACCTCCCGCTGCTTGACAGGTGCAAGGCGCTGGGCTTCGATGCCGTGGAGATCATCCCCTTCGACCCGGACAACTTCCCCGCCGCCAAGGTAAAGACCGCCGCCGCCGATCTCGGCCTAGTGATCAACACCGGCTACGGCATGCCGGCCGAGTACAACATCATCTCGCCGGAGGCGCGCATCCGCCGCGCCGGCATTGAGTTTTCCAAGCGGCTCATCGACCTCAGCAACGAGGCCGGCGCCCGGGTCTTCGGCGGCATGATTTACTGCGGCTGGGGCTACCTCACCGGCAGGATGCGCACCGAGGACGAGTGGAAATGGGGTGTGGAGGGCTACCAGGAGATCGCCTCCTACGCCCGCCAGGCCTCCAGCCTGACGCTGGGCATCGAGCCGGTGAACCGCTTCGAATCCCACTTCATCAACATCGCCGCCGATGCGATCCGGTTCATCCGCGACGTCGGACTGCCCAACGTCAAGGTCCACCTGGATACCTTCCATATGATCCGCGAGGAGGACAACATCCCGCGGGCGGTGCTCGCGACCGGAGAGCATCTCGGTTACATACACGCCTGCGAGAACCAGCGCGGCATCCCGGGCAGCGGGCTGGTGCCGTGGGTGGATTTCTTCCGCGCCCTCAAGCAAGCCGGCTATGACGGCTGCATCACCGTCGAGTCGTTCGACCCGAATATGGAGAACATCGCCAAGCTGTGCTGCATCTGGCGCAAGCTGGCCGACTCGCCCGAGCAGCTCGCCACCGAAGGGCTGAAGTTCCTGCGCGGCGTACACGAGCAGGTGTACCGGACCGCTCCCTGACGGTCGCGGCTCGGTTCAGAGCCACGAGCGTGAGCGAGTGGTCCACGTAGCGGTACAGCGCCGCGCCCGAGGCGTAGTAGATCGCGTTCCCCGAGAGAGCGAAGCCAGCCGTAATCGCGCGCGGCGCCCGCGCCACCAGCGTCGCCTCATGCGTCGCCGGATCGATGACGAACACGCCCGCCGAAGCCAGCCCCCAGATGCGCCCGTCCGGCCCCAGCGCCACGCTATTGTAAAGCGCGCCGGTGAAGGGCAGCGGCTTCGTCACTTTCACCTCCAGGGCCACGGGATCAAACGCGAACAGGCTGCGGCCCGCAATGCCGTAGACCAGGCCGTTCGGAGCGTGGATGAGATCGGTGATCGCGGTGGCCCCGGCGACGGGCACGGTCTCGAAGACCTTCTCCTCAGCCGCCGGGTCCCAGACGAACAGCTTCGCTTCCTTCTCGGTCGGGCGGCTGCCGCCTCCGCCGCCGGTGGTCGTCCCGCCGACGATCAGGCCCTCGGCCACCGCCAGCGACACCACGCTCTGGTTCGTCACCAGGTGGTGGTAACTGGTCACGCTGCCGGCCTCGACATCCCAGACCGCCAGCGGCCCGCCCAGCTTGCCGTAACCAGCCACCGCGCCGATGTAAACACGGCCGTCTGGGCCATGAATGAACGCTTGCGGCCGCCAGCCGCTGTCCTGGTCAGGGAAGTTCACCAGCACGGGGTTGCGCGCCGGGCCTGCCGTCGCGAAGGTCTCGCCGGGGTCGAACACCATCAGCGGTGCGAGGCCGGAGTAGGCCGCCATCAGCAGCCGGTCCTCGCGCGCCAGGAACGAGTAGACCTCGCCGCCGCCCAGGTTGCCCAGCTCCTCGACGCTGTTGTCCTCCTGCAGGCGCAGGAACTGGGCCGGCAGCACGCCGCTGGCGTAGAGCCTTCCGTCGGGCCCGAACGCCAGCCGGAAGATCGGCAGCTCGTTGCCCCGGTAGTCGTAACGGTGCCGCGTAACCGATTGCGTCCTGGGATCGGTGACGATCGCAGCGCCCTTCTCGACGCGGATGACGCGGCCGTCGGCCAGACGGTTGGCGGGCTCCGCCGCCGGAGCCTCTTTCGCTGAAATGGGGACGGCGTTCCAGCCCTCCAGCCGGAAGTTCTGCGCGCCGGCGCGGCCATAGACCTTCCCGTCCGCCCCTCGGTAGACCTGCGCGATCGCCACCACCTGGTGCTCGGCGCGCAGCAGCTCGCGGTGCTCTCCGGTGGCGATCTCGTACGCGGCGATGTTGGCCTTGGCCGAGCCGATCCCAATGTAGACGAACCCGTCGCGGCTGGCGGCGACGTGGCGCGCGTACTGCTCGATGGGATCCATTCGCCCGAGGTCTTCGAGCGCGCCCGATGCCGGATCGTAGCGGACCAGCCGGGCTTGCGGATACGTCGCGCCGTAAATCCTGCCGTCGGCGCCCACCGTCAGCGCCCAGATGTACTGCTCGGTCGGCGCCGGCCGCCCCAGATCGACCAGCTCGCCCGCCCGCGGATCCAGGCGGAGGATGTGCGCCCGCGGCAGCGTGCCCACGTAGATCTTCCCATCCGGGCCCACCGTCATCCCCCAGGCGCCGTACTCGCCGGGCACCGGGTTGGGAAAGACCTGGTGCTGGCCGGTCTCCGGGTCCACCGCCACCAGATCGAGGGTGTGGCTGGCGTAGATGTAGCTCAGGTAGAAGCGCTGGCTGCCTTCGGTGGGTCCCGGTCCCACCGCCGAGGCCAGCACTCCGCCCAGCCCGATGTAGGTGCCGAGGTGCTGGAAGCTGCCGGCATCCCCCCAGGCCGGCAGCGCGAGGAGCAGCAGTGTCGCGGCGCGCATCTACTCGATCACCACCACTTCATACTCTTCCATGCGCGGCAGGACAAACTCAACCTGCTCCGCGGCCACGCGCCGCAGCGCCAGCGCCCGCGGATGCATCAAGGTCTGCGCCTTCGTGGCCTTCACCCGCACGCGGATGCGCAGATTTTCCAGCGGCAGGATGCGCTGGATGGGCCGCGTCATCTCGCCGGTGAAGTTCACCAGGTGCACCAGCAGGCGCTTGCCGTTCTGCTGCGAGCGCAACACCACCTCCAGCGACTGCGGCGCGTTGGCGATCTCGACCGGCGAGGGCGCCAGCTCGCGCAATGCGTTGCGCACCAGGCGCAGATGCTCGCCCAGGCGAAAGCCCTGGATCGAGTTGCCCAGGTCGCCGGCGAAGTAGACCGCCCGGCCGCGGCCGAGCTGGTTCACCACCAGCGCCGGGTCTTCGGAGACCTCCGGGATGCCGTCGTAGCGGCCAGCCAGCGGCCTGGTGAAGTGCGCGAGCGCCTGCCCGCCCTTCACGCTCACGCGGACGTGGTACGCCGTCGAAGGAACAAAGTCGCGTCGCAGGCCGGCGACGAGCGGCGAGTCGCCGCGCGGCCTCATGAAGTCCCAGCGCGTCGGCCCGACGATCTTGCGGGCGTCGCTCACGCCCAGCACGTCGGCCAGCGCGAACTCGTTCCGCCGCAGGCCCGTCTCGTCGTAGAGCGACGTCTCGAAGGTCGCCAGCAGGTTCCCGCCGCCGCGCACATACTCGCGCAGCCGGCCCGCCGCCTGCTCGCTCATGACCGCCGTGTTGGGCAGCAGGATGGCGGCGTAGCGCGTGAGCGGCTCCTGCTCCAGCGTCACGTCGTCGATCACGTCGAACGGCGTGAGCGAGCGCACCAGCGCCTCCGCCATGCCGTTGAACTCCCCGTCCAGGTTGCCGACTTCGCTGCGCGCCGGCACGCGGTCGATGTCGATAAGCTGCGCCTCCGAGCCGGCGTAGAAGTTCGCCGAGGCATCCGACCACACCAGCGCCACCCGTGCCTCCGACCGCGTGTCCAGGTACCAGGCGCCCGCGCGCGCCAGGTAGCGGTTCATCTCCGCCAGCGCCTTCATCTCCGGCTGGTCCAGCTCGGACGGCGGGAAGCCGAACCAGACGCTGGCCGCGTTGGCGATGGTGTCGGCGTAAAGCAGGCGCAGCTCCGGAGCGGGCAGGATCGAGAAAGTCCACGGCTTGTGACCCGCCGCCGAGAAGATCACCCGCGGCTTCGTGGGCGACTGCGTCTCGAGCAGCTTCGCCGTCACCCCGGGCTTCCACATCGGCACGCGCGTGAGGTCGCCGGAGATGAAGCCGCCTTCGCTGCCCAGGATGTCCTGCTCGGCGATGAGGACGCGGTTCAGCCGGCCGGTCGCCCAGTTGGCCCCGCGCACGCCGCCGTTCATGTAGAAGGCTATCTCCGGGTTGACCGACTTCACCACCAGCCGCGAATCGCGCAGGTAATCGGCCAGGCTCCGCGCCTGAAACTCGACCAGGCTCCGGAACGCCTTGCCGCGGCGCTCGCGCTTCGAGGGCAGCTCGGTGCCGTGCGCCTTGCGGTACTTCTCCCGGCACCAGCGGCAGTAGCAGGTCTCGGGGAAGAAGATCGGCCCGTCGTAGAAGATGCCGTCGATCGGGTAGGCGCACAGGTCGCGCAGCGCCTGGAAGCACCACTCCCGCCACGGGCTGTTGACGCAGAACGACGTGCCCGTCTCGTAGACGTTGGTGAGCGGCTTTCCATCTTCCTTGATCTGGAGCCAGTCCGGATGCCGGTCGCCGAACGGCAGGTTGTACCAGTGGACGTTGAAGTAGACCATCACCCGCAGCCCGCGGGCTTTCGCTTCGGGCAGGTACTTCTTCAGGTAATCCTCGTTCGCCTTGCCGGCGAGCTGGGTGGCGAAGAAGAAGCCGGAATCATCGAGCCCCTTCTGGTGGCCCATGATCTGGAGATGCTCGGCGTTGAACAGCAGGCCGGCCTTCCGCGCGGCCACTTCCGCCGGCCCGCGCGCCGCGATCTCGCCGAACACGCTGCCCACATCGATGATCCTGAGTGGCTCCCGCTCCCACCACTGCGCCCACACCACGCCGGCGCTAGCGACCAGGACGCACGCTCCCCCCACTGCCTTGCACATTCTTGACTCCTTGACTTCTTCACAATAGCAGCTTGATCCCAAACTGGGACTGGCTCAGCGCGTCGCCTGCGAGGCTTTGATAGCCAGCCACTCATTCGCCCAGATTCACCTTGAGGTCAACGCCGTATCGCAGGCCGGCGACCTCGCACGACATAGCGATGATTTGGCCGATCGTCGCCCGACTATGATTTACTCCAAGCCACCACCCCGGCCTGAGTGCGCGGGAAAAGTCGCGGCCCAGATCAGGACGCCCAGGATACAAGTCATTGGGTTTGCGGGCCAAATAGCGTCGGGTCCTGCCGTGTTTCGGCAGTGCTGCAAAGCGCTCCAGGAACGTGGCATCACGGTTCGCCAACTGGGCGAACACCTTGACGAGGACGTCGCAGGCGTTACGTGCCGGATGAAACCGGCCATCAAGGTCGAATCCTATCTGGGGCAACTGGCCGTGAGGTGGCACAGCAGGCGGCACGCGCGGTCGCGGCACGGCAGGGACTGGGGTCGGAACCTTCGGGTGGATCTGCTCTCGGAGAAAAGCCGCCACCGTGTCAGGATCGGGCTTATACCCACACAGACTCTCTACTCGGTCCGCGATGAGTTCGAGGAGCAGTTCATCTTCATCTTCCACCAGCCTGCACCACGCCTCAGGAAGCTTCGCCCTGATCTGCCGCTGTCGGGCTACGTCCTGGTAATCTTGTTTCGCCGCCTTCATTGCATCGCCAGAGCAGACGGCGCGATAGTCGAGGTAGCGTTCGAGGCGTATCACTGCTTCGTCGATCTCGCGCTGGACGACGTCTAGCTTGTACACGCGACGCTCGCCATAGTCACCTTGCTCGGCCGGAAGAAAGAAGGTCAATGTTTACCACGCGTCGAGGGACACGACGGCGTTGGGGGAGACGGTT
>JBBTDS010000327.1:0-9535 GCA_038060875.1 Acidobacteriota bacterium | reverse complement strand
CGGTGTCGGCCAGCGCGTAGTCGGCGCTGGTGATGCCGAAATCCGCGGTGGCGCAGACCGCCCGGAGCGCCTCGCGGCCGGTGAAATCCGTTCTTACCGAAGGCAGGCCGGGGATGCCGCACTCGCGCAGGAACGGCGCGTTGGAGGCGACCGCCGGCCGGTCACCGATCAGCGCGGCGACGTAGGCGCGCGCCTCGGCCGGCGACCCGGCCCGGCTGGTCTTGCCAGCCAGCTTCTCAAGCGCCTGGAAGAAATTGGCGAGGCGGACTTCAACATCTACTTGAGGTATACCCAGCCTCACTGGCGGCGCCGGCGCCGGCGCCTGTCCCACGCTGCGCCCCAGCGCCGTCCGCGTCTTATGCAGCACGTATTCGCGCGACATCAGCTCTTGACCCTTGCGCTCCGCACCCGCCACAGTTGCCGGAAGCTCCGGCCGGCCGGCGGCAGGTCGCGCTGGCTTAGCCAGGCGCGCAGCGGGCCCCAGTTCATGAGCGCCGGTGCGCGGCTCAGCCATCCCTTTCCGTCGCCTTCGCCCATCAGCGCTCCGGCCGCCAGCCCCAGCATTTCATAGATGCGCGGATGGCGCATCACCCACGCCCAGGCGCGGAAGGCGAGGCGCTCCAGGCGGCGGCCGGGCTGGCGCTCCTCGGCCTTCACCACTTCCGAGCGCAGCTCCAGCAGGAGCCGTGGGATATCGATCTTGACCGGACAGACCTCGGCGCAAGCCCCGCACAGGCTGGAGGCGAACGGCAGCCAGGGATCGTGCGTCAGGCCCATGAACTGCGGCGAGATGATGGCGCCGATCGGCCCCGAGTACACCCAAGGGTAGTTGTGCCCGCCGATCTTGCGGTAGACCGGGCAGTGATTCAAGCAGGCGCCGCAGCGAATGCAGTAAAGCGACTGGCGCTTGTCGCGGTCGGCCAGCACGCGGGTGCGCCCGTTGTCGAGCAGCACCACGTAAAACTCGTCGGGGCCGTCGATCTCCTCGCCGCGGCGCGGCCCGGACAGGAACGACGTGTACACCGTCAGCGGCTGGCCGGTGGCGCTGCGGCCGAGCAGCTTCAGGAAAACCGCCAGGTCCTGGGCGCGCGGCACCAGCTTCTCGATGCCGGCCACGGCCACGTGGATGCGCGGCGCGGTGGTGGACATCCGCGCGTTGCCTTCGTTCTCCACCAGCACGACCGCGCCGGAATCGGCCACCAGGAAGTTCGCCCCGGTGACGCCGATGTCGGCGGCCAGGAACTTCTGCCGCAGCGTCGCTCGCGCGATCTTGGTCAGCTTCTCGGGAGCAGTCTCGTTCTCGACCCCCAGGTGGCGGGTGAATATCTCGGCCACTTCATACCGCGTCAGGTGCAGCGCCGGGGCTACTATGTGGTAGGGCCGCTCGCCGGCAAGCTGGATGATGTACTCGCCCAGGTCGGTCTCCACCGTTTCCAGGTGCTGGTGGCCGAGCCGCTCGTTGAGATCGATCTCCTCGGTGGTCATCGACTTCGACTTGACGATGAGCCGGGCGCCTTTCTCCTTGGCCAACTCGCCGAGGAACTCGACCACTTCGCCGCCATCCTTGGCCCAGACAACTTTGCCGCCGTGGGCCGCGACCTGAACTTCAAACTGCTCCAGGTAGTGATCCAGGTTCTCGATGGTGTGCTTCTTGATCAGATTGGCCTGCGTGCGCAGTTCCTGATAGTCGGGCAGCGCGTCGGGGGCCATGGCGTGGCGCCGGTGGTCCATCAGCCGGCCGGTGGAGGCGTAGATGGCCGATTGCAGCCGCGCGTCGGCCAGGGCCTTGCGGATGTTGATCTGGTACAGAGCGGCCATAGGTTCCGCTATTGGCGGGCCAGCACCTCGGCCAGGTGCATCGTCCCGACCGGCAGGCCGGCCCGCGCGAGCACGCCCTGGATCTGCATCAGGCAGCTCGAATCGATCGAGACGACGTAATCGGCGCCGGTCTCGACGATCGACTCGATCTTCGTGCGCGCCATGCCACCCGACACCTCGGGGAACTTCACCGAGAACGTGCCGCCGAAACCGCAGCATTCCTCCGTTTTGCCCATCTCGCGCACTTCGAGGCCGCGAACCTTGGCCAGCAGCCGCCGCGGGCCTTCGCGGATGTTGAGCTCGCGCAGGGCGTGGCAACTGTCGTGGTAGGTCACGACCGCGTCGAAGCGCGCCCCGACATCCTCCAGCCGCGCGACCTCCAGCAGGAACCTGGAAAACTCCCACACCCGGGGCGCCAGCCGCCGCGCCTCCTCCAGCCATTCCGGCTCCTTGCGAAACAGGTCCTCATAGTGGTGCGTAATCATCGCGGTGCATGACCCGGAAGGCACCACCACATACTCAGCGTCGCGGAAGACCCGGAGAAAATGCCGGGCCACCTGGCGGGCCTCGTCGCGGTAGCCGCTGTTGAAGGCGGGCTGGCCGCAGCAGGTCTGCGCTTCGGGGAAATCGACCTCCCAGCCGACCCGCTCCAGCACCTCGGCCATGGCCAGGCCAACCCGCGGAAAAAGCTGGTCCACGATGCAGGTGACGAACAGCGAGACGCGGCCGGCCATGAAGATCAAATTGTAGCAGCTTGCGGCGCGGGGCTTGTAGCATGTGGCCTGTGGCTCGTGGCGCGCGGCCTGTAGAGTGGCGCCGCGGCGCAATCATCGTTCCGCTCGGTGCAGCGCGATGGCGAGCCGCACGCTGCCGAGCAGCTCTCTGAATTTCTCGAAGGTTGCCCAGCCGGTCAATTGCCCGGCCTGCAGGGCGAAGGTTGTCTCCAGCAGAGGCGCGTAATCCAGAAAGACGCTGCGGGTCGCCGGCGCGTAGTCCGGGACGCGGACGCGCAGCCGCGCGGTGGCCGGCGCCCGCAGGCGGAACCGGCCGTTGCTGAACTCTCCCGATTGTTCCGGCGCCTCGCGCTTGCCAACCCTGCGCAGGATATCCCAGGCGCCGCTTAGCGGCTCTCCGCTCTCCTCGTCCGTGACGGTTGCCTCGATCTCGGCCAGGGCGGGCGGCGGCGGCTGGAAGTCCGGCGGCTCAAGGTAGACGGGGTTGGCGATCGCGACCTGGCTGTCGTCCGCGCCGAAACAGCGCGCGATGTACCATGCCCGCCTGGTCTCTTCGATGCCGAAGGCGGTCTCGAATTCCGTCCGGCTGTCCGGGACGTTGAAAGATCGAACGAGGGCGCCGTTCCGAATCAGCTCGACGCGCTTCAGCGCCGCGCCGTAGGTTCCCGCGGCCCACGCCCGGATGCGCACCTTCAGGTAACGCTGCCCGGCCAGCGGCAACACATCGCCGCTCATGCGGCCGTCGATCTCAAGCGTGATCAGCGGGCCGGTGGTGACGAAGCTTCTCCCCGCCCGCAGGGCCTCGGCGACCGCGGCGGTGCTGAGTCCGCCTTCAAGGCGCGTATAGACGCGCACCCGGCCCGGAAGGCCTCCGCCCGGCCGGTCGAAGGTGGCATCACTGGAGCCGGTGGCGGGGAGGCGGTAGCCGTGGTCGAGCAGCAGGAACCACAGCTTCTCCGCACAGGCGTTCGCTTCACGCTCCTGCGGCGGCATGAGCACGTCGATCGTGTCGTAGGTAGGCCCGGCCACGGTGTCGAACGGTAACTCGGCCGCCATGTTCGAGACGTACTTCTTCTCCTCCACCGGATAGCCGCCGCGGCCGCCCCATTTCCCCCACCACCAGCGGCAGGGATGGCTGTAGGAGACGACCCCGCCCAGCGAATGGATCAGGGCGTGGCTCTCGAAGTTCGGCGCCGGCTCTTTCTCGCTCTCGTAGTCGTGCGCGCTCAAATCGAGCAGTTCCCGGATCGCGTCAGCGGCGCCGGCGGTGCGGCCGGCCATCCCGGCCGTCCATCCATGGCCGAGGCAGCGGGAGACGTCGCCGCGGTAGTAGTTCTTCGGCGCTTCCAGGTTCCAGGTGAGCACGAAGTCCGGCCCGCTCACCTGGCGGCAGGCGCGGTCGAGCGCTTCCGGCGTGGCCGGATCGAGATTCCAGTGCTGGGCAAGCGCGAGATAATCGAGGCCCTCGGCCCGCGCGGCCAGCGCTACGTAGGGAAAATCGACCGCGATGAGCCGCTCGCCGTGAACCATGTGGGCGTGATGGTCGCCGGCATACCAGCCTTCGCGCCGCAGCGGCGAGCGGCGGCGCAACGGGAAGACGAACTCGCGCCGCTCGCCCTCGCGCAAGACGGCTGTCTCCCGCACCGCGACGAAGTCGCAGCCGCGGCTCACGGTAATCACGGTTTCGCCGGCCGGAACGCGTTCCGCGAACTCGCCCGGCGATCGGAAGCCGCCGCGGAAACTGGGATGGCCGGCGACGATCGACCCGTCGCTCGCCCGGATCGTTATGGTCGCGGGCACGGGTCGCCCGGTTTCGGCGTCCACGGCGCGTCCGGCCACGACCGCCTGCCCGCCCGCACCGGCCGCCGCCGCCAGCCACAGCAGAATCAGCTGCACTTCAGGCGATCTCCTCGCCTCTCGGCTTCACCGGGCCGAAGGCGGCGCGGAGCAGGTCCCACATAGCTGGCGCATCGCTCGCGCCGTCCAGAACCCAAATGCCCACGCCGCCTAGTTCCTCCTGGTTCACGTAGTCCAGTTTCGCCGCCCAGCTTTGCTCGTCGTCGTACCAACCCTGCACGAACTGGTCGCCGTCCTGGTAGACGTACCAGGCCGCCTGCTGTTTCCAGTCGCGGCGCTTGCCGTACTTGCGTGCCTGCGCCTCCAGGTAGTCGAGCGGCCGCGACACGCCGCGCTCCAGAATCGGCGACAGCCGCTCCGGCGTGCGGCAACGGAACTCGTATCCGGGCCACGGGAACGCGGACACGCCCAGCAGCAGCTTGTCCCTGCGCCCGGCGACTGCCTCGTAGTAGTCCGCCATCAGTGTCACGATGTCGCGCGCCACCGTCCGTTGGGTCGGCTGGCTGCCGGCTAACGGCTCCGGGCTGGTTGTCCAACCGATGGAGGGCGGGTTCGCAGTATAGAGCATCGGCACGATGGCATCGACCGCCTCGGCCGCCGCCGGCCAGTCGAACCAGTTGACCCCGTAGCGGTCGTTCGCCGAGATCACCGGAGGCGCGGCGAAGGCGAGGTGATAGTCCGGGTTGGCGTCCTTGAAGGTGCGCGACAGCGTTTGCAGAAACTGGCTCATCAGCGGCCCGTTCGCCGCCGTCCAGCGCTCATCGTCGTAGGCGACGCCGTCCAGGCCGTTATCGCGCACGTACGCCAGCAGGTTCTGCGCCGCCTGTTGCCGGTAGTTCGCCAGGTAGGAATCGCTGTCCTGCTGCATGTTCACCCACACCAGCACGCAAACTCTGACTCCGTGCTGGTGCGCCGCGTCCACAAACGCGCGCGGCGGGTTGCCGGCGGGGCGGGACACCGATCCGTCCCCATTGATGACGACGGAGCGGAAACAGATGTGCGTGAGCGCGTCCCACTGGATGGCGCTCGTTTCCCAACTACCGAAGTGCGCCGGGAACCAGCCATAAACGGTCTTGCGCAGCCGCGCGGCCGCATCCTGGGCGTGCGCTTTCCGCCGGCCGGCGATTCCCAACGCACCGCCGATGCCGGCCGCTTGGAGAAAATGCCGGCGGCGCCACCGCAGATTCGCTGATGCCATCACGGGCCCGTTTACCATTGACAAGGTACTAATGGCGATGATAGAAGTCAATCGAGGGGGAACATGTCTCGCGTCGATTCACTGTTTATTTTGTTCGTGTGCGCCGTCCTCGCATCGCCGGCCGGCGCCCAGGTCCATTCGATTTACGGCTCAATTGTCGGAACCGTCACCGACCAGTCCGGGGCGGTCATCCCCGGCGTCGCCGTCACCGCCACCAATCCCTGCTTGAAGGTCGATTTTCAGGGATCGCGGGTCACCTCGGACGGTGCCCTGATTCTGGTGTGCGAGTTGGACGAACGCCCGGGTTTCGGCGAACTCATCGAACAGCATTTGACCGGCCCTCGTCGTGGCAACAATACGCAGTTTCCGCTGGCCGATTTGTTGCGGCAGTCCGTCTACGGCCGGCTGGCCGGTTACGAAGACGTGAACGACGCCGAGCGCCTGAGCTAAGATCCCACCTTTCGGCTGATCGGTTCGGAGAAGATCTGGGACCGTGGCGCGGCTCTGACCTCCCGGCTGCAATCGTTCGAGACCCGGATGCTGGCCGCAAAGGAGAACTTCGCCGGGCTGGCCCGGATGAACCGCGAGTTGATCGGCAGGGCGGAGGCCGTGGATGCGCCGTGGCGGGTGGTGCTGGACATGGACAGCACGGGGATCCCGGTCTACGGCCAACAGGAGCAAAGCGCCTGCAACGGACACTTCGAGTCCACCTGCTATCACCCGCTGCTGCTGTTCAACCGCGAGGGGGATTGTCTGTCGGCGAAACTGCGGCCCGGCAACGTCCACAGCGCCGATGGTTGCGAAGAACTGCTCCCGCTGGAGATTGATCGGCAACAGAAGCAGGGCAAGCAGGTGGTGTTCCGGGCCGACGCCGCCTTTGCCAAACCGGAGGTCTACGAGGCGCTGGAGGAGCGAGCCGTGAAGTACACCATCCGGATCCCGGCCAACGACAGCCTCGAGCGGGACGTCGCGGAACTGCTGACGCGGCCGGCGGGTGGTGGCGAAGGCGGAGTTCCACTTGGGCGAGTTGTTCCCCCGCGTCGGGTTCATCGTGACCAGCCTGGAGACCGACAGCCGGGCGGTGGTGCGGTTCTACAACAAGCGGGGCACGGCCGAGCAATGGATCAAGGAAGGCAAGCAAGCGGTGAAGATGACCCGGCTGAGTTGCCATCGGTTCCGGGCCAACGAAGTGCGGCTGTGGCTGAGCGTGATCGCTTAAAACCTGGGGAACCTGTGGCGGCGGCTGGCGCTGCCGCTGCGCGTCGGCCACTGGTCGTTGACGAGTCTGCAACAACGATTGGTGAAGACCGGCGGTCGGCTCATCAAGCGCGCTCGCTACTATTGGCTGTTGCTGGCCGAGGGCCATCTGACGCGGCGGCTGTTGTGGGCGCTCGAGGCCCTGGCAGGCGCCGCTGCGGACCTCCGCGAGCAATCCCGAAGCCCTCCGGCGCCGAAAGCCGTGCCGTGGGGTTGACACGGAGGGGGGGGTGAGGTATATATTTGAGTTGTCCAGGATTCAAACTGGAAATCCCGGTTCAGCACTCGGGCGGAGAAAACATGCGCCGTTCAAGGTATTCCTGGCTGGCGATCACCTTATTCGTAGTGTTGGAGACGACCGTCGCGTCATTCGCACAGGGGACCGCCGCCCCGAAGCAACCGCCGAAAGCCAAGCCAGCAGCGCCGCGCGGGCCGCAGGCGGCGGAGGCCAAACCGCCAGCCCATCGCAGCTCGGAGCCAGAGGTCCTCACTAACGATTCCATCATCAAGATGTTGTCCGGCGGCGTGGATGAAAAGATCGTGATCGCGAAGATCAACTCCTCGGCCGCAGCATTCACTTTGGATGCGGACAGCTTGATTCGCCTCAAGAGTGTGAATGTTCCGCCGGCAGTGGTGAGCGCCATGCTGAATTGGAAGGCGCCCGGAACCGCTGCTCCCGCTGGCCCGGCCGTTCCTTCCGCCGCTCCCGAGCCGGTGGTCGGAAATATCGTGAAGGATCCTGGCCCCGCGCTTCCTTCCGCCTCGCCTCCAGCCGCTCCTCCAGAGACTCCGTTGACCACCGTGACCGCACGTCAGGGGGCGAGTACATTCCCGCTAAGCGACAAGCCGCAGTCAGTGTTGTTTGTTAAGAGCGAGGCTGGGACAGCCAAGGAAGCGGTCGTGAATGTCGTTCTCGGCGATGTCGGGATTCAGTTGGTCACCATGGGTCTCTCGCCGATGATCGGGTGGAATCCATACCTGGGCGACACAATCAATAAAGCGGCGAACCTCGGCAAGGGCCTGCTGCTTAATCAGAATAGGGCGACCAAGGGATTCGAGATCGAGACCCTCACCGGATCGACGGCGGATGTGACGCTGAAAGAAGGCAAGGTCGAACTCCTCATTCCGCTGAACCGTTATATTTCGAGTGCGGATATGGACCCGAGCACCATCGAGCCGGTCGTGTTGAGAATGCAGCCGAGGGACAACGAGCAAAGACGGGTGCTCTCCGGCAGGAAGGTGATTCTCAAACAGATGAAGAAGGGGCGGTTTGATCTGAAGCCGACCACAGACCGGGTGGAAAGCGACGTGGAACAGTCCCTTGTACCGATCACCGTTGAGCGGATGCCGAACGGGGTCATCAAGATCACGACTGACGAGGACCTTAAACGCGGCGAGTATGCGCTGGTGTTCCGGAAAAAGGATGCGTCGAGTGTTTATACGGCGAACGTGCCACTGAAAGCGACCCCTAGGCAGGCGAGCGCCCCCGCGGAGGCTACGCCGCCAGCGGGGGCTTTCCCTGGAATGACTCCGGAGATGATGGGCCAGATGACGCCGGAACAGATGGCTGCCATGCAGCAGATGCAGCAGCGCCAGGTGCAGCCAGCTCAGCCGCGGGGCGGGATGTTTGGCGGCCTGGGCCGCCGTACTCCGGCCGCCCCGCCAACTCAGGCGCCCGGCGCGGATGCGGCAGTGGCTGGGTTTTTGGCGTGGGATTTCCGCGTGCTCCCATAGCCACGAACCTGGCGACTCCAAAAGAGCCGCGGCCTGTTCAACAAGCCCAGAGCGCAAGGATGCGCGATAACCCGCCTACGGGGCAATGGAGATTCCCCTCATCGACGGCCCGCCCCTCTGCATCGTTGGTCGATTTCCAACGCTTTAGGAATCGAGATTTCCGCCTAATCTGAGGCGGCTACATCTTGCCCGATTACACCTTCTCGAAGAACATCGACACCGCCTCGCGCGTCCCCGATTCGTTCCAGATTCCCTGGCAGTTCGCCAACATCGAGCGCGCAATCTCCAGCATCGACCGCCCGCACCTGTTCAACATCGGCTGGGTCTACGAACTGCTGCTGGGCAAGGGGAAGCGGTATCTTGGCGGCAGCCCCGTGCTCTCGGCGCTGCTGGGCGGCTTCCAGGTCGACGGCCCGTTCTCGGCTTCCGACGGGCTGCCGCTCACCATCCGGCAGCGGAACACTAACCTGATCCTCCCGGCGCAGCGGCCGGACGTGGTGGATCCGAAGAACCTGAGCGGCAAGGTTAAGCAGCCGTTCTTTGCCGGCGCCGCGCGGCGCTGGCTGATCACCCCGGATGATCCGGCCTTCCCGTTCAAGCCCTCAAGCAACTTGGGCCTCGGTAACGTCGGCCGCAACACGAGCCGCGAGCCGGGTTTCTGGAACCTGAACGTTTCCCTGTTCCGCGAATTCCGCGTCACCGAGCGCGTCCGGTTCGAGCTCCGCTTCGAGGCGTCTAACGCGTTGAACCAGGTGAACTACCCGGAGCCGAGCACCGACATCGACAGCGCCAATTACGGGCTGAATACTGCCGCCGCGGCGGCGCCACCGCAGATTCGCTGATGCCATCACGGGCCCGCTTACCATTGACAAGGTACTAACGGCGATGATAGAAGTCAATCGAGGGGGAACATGTCTCGCGTCGATTCACTGTTGAT
>JBBTDS010000326.1:0-1316 GCA_038060875.1 Acidobacteriota bacterium | reverse complement strand
CACCGGCCGCAGCCGCAACGAGCAGGTCTCGCTCGACGTGCGGCTGTGGCTGCGCCAGCGGATCGACGCGGCCCGGGCGAGCCTGCTCGACCTGTGCGACTCGCTGCTGGCGCTGGCCCTCCGCTATCCGGATGCGGTGATTCCCGGCTACACGCATCTGCGGCGGGCGCAAGCCGTGCTGTGGCCCCACTATCTGCTCGCGTATTTCGAGATGTTCGCCCGCGACTGGGAGCGGCTGGGCGAGGCCCGCGCGCGGGTCAACCTGATGCCGCTCGGCTCGGGCGCGCTGGCCGGCAGCGGCTTCCCGTTCGACCGCGATGCGCTGGCGCGCGAGCTCGGCTTCGACGGTGCGACCCGCAACAGCATGGATGTGGCCGCCGATCGCGATTTCGTGCTCGATTTTCTCTGCGCGGCTTCGCTGGCCATGCTGCACCTCAGCCGTCTGGCCGAGGACTGGATCCTTTACTCCAGCGATGAGTTCGGCTGGCTGGAACTGGGCGACGAGGTCACCAGCGGCTCCAGCCTGATGCCGCAGAAGAAGAATCCGGATTCGCTGGAGCTGATCCGCGGCAAGTGCGGCCGGGTGTTCGGGTCCCTCACCTCCTTGTTCGTGACGATGAAGGGCCTGCCGCTCACTTACAACCGCGACCTGCAGGAGGATAAGGTCCCGCTGTTCGAGGCGGCCGATGATCTCGCCGGGTCGCTGGAGATGGCGCGGGCGGTGGCCGATTCCGTCCGCCTTCGCCCGGAGCGGCCGGCCGCCGCGGCCGAGGAAAGCTGGCTCGTCGCGACCGATCTGGCCGAGGCGCTGGCGCGCGCGGGCACGCCGTTCCACCGCGCCCATCAGCTTGTGGGCAAGCTGGTGCTCGAAAGCGTGCGGCAGGGAAAGAAGCCCGGCGACTGGAGCGCGGCCGAGCTGGCCGCCTTCGCTCCGGAGTTCGCGCCGGAGATGGCGCGGTTGCTCGATCCGCGCGAGGGCATGAAGACGCGCGAGATTCCAGGCGGCACCGGGCCGCGGGCGGTCGCCCGCGCGCTGGAGGAAGCCAGGACGCGGCTGGCAGCGATGCGCGCATGAACAAAGCCTACCGCCACGGGCAGATCCTCAAGCTGATCCGCGCCAGGCGCATCCACACCCAGGACGAGCTCGCGCAGGAACTCAACCAGCTTGGCATCCCGGCCACCCAGGTGACGCTCTCGCGCGACATCCGTGAGCTGGGGCTGGTGAAGACGCCGTCGGGCTACCGGCAAACCGCCGCCGTGGCCGCCGGGCCGGGCCTGGCTCAGCTCGCCGCCGAGTTCCTGCAAGATGTGCGCAG
>JBBTDS010000325.1:0-2309 GCA_038060875.1 Acidobacteriota bacterium | reverse complement strand
CGCGCTGTGCGAGAAGTGGGACGGGGAAAGGGCCGGCATCCGAACGGCGGCCGAAATCGAAGCGCGCAACCGGTTTGTCCGCGACAAGGCTCGCCAGATGATTCACGGCCTGCCGGAGCGCACCCCGCTGACGCCCAAGGTGACGGCCGTCCACGAGCGCGCCGGCTACCGCGTCGAGAACCTGATGTTCCAGAGCCGGCCCGATTTCTGGGTGACCGCTAATCTTTACGTGCCGGCCGGCGCCGGGCCGTTCCCCGGCATCATCTCTCCCTGCGGGCACTATCCCTGGGCGCGCATGGAGCCGGAGTATCAGTGCGCTTACATCAACCTGGCCCGGAATGGCATGGTGGTGCTGGCCTATGACCCCATCGGGCAGGGCGAGCGCCGCCAATACTGGAACCCGGCGACCAACCAGACCGAGGTCGCCTCCTCCTCCACTTACGAGCATTCCATGCCGGGCCAGGTGCTGCTGCTGCTCGGCGAGGACCTGACCCACTACCGCGTCTGGGACGGCATGCGGGCCATCGACTACCTGCTCACCCGCCCCGAGGTCGATCCCAACCGCATCGGCTGCGCCGGCCACTCCGGCGGCGGCACGCTGACGATGTTCATCAGCGCGTTGGACCAGCGGGTGCGGTGCGCCGTCATCAATGAGGGCGGCACCGGGCATCGCTGGCCATTCGAGTTGCGGCCCGAGAGCCGCGTCGGGCCCTCCGACGTCGAGCAGAACCTGTTCCCGGCCGCCCTCTACGGCGTCGATTCCTGCGACCTGCATGTGGCCATCGCCCCGCGTCCGCTGCTGGCGCTGATCGAGAACTACTCGCCCCGCTTCAACCGCGCCGTCGAGCACATCCGCGAGCGCTACCGGCAGCTTGGCGTGCCCGAGAGGTTCGCGACCGAAGAAGCCACCGACCCACACGCCTGGACGGTGAAGCTGAGGCTGGCCACCGCCGATTGGTTCTCGCGTTGGTTCTACAACCGTCCCGGGCCGGTGCGCGAGCCCGACTTCGAGCCCGAGCGGCGCGAGACACTCTACTCGACACCCAACGGATCGCTTCGCCACGCCGGGGTGGGCGAGACCATCTTCACCCTGATTGGCAAGAAGGCCGCCGGCCTCCCCAGCCGCGGTGCGCCGTCGGACCCCGCCGGGCTGGAGGCGTTTCGCGCTGGGATGCAGGCCGAGATCAGGCGCCTGCTGCGCTTTGAGAAGAGCAACGCACCCCTGGCGGTGCGCCATCTGGTCACCACCCCGCGCAAGGGCTACCAGGTGGAGAAGGTGCAGTTTGTGTCCGAACCCGGCATCTACATCCCCGCCTGGGTGTTTTTGCCGGAAGCGCCAGCCGCGCGGCTCCCGCTGCTGTGGGTGAGCGAGGCGGGCAAGGAAGCCGACGGCATGGAGTTCGGCCCGCTGGAGAAGCTGGCGCGGAAAGGACAGCTTGTGGCGGCCGTGGACGTGCGCGGCATCGGCGAGACCCGCCCGCCGCACAGCCCGTCCGGCGACCGCCCGGGCGAGTTCGGCCACCTGTTCGACATAGAGACCGCCATGACCTACATGACCTGGTTCATGGACCGGTCGCTGTTCGGCATGCGCGTTCAAGACGTGGTGCGCGGCGTGGATTACCTCCTGAGCCGCCCCGACGCCGGCAACCAGGGGGTGCGCGTGGCCGGCAAAGGGGCCGGGGCGCTGTGGGTGATGTACGCGGCCGCGCTCGATCCCCGCATCCGCGGCGTGATCGCCGAGCGCGGGTTACTCACCTACCGGAGCCTGTGCGAGGTCGATCGCTATTTGCACGGGGCGCACATCTTCATCCGCGATGTCTTGAAGTCGCTCGACCTGCCGCAAGTGGCGGCGGCCATCGCGGACCGGCCGCTCACCGTGGTCGCCCCGGTCGATCCGATGAAGCGGCCGGTGGATCCGGGCCTCGCCCGGAAGGCGTACGAGTGGACCCTCGAAGCCTACGCCGCCGGCCACGCCGCCAGCCGTTTCCGGATCGCCGAAGGCGACACCGGCCTGGAGGTGTATCTGGCCGATCCGCGCTGAGCGGCAGCCAGTACTGGCCCCCGGCGATCTCGGTGAAATCGTAATCCAGCACCGTGCCGGCCTGCTGGATGGGGAACGACGGCCCCAGGGCCTTCGCTTTCAGGCGCGCCCGGGTGGACCGGCATAGTGCGACCGATGGTGGGGCGCCCAGGCCTGTGTTTGTGTATCCTCCCACCGGCGGTTCCGCCAGTGGTCTTGCAACGTAAGCGTCAGACCCATCTGTTCACGCGGTGAAGTTGGTGGTGAAGTGGGGGAGTGAGCGAAGAGC
>JBBTDS010000324.1:0-5152 GCA_038060875.1 Acidobacteriota bacterium | reverse complement strand
CTCGAAACCCTCGCCATCATCCGCAACCTCCCCGCCTGGCACTGAGGCAATCTCAACTGGCGTGTCATTGACTTCTCCATCGAGCGGGAGCATCATGAATCGTGTCCCAGTCGCCAGCGCCCGGGTTCCGGGAGGCCAAACCCTGGCGGACGAGGGGTTCACAGCCCGCTGGACCGCTTGACGATGCCGGTGTCAATCGAAGCAGGCGATTTATGCCCACTAGCGGCCGGTTTTATCCAGGTCGGGTTAAACTCAGCGGATTCTTTGGCCTGCCGGTTGCGGGGACGAGGCTTTCCTGCGGCTCCGGTGGCTCTGAGCGCCGCAACCGGCAGGCCAAAGAATCCTCTGAGTTAGCCGTCGGCGGCGCGGGCGAACGGTCCGCGTTTTTGACAGTTGCGCAGATGTGCAGTAGCCTGGAGGTTAAGAGTACACGGTCGCATCCTGAAGCGAATGGGCGAGTTGGCGCGTCGACGCCGATACGTCATCACGACGTGCCGATGAAGAAGCGGGGAAGATCGCTTGGCCATAATCTTCGGCGTAAGCCACCTT
This sequence comes from Acidobacteriota bacterium, assembly GCA_038060875.1. Taxonomy (GTDB): domain Bacteria; phylum Acidobacteriota; class Terriglobia; order Bryobacterales; family Bryobacteraceae; genus JBBTDS01. The sequence goes on along the minus strand of JBBTDS010000324.1, from coordinate 4,603 downwards.
GGGCACTAAAGGGGGGCGTATGGTGTGTACGCGTCAGACAACGCAAATAATCCGGGCAGGCTTGCTGATACTCCTGATTCACCTGGCCGCTTGCTTCACGGTACGGGAGGCACGCGCCCAGAGTAACCTCGTCCGGCTGGCAGTCGTGAATACCCCGGAAGAAAGCGGACTCCTGCGCGAGATTCTGCCGGATTTCGAGAGGCAGACGGGGATTCGGGTCGACGTGTATTCGGGGGAAGACGTCTATGATCGAGCCCGAAACGGCCAGGCGGATATGGTCATCTCGCACTACGGGCACGCTGGGGTGGAGCCTTTCATGGCGGATGGCTTAGGTCTGTGGCCGCGATTCGTTTTTGGCAATCAGAACGCCATCGTCGGACCCTCAAGCGATCCAGCGCGCGTGCGCGATCTCCCGGATGCGGTGGAGGGATTTCGCCGCATTGCCCAGAGCAGGTCTCCCTTCGTAGCCAACAACAGTGGGATTCCGAAGTACACAGAGGACCTGCTTTGGGAGGCTGCGGGACGGCCATCCAAACAGGGCTGGTATGTTGACTTGGGTTTGCGCGAGCAGGGCGCGGTGCAGGCTGCGGCGGAAAGAGGCGCTTACACGATCTGGGGGCTTGTGCCTTTCCTCCGATACTTGCAGCAAAACCCGGTGGATTTGCGCGTCTTGCTCGTGAACGACGCTGTGCTAAGCCGCATGATGGTTTCCGTTGTCTTGAAACCGGAGAAATTCCCGCAAGCGAATGTGGAAGGAGCCAAGGCCCTCGAAAAGTATCTCTTGGTTCCTTCCACGCAGGCGCGAATTAGGGCCTTCCGTTACCCTGGTTTAGATCATGCCCTCTGGTGGCCTTCCGCCCGCGATAACAGCCCGGCTGCTTTAGGGTATGGACCGGAAGGTGCGGTTGGCGCGCAACCAGCCCCTGCGATCAGTCCTGGGGGCGTAGTCAATGCTGCCGACCGCAGGGGCGCGATCAAGCCGGGTTCCATTGTAGAGATATATGGCACAAACTTTGCCGTCGGTACGTGCAGTGCCGACGCGCTGCCCGGGCCAACGCAATTGCCTTGCAGCCCGACGCGGGTAAGTGTGAGCGGTCGGGATGCTCCACTCTTATATGTCTCTCCCATCCAGGTCAATGCACAGATTCCTCCTGGATTGAGCCCTGGAAGCGCAACCGTGACCGTGATACGCGGGATGGCCCAGAGCAATGTTGTGGCTGTCACACTTGTGCCTTGATTCGGCGGAGCATGGCGGTGCTGCTGGAGAACCGCGATAACTTCAACCTGGAAGTCTCAGGGATGGCCTATAGGGTCCGGACACCTGGAGAAACCGCTTCTGACGGAGAAAGACGCGGCGGGCAGCCGCTCGCAGGCGCCCAACCAGCGCATGCGCCCCGCGGCGCGGCGGCGGGTGATGCCCGGATCGTGGGCTGCGCGAGTCTCTTAGCGAAGACTCCGAGGCAGGGCAGAATGAACCATGCGAATAACGAAGGGCAAAGTCGTTGGCGGGCGCATCATAGTGGAGGGTGAGCCTCTGACGGAAGGGGCGGACGTAACGGTTCTCTGTGCGGACGAACCCGTTTTTGAATTGAGCGCCGCCGATGAGGCCGCTCTTCTCGAGGCGAGTGCTGAGGCTGACCGCGGCGAGACACTGGATGCCAACCAGGTCCTGTCGCAGCTCCCGCACGGGCAGTGGCGCTTTACGTAAAGATCGTCCGGCGTGCCGCCCGCGAGATCGCGGAAGCCTGGGAATGGTGGCTCGCAAACCGGCCTGCAGCTCCCGCTGCGCTTGAGGAAGACCTTCTAACCAGGACATGCACCCGGGCGGCGAAAGAATGCGCGGCGGCGGCGGATCCCCCGGTCGTCAGCCAGTCCGAGGCGTTGCTCACGGAGGGGCGCTATGCTGGTGAGCGCAAGCTCCGCAAACAGGAGGGTCGTGCAAACCAAAGATACCCTCATGGCACTACCCGGATCGTTACCAGCAGCTCACCGGATGCTCTCTGTGCGAATGCCCCGTCTGCCGCCAGGGTCGCATGCGGGTGGTGGAGATTCTGGCGCGTCTGGACCGGCGGCCGGTGATCACCGACACCTCATGACCACAGCTCCGTCTCGCCTCGGACCGGCGGCGTCTGGGGCCAAGGCAGGGCATAGCTAAGGTATACATACCTTGAAGAAGGGGATGCGCACCGGCCGTATTATCCCTTTTGAAATCAATCAGTTGTATGCGCCGGAGCACTTTGAGTCGAAGTTGTTGAGATCGATTGGTATATATACCATCGGTCAAGTGCTAAACTTGAACTATGGCCCGCGGACGTCAGCCCCGAACCCAGCTTGCCAAACCGGCCATCGTTGAGTTCTTCGAGACCCAGACCCGAAAGGTGTTGTGGCCTCGCGACCTCACAACCATCTTCCTCGATAAGCGGACGGAATGGGGTCTGGCACAAAACACGACCGTCGATGATTTCGTGCGCTTCTTGCTCGCGAATACGACATTGCGGGAGGTACGACTTGTGCCCGTCAATCACCCGGATGCCAACCAGGTCATTCGCTACATCTGGGGCGGGCCTTCTCCATACCAGATCGCCCTCTCCATAAAGCGCGACGCATATCTGTCGCATGGCGCCGCCGTTTTCCTCCACGCCCTCACGGACCAGGTTCCGAAGACCATTTTCGTCAATCGGGAGCAGAGCATAAAGACTCGTCCGAGCGCTTCGCTGACCCAGCCGGGCATCGACCGGGCCTTTGCGAACAGGCAACGGCAGTCTACGTTCTACTTCCAATACGACCAATGGCGGCTCCTGCTCCTCAGCGGCAAATATACCGGGCGTCTGGGGGTTGCTCCCTTGACTCATGGAGGTGAGTCCCTACAGGTGACTCAGCTTGAGAGGACTCTGATCGACATCACCGTGCGTCCAGCCTACGCGGGCGGCGTCTATCAAGTGCTGGACGCCTACCGCGCCGCAAGGGACAGAGTCTCGGTAGGCACTCTCCTTGCATTTTTGAAGAAGCTCGACTACGTTTATCCCTATCATCAGGCCATAGGATTCTACATGCAAAGGGCCGGTTATCAAGAGAAACGGTACAACCGGCTAAAGGGGCTTGGTCTGGATTTCAGCTTCTATCTGGCACACGACATCCGGGACAAGGCCTACGACCAGGAGTGGCGGCTATTCTACCCAAAGGGGCTGTAAGACGGAGCTCTCCGCGACCACGAAGTCAAAGTAAAAATCGAACTCCTCCAGCGGGGTGGCCACGGAGGCCGTTACGGAGGGCCAGTCGGGGCGGTGGAACTCCCGGTGCCCGGAAATTTTGCTGATTAGACGCGCCGGCACTTCTTTCGCCAGGAAGATCTGTCGTGCAAGCTCGATGTTCTCCGGGTCGGCCAGCCGAACATGCGCGTTGGTAATCACCGCATGAACATCGTAGAAGTCCCTCGCCCTCGGCTGTGGGTGCCTGCGAAGTTTGTACTCGGGCATCTGCTGGCAAATCGCTCTTAGCTTCTCGATCGCGATCATGGCTGGTGTGTACACGTAAATCGAGTAAGCTTCCAACTCAGCTTCACGCTTGCCCGCACAGTACTCGAACTTGCTTACCTGCACCCGGAAGATGCGCCGTTGATCCGGCGCAACTACAATGGCATTTCGCCGTAGGACGTCCGGATCGGCTTGCATCTCCGCATATTTTGCGGCCTCGATGAGTTTAAAGATGAGCTCGTAGCCGCCCCAGCGATCCTCTCTTGGCGTCAGCGGTTTCGGAGTGAACTGCTCGTCAAAGACCACCAAGCCAGCGGATGAGAACCGCTGGCGTAGCGCTCTAAAGATGCGCCCCCGCGTGTCATCCAATTCCGGAAAGTCGCGCTCGATCGAGAAGTCCAAATCGAGGGAGCCCCGAGAGCCGTAGCCCTAGACGAGACTGATGGCGTTGCCGCCTTTCAACACGATCTGCTCATAAAGCTCGTCGTCCGAGAACAGGGCCGTGATCGTGAGTCTGCGGATCTGGTCAAAATCCACCCCCCACTGTACCAGCTACGGAGACGCCAAGCCGGGCTTGGGGATCAGGGAGCCCGCGCCGTTCCCCTCCTCCCCAACTCTTTTTCTCCTGCCTTCCCAACGACTTCCCGCTCCACGTTCCTCGATCCACGATCCACCCCGTTTATTCTGTAGCCGGAGGTGTCCCATGTCCAGCGAACAAAAAGTCCAGGCCAACCGTCGCGACGCCCGGCGCAGTACCGGCCCCAAGACCCCCGAGGGTAAAGCCGTCGTCAGCGTCAACGCCCAAAAACACGGCCTCGTTTCCCGCGCCATCGTCTTGCCCGAGGAGAACAGGCAGGAATTTCAGGAACTGCTCGAGGGCTTCCGTTCCCAGTTCCAGCCCCAAAACCCCGCCGAGGAGTTCCTCGTCCGTCAAATGGCCGCCGCCGACTGGCGCCTCCGCCGCATCACCCGCATCGAAACCGGCCTCATCACCGATCGCCTCGACGATCTCCGCGACGACCTCGAACTCGACGGGCCCGAACCCGAACCCGCTGACTCCGATGCCGACCGGCAGTTCGACCAGGACACCAGCCTCATGGGCCGCGTCTTCTGGCGCAATTCCAGCGACA
>JBBTDS010000323.1:0-8107 GCA_038060875.1 Acidobacteriota bacterium | reverse complement strand
TCCAGAAACGCCCGCAACGCGGCCCGCGCGTCGGCCGAGATGCCGATCTCCAGGCGGTGATTCATGCCCAGCTCCTGCGGGTGAATGTCCACCTGGATCACCCGCGCTCCGGGCGGGAACAACCGCGGGCCGCCCAACGCGAGCCTGTAGTCGATCCGCTTGCCGAGCACCAGGAACACGTCGGCTTCCTGGAAGGCGCCCAGCGCCGCCCGGTTAAGCGCCGGGTCGGCGTAGCCCAGGCACAGCGGGTGCTCGTCGGAGATCACCCCGCGCGCCATGGTGATGGTGTAGAGGGGCAGCGAGGTCCGCTCGATGAACTGCTCAAGTTCGTCCTCGGCGCGCGCCCACCAGACGCCCGAGCCGGCGATCACCACCGGGCGCTCGGCCGCCTCCAGCATCGCGAGTGCTCGCTCGACGTCGCTGCGGTCCGGAGCCGCCGCGGTGGGCTCAGGCGGAAGCGGCAGTCGAGCGGGCTTGTCTGCGCTCGCGCGGAACAGGTCCACGGGAATCGTCAGGTGCACCGGGCCCATCCGCCCCGAGACGGCTTCGGCGTAAGCGCGGCCCACGTAGAACGGGATCTCGGCGGCGTTGGGCGGCGTGGCGGCCCACTTTACCGCCCCGCGGACCATGGCGAGCTGGTCGATGTCCTGGAAGGCCTGGCGCTCGGCCAGCGTGCTGGCGCGGGCGCCGCTGACGGCGATCAGCGGGCTCGCGGCGCAATACGCGGTGGCGATGCCGGTGAGCGCGTTGGTGTGTCCCGGCCCGCCGGTAACCAGCGCCAGCGACGGCCGCCGCGTCAGCCGCGCCCAGACGTCGGCGGCGTGCGTCACCCCGGACTCGTGGCGCATGTCGATGATGCGCATCCCGCGTTGGGCCGCGGCGGCCAGCACCTCGTTCAGGTGGTCGCCGACCAGCGTGAAGACGTCCCTGATCCCGAGGCCCAGCACCGAATCGACAAAAAGTTCCGCCCCACTTGGCATGGCACTGCCATCCTACTAAATCCACATTTCCTCAGCGGAGATTCAATCCTCAGAGTCCGGGGAGATTCCGAATCGCCCAGAGTTCTTCGCGCGACGACTGGGTGCCGAACACCAGGCGTCCATCGGGTAACAACGCGGGCCAACGGCCATCGATAGGGATACGCATGGGCTCGCCACCCTCTCGCGAGACGAGGCGAAACTCCCAGGCTGCGTTGCTCTCGGTGCTGCTCCCACCCGCGACCACATAGATGAGATGCTTGCTGTCGGGCGACCAGGTCATTCCCCCCGAGCGTCGAATCCACGCGCCGTCGCCGGACCGCGCAAGGATCACGCTTTGCCCGCCGCCCGCGGGCCGCACGTACAGGTCCCAGTCATCCCCCATTCCGCCCGGGCGGCGCACGATCTCCGCCTGCCACTTCCTGTCCGGAGAAAGGAGAGGCGCACGGGCGGTTTCCCCTCGATCGACGGGATGCCGCGTCTCCTCGCCTGTATCGATTCTGCGCAGGATCACTTCACAGCTTCGGCGATCCTCTGGCTTGCACGCTGCCCACCGCAGCCGCCCACCGGGAAGCGCAATCATCGTCCATTGGGTCGGCAGGCTCATCTTGCCGCGATACACCACGGAGCGCGCGCCGCCCGGCACTTCCACCCGTTCGACCACCATCTCGTCATCTTTCTCGCCGCGGGGCAGAAGCAGGGCCTTACTGTCCGGGAACCAGCGCACGGGAATCTGGTTGGTGCCGCCGCCTTGCCTCAGCGGCATGACGTACTCTTCGCCGTCCGAAACTCGCCGGACAATCACCGAGTACCTTTCGCGGATCGACGACTCAGGATCCCGAGTCGAGTACCACGCCATCCACTGCCCGTCCGGAGAAAGCGTCAGTTGCCGGTTCTGGGAAACGAACGTTTTGATGAACAGCCGAGGCGTGCTTTCAAGTTGGCCTGTTGCCGGATCCAGATCCGCTACGAAAAGATCCTGCTCCTGGATCGCCGCGGAGTAGTAGAGAGTGCCTTGCTTGTCGAAACCGAGGAGAGCCACATCGCCGACGTCCTGGCGCAACAACTTCGGATCCCCGCCCTCGACGGGAATGGACCACAGCGACATGCTCCCGCTCCGGTTGCTCCGGAACACAATGTGCTTGCCGTCCGGCGTCCACAGCGGATAGCGGTCATCTCCCGGATCGGTCAGCAGCGGCTCTTCACCGCTGCCGTCGGCGTTGGCGAGAAAGAGATCGCGGTCGGTTTCCCGCGGACCCGTGCGCCGCGAATAAACGATGCGATCGCCGCGAGCCGAAAACGCGAGCCCGTGAAGATCCTTCCATTCCGCGAAGAGGGGCCGCGTGCTCCCATCCGCGACAGTCACGAGGTGATACGCCTCGGGCAGACCCGATTCCCGGTAGGAAACGGCAACCAGCCTCTTCCCGTCCGCGGAAAACGCGACCGGATACAAGTCCTGCGCAACCACTTGCCGGATCTCCGTGCCATCGCTGCGCATGATGCGCAAATCGGTGGTCTTCTTGCCGTCGTACCAGCGAAACGCAATCCACTCGCCATCGGGGGAAATCGCCGGACGCCCGGCCATCGCATCGTTGATGTGAAACGACCCCTTGTTTGTCAAGTTTCGGATACTGCCTGTCCGCAGGTCGCGCACGCACAGGTCTCCCGTTCGGTCGTCGATGAACACGGCGAAGCGGCCATCAGCGGACACCCGATGCTGGCGTGCCCAAGAGGACGGCCACAACTCCTTCAGTTCCATACCGGCGCCCAGGGTGCCGGATGATGGTTCACCAAACCCGGCTAGTGTCGTCAGCAAAATGAGCGCCGACAACAGAAGTTGATTTGGGCGCGGCATCGCACAATTATAGCGAGTCTGTTGGCGTCCTACTCCCCGTCGTCGCAAGTGCCAAGATGTGAAGTAAAATCATCCTTATGGTGTTGCTTGCGGTGCTCCTTGTGACTATGGGTGCTTTCGCTCAAGACAATTATGACCTGCTGCTCAAGGGCGGCCACGTCATCGACCCGAAGAACCAGATCAGCGCGCGGCGCGACGTCGCTATCAAGGATGGCAAGATCGCCGAGGTGGCCCCCGGCATTGCCGTGGCGAAAGCGCACAAGGTCGTGGATGTCTCCGGCCTCTACGTGACGCCGGGACTGGTGGATATCCACGTACACGTCTACGCCGGCACCGGAATGCGCAACGCCTACTCGGGCGACCTGAGCGTCTATCCCGACCCGCACACCTTCCGCAGCGGCGTGACCACGGTGGTGGACGCCGGCAGCTCGGGCTGGCGCAACTTCCCCGACTTCAAGGACCGGGTGATCGACCGCGCCCGCACCCGCGTGCTGGCCATGCTGAACATCGTCGGGCGCGGCATGGGCGGCGGTCCCATCGAGCAGGACACCGCCGACATGGACGCCAAGGCCACTGCCGATCAGGCGCGGCGTTACAAGGACGTCGTGGTCGGCATCAAGACCGCCCACTACGCGGCCCCGGACTGGATCGCCGTCGATCGCTCGGTCGAGGCCGGCAAGCTGGCCGGCCTGCCGGTGATGGTGGACTTCGGGACGTTCCGGCCCGAGCGCCCGTTCCAGGACCTGGTGCTGAAGAAGCTAAGGGCGGGCGACATTTACACCCACACCTATCTGGCCGCCGTGCCGATGCTGGATGAAGAGGGCGACGTGCTGCCCTACCTGTTCGGGGCGCAGAAGCGCGGCATCGTCTTCGACGTCGGCCACGGCGCCGGGAGCTTCGCGTTGCGCCAGGCCGTCCGCGCCATCCGCCGCGGCTTCCTGCCCGAGACCATCTCCACCGACCTTCACGTCTCGAGCATGAACGCCGGCATGAAGGACATGCTCAACGTCATGTCCAAGCTCCTCAACATCCGGCTCACGCTGGACGAAGTGATCCTGCGCTCCACCTGGAACCCGGCGCGCGTGATCCATCGCGAGGAGCTGGGGCACCTGTCGGTGGGCGCGCTCGCCGACGTCGCCGTGCTCCGGCTCGACAAGGGCGAATTCGGTTTCGTGGACGTCCTCGGCGCCCGCATGAGCGGCACGCACAAGCTGGCCGCCGAGCTGACAATTCACGACGGCCGTGTGGTCTGGGACCTCAACGGGCTGACTCGCCAGGACTGGGACAGGCTGCCCGCCAACTACGGCGCCCAGGGGGATGACCGCTGGGACGGCACGCTGGGCCGCGGCGGGCGAACGAAGAAGTAAGGCGCGCCTACGCCGCCTTGCGCACCTTGCCGCTGCGCAGGCAGGAGGTGCAGACCCTGATCCGCCGCGCCGCGCCGTTGACTATCGCCCGCACCCGCTGGAGGTTCACGTTCCAGCGCCGCTTGGTCACGTTGTGCGCGTGGCTGATCCGGTTGCCGAACTGCGGACCCTTGCCGCAAACCTCGCAGACTCTTGCCATTGAAGGAATCTCTCCTTAAGCCGGTAGGAACTTGTAGTTTAGCAACCTACATCAAGGGGTTGCAACCGGAGCTATAATTGCCCCGATGAACCGCCGAACCGCACTGAAGACCTTGGCCGCCAGCGCCTTCCCCCATATCAGCCGGGCGCAGACGCGGCGTCCCAACATCCTGTTCGTGATGACCGACGATCAGCGCTGGGACGCCATGAGCTGTGCCGGCAACGCGATCCTCCGCACCTCCAACATGGACCGGCTCGCCGAAGAAGGCTGCCGCTTCACCGACGCCTTTGTCACCAACGCCTTGTGTTCGCCCAGCCGCGGCACGATCCTCACCGGGATCTACACGCACTCGCACGGCGTCACCACCAACGGCGGCCAGAGCCACTACTTCCGCCCCGGCGTGGTGACCTTCCCCATGCTGCTCCAGAAGGCCGGCTACTACACGGCCATGGTGGGCAAGTGGCACATCGCCACCCCGCCGGCCGGCCTGGGCTTCGACCACTGGTGCATGCTGCCGGGGCAGGGCGTCTACGAGAACCCGATCATGATTGCCAACGGCGCGCGCGTGCGCTTCCGCGGCCACGTCGAAGACGTCATCGGCGACCAGGCGCTGGAGGTGCTCAGGAGCCGGCCCAAGGAGAAGCCGTTCTGCCTGATGTACCACTTCAAGGCGCCGCACCGCGCCTGGGAACCGGCCGAGCGCTTCCGCAAGGTCTACGAGGACATCACCATCCGCGAGCCGGCCACCTTCAACGCCGATCTCAACGACCGGCCCGAGTGCATCCGCAACACCGACATGCAGATCGCCGACATGCCCGACTTCCGCGAGCGCGGCGTGCCCGCCAGCCTTCCGCGCGAAGAGCGTAAGCGGCTCAACTACCAGGTCTTCATGAAGAATTACTACCGCACCCTGCTCGGCGTCGATGAGAACCTGGGCCGCGTGCTGGAGTTCCTGGACAAGCAGCGGCTGGCCGAGAACACGCTCGTCATTTACACCGGCGACAACGGCTTCTTCCAGGGCGAATACGGCATGTTCGACAAGCGGCTCATGTGGGAACCCTCGATCCGCGTGCCGATGCTGGTCCGCTACCCGGCGGCGATCAAGCCCCGCACGGTGGACCGCGAGCACATGGTCATCAACAACGACGTGGCCCACACCGTCCTCGACTACGCCGGCGTCCCCATTCCCAAGCACATGGAGAACCACGGGCTGAGCTGGAAGCCCGTCTTCGAGGCCAAGGCGGAGAAGTGGCGCGAGTCGTGGATGTACGAGTATTTCGAGTATCCCGGGGCGCACTGCGCCCCCAAGATGCGCGGCGTGCGCACCAGGCGCTGGAAGCTGATCCACTACCTCCAGCAGCCGCAGGCGTGGGAGATGTTCGACCTGGAGAAGGACCCCGAAGAGCGCCGCAACCTCTACGGCGATCCGGCCCACCGCGCCCGCGCCGACGAGCTGCGCCGCGAGCTGGAGCGCTGGCGCACGGTGCTCAACGACGACCGTTCCGAAGACGGGACGCCGGCCCCAGCCTGCGCCAACCGGATGGCGAAGGCGTGAGCCATGCACCGGCGGCGGTTTCTTCAGAGCGCCGGCGCCGCGGCCATGCTGCCGGGCGCGACCCAGGACTTGTCCTCGGCGATTGACTTCCGCTACTCGCCGCTGGCGTGGCAGACCGCGTTCTGCTTCCCCGACGATCCCTACAAGAGCCTGGTGGGCGAGCGCGGCGACCTGCGCTACGGGCACACTCGCGGCAAGCCGCTTCATTACTTTCCGGTGACGGTGGAGTTTTCGGCGGGCGGCATGGAGGCCGACCGCCTGAGCCGGCAGCGGCTGGAGGCGCCCGGCGTCCCCATCGTCCACACGCGCATCGACCGGCCCGAGGCGTACCTGGAGCTGACCACCTTCGCCACCAACCGCGCGGAGGAAGGGCGCGTCGATAACGTGATCCTCGAGGTGCGGCCGCGCACGCGCCCCCGAGTACGGGCCGTCCCGCTCGTGACGGTGCGCACAAGACAGGAGCTTTGGGCCGGCCCCGCCGGCCCGGCCACCGCCGTTCGCTTCGATAACGAGAAGGGGCCGCTGCTGCTCGCCGCCGATGCCCGGCTGTCGCGCTCCGAGACGACCGGCGGCTACGTGCTGGCCGCCGCCGGAGAGGACCGCGCCCGCTGGTTCTTTCGCCTGCCGCAGCAGGGACAAGATTTCGAAAAGATCAAGGCGGGGCTCGCCGAGCCGGATCGCCTGCTCGCTGAGGCCCGCGAGCACTGGCGCGCGTGGCAACCGTTCGGCGGCAAGGTCGCGTGGAAGCTGCCAGGGCGATTTGACGAGTTCCTCATCGCCTGCGCGCGCAACATCCAGCAGGCGCGCGAGCTTCGCGACGGCAAGCTCACCTTCCAGGTCGGCCCCACGGTGTACCGCGGCCTGTGGGTGGTGGACGGGCACTTCATCCTGGAGGCGGCCCGCTACCTCGGCTACGACGCCGAGGCGCACCAGGGCTTGGAAGCCACCTGGGCGCGCCAGGAAGCCGACGGCGGCATCTTCGCCGGCGGCGGTCGCGAGCACTGGAAGGACACCGGCATCGCCATGTTCACGCTGGCGCGCCAGGCCGAGCTGAGCCAGGACTGGACCTACTTCCGCAAAATGCAGCCCGAAGTCGCGCGCGCGGTGGGCTTCCTCAAGAGTCTTCGGGATAAGGGACGCGGGGAGGCGAACGCCAATGCCCGCTACGGCCTGCTGCCGCCGGGCTTCGGTGATGGCGGCCTGCCGGGCGTGCGCTCCGAGTTCACCAACACGCTCTGGGTGCTGGCCGGCCTGAACGCGGTCGCCGATGCGGCCGAGCGGCACAAGCTGCCCGGTTTTGAAGCGGCCCGCGAGCTTCATGGCGAGCTGCGCGCGGCCTGCTTCGCGGCCATGCGCCTGGAGATGCGCCGCCACCCCGCAGGCTTCTCCTACCTGCCGATGCTCATGAAAGAGGACCCGCAGTGGGAGGCTGCCGGCGAGTGGGAGCGGCCGCGGCCGCAGGTCGCCCAGTGGGCCCTGTCGCACGCGATCTACCCGGGGCTGGTGTTCGAGAAGGACGACCCGGTGGTGAAGGGCCACTTCGCGCTGATGCAGGCCGCGACGCAGGAAGAGGTCCCGGCCGAAACCGGCTGGCTGCCGCATGAGGGCCTGTGGACCTACAATGCTCCGTTCGTCGCGCACGTCTACCTCTGGGCGGGCCTGACCGATTGGGCGCGCCGCACCTTCACCGGCTTCCTGAATCACGCCAGCCCGCTGTACTGCTGGCGGGAGGAGCAGCCGCTCCGGGGTTCCCTCTTCGCCGGCTACGTCGGCGACATGCCGCACAACTGGGCCAGCGCCGAGTGCGTGCTATACCTGCGCCACCTGCTGGCGCTGGAGGACGGCGCGGCGCTGCGGCTGCTCGCCGGCCTCGGCGAGTTCGAGCTGGCGCCGGCGGCGCCGTACACGCTGGCGGAGTCGCCGACCCGCTTCGGGCGCGTGAGCCTGGCCCTGGAGCCGCTCGGCCCGAAAGCGGGCTGGCGTCTTCAATTCCAGCGCGCGGCGGGGCCTGCGCCCGCGAGCGTCCAGTTGCCCGCCAGCCTCGCGCCGCGGCTGCGCTTCGCCGCCGTCAGCGGGGCGCAGTTCAAGCAGGAAGGGCCGTTGATCCTGATCGATCCAGCCGCCCGCGCCTGGAGCGCGGTGTGGGGCGCGTAG
>JBBTDS010000322.1:0-1858 GCA_038060875.1 Acidobacteriota bacterium | reverse complement strand
CGATGCCATCAACTACACTGACCACATTCGGGTGCTTAAGTGAACAGTGTTGCGGCTAAGTCTCTTTCCGCTGGAAAGACTATCGCCGTCACGACCAGCCCAAACTCATGACCATCCCGGCCGAGGAATTCATCCGGCGCTTCCTGCTCCACACGCTGCCGCCCGGTTTCCAGCGCATCCGCCACTGCGGCCTGCTGGAGGCGCTCACCGGGCAATCCTTGCGAGCGTGTCCGCAATGTGGCGCGCCGCTTCACCGACGCATCCTGCCCGCCTGTCGCTGGCCGGCCCGGCCGCCGGACTCCTCATGAGAGCGCTACATCCAACCCCACTCCCCCGAGGCGCTGCCATCCCGGCAGGGCGCCCGATGCGTGTGTCCGTAAGGGCCCGTCCCAGCCAAACCGCGGTCCCGAGAATGCCGGACGCCCCGCCAAGCCTCCTGCCGGTTGGGCTCTACCGGGCGCGAACGGATCGCTCCTGCTGTTCTGGCTGGCTCCATCCCACTCACAGACTGCGCCGCTGCGGCCACTGGCCCCATACAATCCCCATAGCCACCCAGCACTCTGCGGTTTGGTTCACCGCGCGGTTCCCTCGGCTGGCGGCCCCGAAAGCCCTCAGCACCCCGGCGCTTCTTCGCCGCCAGCCGAAGGAACCTTTTGCAGTCACCAGCCCCCCTGACTTCTATCTCCCGCCTTTCCAGACGCTCCCGGCGTGCTCCCCGTCGGATCCCGCCCCCCTCGGCGCACTCTGGACCATATGGGCACTCTCGCCAGCCGTACGCGCAGCCTCCGGGCGGACCCAAGCCGGCGGCTAAGTTCGCGCCCCCCCGCCCGGCCCCTCCCCCAGCAGCTCCGGGAAGCACTGCGCCGGATCGCCACCAGCCGCCCCTCGCGCACCTCCGGCTCCAGCACCCGCGCCGGCAGGATGCTGATCGCGCCGCTAATCAGGCGGCCTGCTCGGTTGCTCTTAAGCGCCGACACCCAACTGGTTCACAAGGGTCCAAGGAAATCCTTTGCTGAACCAGACGGTCAGATATGTCGCTCTAGATCAATGACTTAGCCACTACCTCGGGCGTCACCGTCCCGTCAACCCGGCCGAAAAGGGCTTGCGTCCTGTTAAGTTATAGGTTAACATCAAGAGGGTGATGGATGGAGCGCATCGCGGCGTATAAGGGCTAGCGGTTCACCATCGCTTTTGCTCGGCGCAGGAACGGCCAGTCCCCAGGCGCTGATTTTTATGATGCCCTGCCGGTGGGAGACAAAGCGAAACTCGACAACCTCTTCCGGCTGCTTGCTGATCATGGCCGCATCGCCAATCAGGAGAAGTTCAGCAGGCTGGACAGGGGCCTGTTTGAGTTCAAGTCGTTCCAGATTCGGATGCCCTGCGCCTTTGCTCGGACACGCGGCCTAGTGCTCATCACCCACGGCTTCTACAAGAAAAAAGACAAAACGCCGAAGCAGGAGATTGACCGCGCCTGGGAGATCTTCAACGAAGACCAAGAGCAGGCGTAGGTTCGGCTCGGCAGGAAGAAGGAAAGATGAAAACGCGACACGAGATCCTGATGGAGGATCCGGAATACCGGAAACTTTACGCGATTGAAGGTCTGATCACGGATGCTGCGGAACTGGTGGCGCGGCTGATGGAAGAGAAGGTCGTGAACAAGGCGGAGTTGGCGCGGCGGCTCGGCAAGTCTCGCGCCTGGGTGACGCAGCTTCTGAGCGGCAAGGCGAACATGACCATCCGCACCCTCGCGGAAGTTGTGCACGTGCTTGGAGCTGGAGTGAAACTGAGCACGCAACTGCAAAAGGTTCCCTCGGCTGGCGGCACCGCATCCCCCGCTCCCCGGCTCCACAGCGCCGCG
>JBBTDS010000321.1:0-5418 GCA_038060875.1 Acidobacteriota bacterium | reverse complement strand
GCTGGAAAACCGGTCCGCGCTTAGGGGAATAGTTGTCTGTGGAAATCCAGGCTAGGCGACCTCCGCATCGAGACGTATTACCCCATGCCGGTGGAAGACTACCACCGCGAACTCGACCTCGACACCGGCATCGCCTCCGTGCGCTATCGCGCCGGCAAGGATGTGTTCACCCGCGAGGTCTTCGCCTCCGCGCCCGACAACGTGCTGGTGGTGCGCCTGGCCTGCGACCGGCCCGGCCGCATCAGCGCCGGCTTCACGCTCACGCGCCCGCAGGACGCCGTGTGCCTCGCCGGCCCATCCGGCCGCGGCCTCATGCTTCGCGGCCGCATCGATGCGCGCGACGAGAAGACCGGCGAAGCCAAGGGCGTGCGCTTCGAAGCCCACCTCGCCGCGATCCCCACCGGCGGCAAGCTCGCCTGCGCGGACGGCAGGCTGGTGGTGGAGGGCGCCGACTCGCTCCTGCTGCTGCTGGCCGCCGCCACCGATTACGGCGGCGGCGATCCGGAGGCGCTCTGCCGCCGTGACATCGCGGCCGCCTCCAAGCCGTTCGAGAGCCTGCGCAGCGCGCACGTGGCCGATCACCAGGGGCTCTTCCGCCGCGTTCATCTCGATCTGGGCTCGACGCCGGCCGAAGTGGCCGGCCTGCCCACCGACGAGCGTCTGGGCCGCGTTCAGAAAAGCGGCGTGGACCCCGACCTCGTCGTGCTCTACTACCAGTTCGGGCGCTACCTGCTGATGGGATCCTCTCGTCCCGGCACGATGCCCGCCAACCTCCAGGGCATCTGGAACGAGCACCTGAAGGCGCCCTGGAACAGCGACTTCCACACGAACATCAACATCCAGATGAACTACTGGCCCGCCGAGGTTGCGAACCTGGCCGAGTGCCACCTGCCGCTGTTCGACCTCATGGAGAAGCTGGTCGCTCCGGGCAGCCGCACCGCCAAAGCGCACTACGGCGCCGGCGGCTGGGTGGTGCACCACCTCACCGACCCGTTCGGCTTCTCCGCGCCGGCCGACGGCGTCCAGGGCATCTGGCCGATGGGCGCCGCCTGGCTGGCCCAGCATCCCTGGGAGCACTTCCTGTTCAGCGGCGACAAGGAGTTCCTCGCCAAACGCGCCTGGCCGCTCATGCGGGGCGCGGCGCGCTTCATCCTCGATTTCCTCATCCCGGCCCCGGCCGGCACGCCGGTGGCGGGGCGGCTGGTGACCTGCCCGTCGCATTCGCCGGAGAACCGCTTCCGCAAAGCCGACGGCGCCGTCTCCATGTTCACCTACGCGGCCACCATGGACCTGGAGATCTGCCACGACCTGCTTCGCAACTGCATCGAAGCCAGCCGCATCCTGGGCATCGACGCCGCGTTCCGGGCCGAGTGTGAATCCGCGCTGAAGCGGCTGGCGCCGTTGCAGGTCAGCGCCAGGACCGGCCGGCTTCAAGAGTGGGTCGAGGACTATGAGGAACCCGAGCCCCAGCACCGCCACGTCTCGCACCTGTACGCGCTTCATCCCGGGCGCCAGATCACCGTCAGCGGCACGCCGGAACTTGCCGCGGCCGCGCGCAAATCTCTGGAGGCCCGCGGCGATGCGGGCACCGGCTGGAGCATGGCCTGGAAGATCAACTTCTGGGCGCGGTTTCTTGACGGCGACCGCGCCTTCAAGCTGCTGACCAACCTGCTAAGCCGGTGCACCCTGCCCAACCTGTTCGACACCCATCCGCCGTTCCAGATCGACGGCAATTTCGGCGCCACCGCCGGGATTGCGGAGATGCTGCTCCAAAGTCACGCCGGTGAGATCCACCTGCTGCCCGCGCTGCCTTCGGCCTGGCCCAACGGCGAGGTGAACGGCCTGAGGGCTCGCGGCGCTTTTGAGATCGACATGCGGTGGCAGGGCGGCCGCCTGCTGACGGCCACTCTCCGCTCGGCGCGCGGCAACGCCGCCCGCCTGCGCGCCGCCGGCGAAATCCAGGTGACCGAGGGCGGCAAGCCGGTGCGCATCGAGCGCGTTTCGCCCGCGGTGATTGCTTTTCCCACCCGTCCCGGCGGCGTATACCGGCTGGGTTGATGTAGACTCGAAAACAAGCAGGAGGTCTCCATCATGATCTGGAAGTGCTGGGGAGTGGGACTGGCCGCCGCCGTTCTCTTGGCTCAGGTCGAGACGGCGCGCATCACCGGCACCGTCACCGATGCCACCGGCGCGCTGGTCCCTGGCGCCAGGGTGACGATCCGCAGCCTGGACACCAACATCGAGCAGGTCACCGAGACCAATGCGCAGGGGCGCTACCTGTCGGTCCCGCTGCGCGTCGGCGCCTACGAAGTCGCGGTCCAGGCCGGCGGCTTCAAGCGCGAAGTGCACAGCGGCATCCGCCTCCAGATCCAGCAGACGGCGGTCGTTGACTTCCGCCTGCAAGTGGGCCAGATGCTCGAGAGTATCAGCGTGACCGCCGACGCGCCGCTGCTGCAAACCACCGACGTCAGCCAGGGCCAGGTGATTGACAACAAGAAGATCATCGACCTGCCGCTGAACGGCCGCGACTACCTGCAACTGGCGGCCCTCAGCTCCGGCGCCATCCCGCGCAGCGGCCAGAAAGGCTCGACCGGCTTCAGCGCCAACGGGCTGCGCACCGAGCTGAACAACTACATGCTGGACGGGCTCGACAACAACATGCACCACCAGGCTTACACCGGCGGCCAGGCCCAGGCGGTCGAGCCCTCGGTGGACGCCATCCAGGAATTCAAGGTCCAGACCAGCGCCTACTCGGCCGAGTTCGGCAACAACATGGGCGCGGTGGTCAACGTCACGCTGCGGTCGGGTACTAACAAGGCACACGGCTCAACGTTTGAATTCCTGCGCAACGAAGTGCTCGACGCCAGGAACTTCTTCGAGCAGCCGGGGGCGCGCAAGGCCCCTTACAAACAGAATCAGTTCGGTTTCACGCTGGGCGGCCCCATCCGGCGCGACAAGACCTTCTTCTTCACCGACTACGAAGGGACGCGGCGCCGCGTGGCCGGCACCGTCTTCTCGAACGTGCCGACCGAGCGGGAGCGCCGCGGCGATTTCTCGCAGTCGCAGTTGCGCGGCCAGGCGGTGCGCATCTTCGACCCCGACAGCTACAACGCCGCCACCCGGGCGCGGGTGGAGTTCCCCGGCGCGGTGATCCCGCCGTCGCGCCTGGACCCGGTCGGCGCCAACGCCGTCAAGCTGTTCCCGCTCCCGAACCTGCCCACCGAGGTGAACAACTTCCTCTATCACCCGGTGAATCCCCTCAGTGAAGACAAGTTCGACGTCCGCATCGACCACACCTTCTCGGCCAAGGACAGCCTCTTCGGGCGCCTCAGCTACCAGCTTCCGCGCGAGGTGGGCAACCTGGTGCTCCCGCCGCCGGCTTTCGGTTCCAGTTCCCAGGAACTCAACAGCACCGGCCGCTCCCTGGCGCTGAGCCACACGCACATCTTCTCGCCGGCGCTGTTCCACACCACCAAGCTCGGCTGGAACCAGTTGCTCACCGACCGGCTGGCCCCCACCAGCGAGAACTACAACCGGCAGATCGGGCTGCGCGGCCTCCCTTACGATCTGCCCGGCCTGGCGCAGTTCAACCTCTCGAACTTCCGCAGCATCGGCACGATGTCGGGCAATCCGAGCCGCACCGATTCGCAGGTGCGCCAGCTAAAGCACGATCTGAGCTGGATCCGCGGGCGCCACACGCTGAAGACGGGCGCGAGCCTTTCCTGGGTGCAGTCGCCGCAGATCCACTACTACCAGGCCAACGGCGTGTTCAGCTTCAACGGGAACTTCACCCGGCAGTCGTCCAACAACCAGTTCGGCGACGACCTGGCCGACATGCTGCTGGGCTACCCCGTCAGCTCGCAGCTTTCCAACCGCGGCCAGTCGGCGCTGCGGCGGCGCTTCTATCACGCTTACATCCAGGATGAATTCCAGCTCGCCGCCCGTTTGAGCCTCAGCCTGGGACTGCGCTACGAGTACAACAGCCCGTGGGTGGACAAGTACGACCACCTATCGAACTTCGATATCGATACCGACCCGGCCAATCCGCGGCTGGTGGTGGCCCGCGGCGGCGGCATCGCGGAACGGTCCACCCTCAGTCCCGACTACCTGAATCTGGCCCCGCGCGGCGGCCTGGCGTACCGGATCGGGGAGAAGACGGTGGCCCGCGCCGGCTACGGCATTTACTACGGCGGCGTGGATCACATCGGAGACCGCTACCTTCACGCCTCGCCGCCGTTCTTCTTCCAGTCCACCTTCTCCACCGACAACATCCGGCCCAACATCATCCTGCGCGACGGCTATCCGCCGGGCGCCACCACCGCCAACGTCACCAACCTCCAGACGATCTCGCAGGACCGCCGCAACCCGACCGCCTACTCCCAGCAGTGGAACTTCACCCTCCAGCGGGCGCTCGTGAGCGACCTGAGCCTGGAGATGGGTTACGTAGGCAGCCGGGGCGTTCACCTGCTCCAGCGGCGCGACACCAACGCGCCGCCGCCTGGAGCGGGCGACATCAACTCGCGGCGCCCGTATACGAGCCTGGCCGTGCCCGGTCTCGACTACATCGTGCGCCCGCTGGCCGACACCTTCCGGCGCGAGTGGACCGCCAACGGGAGCTATCACGGCCTCCAGTTCAAGGCCGAGAAACGGCTCTCGGCCGGGCTGAGCTTCCTGGGCGCCTACATGTGGTCGAAGGCGATCGATGACCTGAACGACAACCAGCCGGACCCGTACAACATGCGCCTGGAACGGGCGCTCTCGGACAACCACGTCCCGCACCGCTTCGTGGTGAGTTACAACTACGACCTGCCGTTCGGCCACGGGCGGCGGTTGCTGGGCGGCTGGTCGATCGGCGGCATCACCGTGTTCTCCTCCGGCAACCGGGTGGACATGACCGTGCAGGGCAACCCGCAGAACAACGGGCGGCCCAACCGGCCCGACATCCTGCGCGACCCGCGCCTGGCGAAGAAGGAGCGCAGCCTCGGGCGCTGGTTCGACACCTCGGCGTTTGTGGCCAACCGCCCTTACACGTTCGGCAGCGCGCCGCGCAACGCCATCGAGGGCCCCGGCCTGGTGAACTTCGACTTCGCCGCCTACAAGCAGTTCAACTTGACCGAGCGGTGGAACGTCCAGTTCCGCACCGAGCTGTTCAACGCTACCAACACCCCGCGCTTCGGCAACCCCAACGCCCAGGTGGGCGCCCGCAACTTCGGCATCATCTCCTCGGCCGGCGCGCCGCGGATCATCCAGTTCGGTTTGAAGCTGAGGTTTTGAGCCGGAAAGCCGGGGACAGTTCCGTCTGTCCCCGGCTTTCGGATTCTCCGGCGGCCGTGTGGGTTGTTCATGCGCCCACCAGACACTAAACTAGCCTGGATTTCCACGGAGAAGTATTGGCCTAAGCGATAGGCCTGGTGGTGG
>JBBTDS010000320.1:0-3295 GCA_038060875.1 Acidobacteriota bacterium | reverse complement strand
TCTGGACCGACCAGCCCTTCCTCGACCTGATGGCCCGCAAGGCGATTGAGGTGCTCGCCGGGCCGCGCGGCGACCAGCCGTTCGTGCTGATGATCGAAGGATCGCTCATCGACAAGCAGGCGCACTCCGCCCACGTGGCCGGCACGTTGTGGGACGTCATCGAGTTTGACAAGGCCGTCGGCGTGGCCCGCGCCTGGGCCAAGGCGCGCCCCGTCCCGGACACGCTGGTCATCGTGACCGCAGACCACGATCAGACCATGACCATCATCGGCGTCGCCGACATTTCCGACGCCGACCTCTACGACCGCACCCCGGTTTTCACTGGGTCGATTGGTCCGCCGGTCGGTAACATGGCCATCCGGAGCTTCAAGGACGCCAACACCAACGTGCGGCCGGATCATCCCTGGGCCAGCGCCGGCGGCGGCAGCGGTCCGCCGGCCAACCGCTACGCCGACATTTACGGCACCGACGGTTTCCCGGACTACCAGGACACCGACGGCGACGGCTACCCGGAGAACCGGCAGGTGGGCGACAAAGGCAGGCTCCGCCTGGCGGTCGGCTTCCGCACCGGCAGCCACGCCGGCACCTCGCTGCCGCTGACCGCCGAGGGGGCGGGCGCCTTCCTGTTCACCGGCTACATGGACCAGACCGACCTGTTCTACAAGATGGCCACGGTGCTGACCGGCGAGACCGCCGAGGCCGATGCGCTGCTGAAGACGATGCTGGAGAACCCGCGCTACCCCCGCACGTTCGGCAAGTAGGATAGGCGTCCTCGCCTGTCCGGCTGCGACAGGCCGGGAGGCCTATCCTACCGGCCGCTTCGCCTCCTGCCACAGCGCTTCCATCTCATCGAGGGAGGCTTCGGCCGGCGTCTTGCCGCGCTCGGCCAGCTTCTGCTCCAGGTAGCCGAAGCGCCGGCGGAACTTGGCGTTGGTCTTGCGCAGCGCCTGCTCGGGATCGACGTGGAGGAACCGTGCCAGGTTCACCAGCACGAACAGCAGGTCGCCCAGCTCGTCTTGCAGTTGTTCGGAGGACGCTTCGCGGCGGGCGCGAGCCAGCTCCCCGAGCTCCTCGTCCAGTTTCGCGAGCACCTGGTCGGCGTTCTCCCAGTCGAAGCCGACGGCGGCGGCGCGCGAGGCGACCTGGCTGGCCTCGACCAGCGCCGGCAGCGAGCGCGGGACCGAGTCGAGCAGTCCCGCTTCGCCCTTGCCTTTGTCCTTGCGCTCCTCCGCCTTGATCTCATCCCAGCGGCGCTTCACGGCCGCCGGCGTTTCGGCCGTCGCGTCGCCGAACACGTGGGGGTGCCGCCGGATGAGCTTCTCGTTGATGCGGTCCAGCGCGTCCTCTATGCCGAACAGGCTCTGCTCGGCGGCCATCTGGGCGAAGAAGACGGTCTCGAGCAGCAGGTCGCCCAATTCTTCGGCCAGGGCCGGCCAGTCGCCGGCGTCGATGGCGTCCAGTACCTCGTAGGTTTCCTCGAGCAGGTAGGGCTTGATAGTCTCGAAGTTCTGCTGGCGGTCCCAGGGGCAGCCGTCGGCCGCCCGCAGACGGGCCATGATCTCAACCAGGCGCTGGAACTTCTCCCCGGCGCGGGCGGCGGTAGTGGATGCCATTTCACCCCCTGTAAAATAAGAAGTCTATATGAGTGACGCCGAGATTCCGAGCGCCCGACAACCGGCGGAGGCGGAAGAGGAGCTGCCGCTTCCCCCTCCCAGTTTCGAATACCTGACCATTTCGCTGCGCATGCAGGTGGAGGCGCACCTGGGCCTGCTGCACTTCGGAGAGGAGAAGCCACCCAAGCCCGACTTCCGCGCGGCCCGCCATGCCATCGACCTGCTGGCCATGCTGGAGCAGAAGACGCGGGGCAACCTCAGCCTGGAAGAACAACGGCTGCTGGCGAACTCGCTCACCGAGCTGCGCTTCCGCTACGTGCAGGCGCTGGAAGAGAGCCGGAAGAAGGAGTAGATGCCGCCCACGCCCGATTCGCTCACCATTGTCGTGCTGGGCTCGGGGACCAGCGTGGGGGTGCCGATGATCGGCTGCCAGTGCGCGGTGTGCGCCTCGGCGGACCCGCGCGACCACCGCCTGCGGCCGTCGGTGCTGGTGCGCTCGAACGGCCGCAACATCCTGATCGACACCTCGCCGGACTTCCGCCAGCAGGCGCTGCGGGCCGGCATGGAGCGGCTCGACGCCGTCGTCTTCACCCACGGCCACGCCGATCACATCATGGGCCTGGACGACGTGCGGCCGTTCAATTTCCGGCAGCAGGCGGCCATCCCGATCTACGGCTCGCCGGAGACCCTGGAGACGATCCATCGCGTCTTCGACTACGTCTTCGCCGACTACCAGCCCGAGTCGTCCATCCCGCGCCTGGAATCCCACACGCTCAACGGCGACGCATTTGAGCTGTTCGGCCTGGAGTTCATCCCGGTGCCCGTCAAGCACGGGCGCTCGAATGTTTACGGCTTCCGTTTCGGCGCCGCCGCCTACCTGACCGATCACAGCGACATCCCGGGAGAATCGATGGAGAAGCTGCGCGGGCTGGACGTGCTGTTCCTGGACGCCTTGCGGCGCCGGCCGCATCCGACCCACACCACCGTCGAGCGGGCACTCGGCTACGTGGAGGAACTGGCGCCGCGGCGGGCCTTCTTCACTCACATCTGCCACGACCTGCCGCACGCGCAGACCGAAATTGCGCTGCCGCCGCATGTGCGGCTCGCCTATGACGGGCTGGAGATCACGGTGGGGGCGCCGCGCTGATGCGCATCTACCGCAGCCTGGAGGAGATCGACCACGCCTTCGGTCCCTGCGCGCTGACCATCGGCAACTTCGACGGGGTGCACGCCGGCCACCGGCGCATCCTGCGGCGGGTGGCGGCGGTGGCGCGGGAGCGCGGTTGGAAACCGTCGGCGCTGACCTTCGATCCCCATCCGCTCCGGGTAGTGGCCCCGGCGCGCGCGCCGCGCCTGCTCACCACGCCAGAGGAGCGCTGCCGGCTGATGGAAGAGGAAGGGATCGCCCAGGCGCTGATCCTGCCGTTCAACCGCGAAGTGTCGCTGTTGGGCCCGGAGGAGTTCGCGCGCGGCGTGCTGAAGGACAAGCTGGACGCCCGCGTCGTGCTGGTCGGCGACAATTTCCGCTTCGGTTACCAGCACGCCGGCGACACGCGCCTGCTGGAGCAATTGGGACGGCGGCTGGGATTCGCGGTGGAGGCGCTGGCGGCGGTCTCCTTGCGCGGGCGCGTCATCTCCAGCAGCGAGGTCCGGCGGCTTATTGAGGCGGGGGCTGTCTCGCT
>JBBTDS010000319.1:0-8193 GCA_038060875.1 Acidobacteriota bacterium | reverse complement strand
AACCACGGAAACCCCGCAAAGCCGGGGGGCCTTACAGATTCCTGCTCAGAGCCCTTTATTTGCAGGCTGCGGGCGGGGACGGCGGAGCCTAAAGGCGCTTTGGCCTCGGCACGTCACCGGCCAACGTGGAAGGGTGATAGAGCAGACGAGCGCCAACACGTGGCTGATGCACCTCGACAATGCGGCCTCTCACCTTGTGGATGATGATGACAATGACTTGCTCATAAGGATTCGTCTTGATGGGCCTCAAGCTTTGCCCCCCGCCACCGTCTCCTTCTGGCGATTTGAAAACAACTTCTTGGACTCCTCTGGTAACGGGCTGCATGGAACGGCAGTCGCAGCACCCACATTCCACCCCGTGAGTGGCGTTCCGGGTAGCGCAATTGGACTTCGGTGTGACGGCGTCAAGGATAGAGTCTTCGTTGCCGACAGTCCGATGCTGGCCCTCACTCACAGCATCACGGTCGAAGCCTTCGTCGGCAGAGCTGGCAGTAGTGGGCAGCTTGTATTTCGAGGCGACGACAGGGGCGCAAAGGACCCGTACTCCCTCGCCTTGGATGGCGGACGGGTCTTGTTTCGAATAGACGACGAAAGCCGAACCTCGCAGTTGATCTCGCCCTCTCCGCTACCAGCAAGTCAAATGGTCCACGTTGCTGGTACTCTGGATGGAAACGCCGGGATTCGGGAGCTTTTCGTCAACGGCCAAGAGGTCGCATCGACAAGTACCGATGCTTGTCCTCGAGTTCGCGGCGCGCCGTGCGGCAGCTCTGGGCGATGAAACGGAACATCTGGCGCTTGGTCTCGTAATTGTCGAACCAGGCCAGGCGCGGCCGCACGTTGAGGCCGAGGTCGGCGGTGACCAGGTGGCGCTCGGCGTAGATGACCGGGATGCCTTGAGTCCGGGCGGCGCGGATGACTTTGTCGAGCAGGTCCGCCTCCCGCTGCGCTTCCGTGCGCAGCGCCGTTACCGCGGGAGCTTCCGGGACGTCTTCCGGCCGCGCCACCTGGCGCACGGTGACCCACCGGTTGTCGATGAGACTCACCGTGTCCTGCGGCTCCATGCGGGATGCGGCGCGCAGCGGCAGCTTCGGTTCGACGTGATTCCATCCTTTGAGGGCGAATATTTTGTTCGCCGCGTCATGGCAGTCCGTGGGATCGCAGACGCGGATGGTGGCCGTACCCGCGCCAGTCGGCGGGCAGCGCCGACGTGGCGACCTGAACGCGGCCGCGGTCGAAGTCCACCCGCGCGGACTGCCGTCCATGCGCAGATCGTTCGGCCGTGATGCGGATCGGCCCCTGCCAGCGCTTGGCCGCATCCGCCGTTTCAAAGTCCTCCAGAACAAGCGTGCCCGCGATTGCCAGCAGTGCGAGCATCATTGCTCCCAGACCTTCAACGCTTCGCCGAGGCCGCGCGCCTGGCGGATGCTTTCCTTCTTTCCGTACAGCGCGTACACCCCGGAAGTGTACGAGTATGCGCCCGGCAGCGGCGTCAGGGCGACGATCTCGCGCGGGGCCATCAGTGCGGCGGCTTCGGGCAGATCGGTGAGACGCAGGATATTCAGCAAGGCCGGACCCTGCCAGTGCGAGGCGGGCGGATCTTCCAGAATCACGCGCGTGATCCGTTCGTCCAGCGCGGCCGCGTAGAGCGCAAGCGCGCCCATCTCGCGCCGGCCGTAAAGGGATATGACGTCCAGGCGCAGACCCTCGGCTTCGATCAGGTAATCGACCGCGCGCAGGATGTCGTAGACCTGCATGGATTCGACGGTCGCGCCGGCCAGCGCCGCGGTTCGCTTCAGGGTGGCCATCTTGTAGTTGTCGGCGGCGTAGTCGACCGCCCGCGGTTTGAGCACCAGAACCACTTGCCTGCCGAGGACGGGCAACAGCGGATCGTAGTCGATGGGGTAGACGACATCGGCGGCGCCCTTGATGAAAATCAGCGCCCGTGGTGCGGGCCCGTCGCCGGCGGCGGCCGCGGTCCGCCGCAGAAAAAGCTGCCCGCCCGCCCGCACTCCTGCTTCCGTCGTGAACTCCACGTTGAAGGCGTCCGCGTAACGGCTGGCCCAGCCGCGCTCGGGCGATTTCCAGGCGTCGAACGGCGCCCTGGTTTTGGGGAACGCGCGGAATACCTGGTCCTTCATCGCCCCCAGCAACTCCGCACGGCGCTTCTTCCACGCCGCCAGGTTCGAGTAGCGGCGCGGGTTGTGCGTGGGTATGAACGTGCGGTCGATGGACTCGTTGAGCGCATCCGCGGGATAACGGTTGAGCACGGTCAGCGCGGCGGGTTCTTCGCGCCGGATCTCGCCCTCCTGGTAGGGTGTCGAATCGCTCTTCAGCCAGCGGTTGATCCACTCGTAGGCTTCCTTGCGGAACGGGACGACGTCGGAGTGCCCCACGTCGTGGTCGAACTCCTGGACCTTCTCCTCCGCGCCGTAGAGGGCGTAAACGTCGCGGGTCCGATTGTAGACGTCGTGGTAACCCGCGGCCGGGAAGGAGGCGTCGCGGCGCGCGCTCAGCATCTTGAGCGGCCGCGGCGCGATCAGCGCTCCGGCGGTAGAGAGGTCGCCGAAAAAGGTGTTGACGAAGTAGATGCAATCGCAGTTGTGGTGTACGGCGTCGAGCGCCGCGTGGTGCTCGACGGACCATGTTGCGCACACCGGGGCGGCCGCCTGGAAGCGCTCGTCAACCGCCGCTGCGTACCATGTCATCGCGCCGCCGCCGGAGATGCCCGTGACCGCGACCCGCCGGCTGTCCACTTCGCGGCGCGTTTCCAGGTAATCCAGGGCGCGGATCGCGTTCCAGACCTCGGGCGCGGCCGGCGTATAGCCCAGCGATAACCAGTGCCACATGCCCAGGTCGTGTGTGCCGTGGTGAATCCCGGGGACCTCGCCGAATTCCACCGTGTCCAGCAGGAAGGCGGCGTACCCGTGGCGCGCCAGCCAGATTCCGTGGTGCTGGTACTGCACCTTGGCGCCCCAGGGCCCCGGCGAGTGCCCGGACAAGTACACCACCGCCGGCGCGGGACGCTCCACCTTCTTCGGCAGATAGAGATTGCCGGTTACGTACAGGCCCGGCATGCTCTCGAAGACGATGTTCTCGACGCGGTGCTCGTCGCGCTCGAACCCGCCGGTGATGCGCGCTCGAAGCGGTGTCCGCGCCGGCATCGGGTCCAGCCCTAGCATGTAAAGCATCTGCCGCCGCACTTCGGGCCGCCGGCGCTGCCATTCGGCCAGTGTGGTCACCCCAGCCAGGTTGTTGCGGGTGACCTCGGCGGCCCGCCGCACCAGGTAGTCCTGGAACATGCGGTAACGCTCGGCGGGCGTGTGCGAGCGGTTCTGCCCGGCCAGCGGAACCACACAGCACAAAACCAGCAGGCTACTTCTCAATCGGCCCGACATACTCCGTGCTCACCACGACGTCGTCGAAGAAGACCGTGTTGGATCGGGTGTTGATTTCAAAGTCAGGATGGCGGCCGGCATATCCGTCGTTTCGCTCGAAGGCCGTCTCGCTGACGTAGTGCGACAGCCACAGCTTGTTGACCTTCACGCGCATGTCCCGGCGCCAGCGTAGCCCCTCGAAGGGCTGCCCGTTCTCCTCGTCAATGCGGAAGACATCCCTCACCCACGTCCCCCGGACGCTTCCCGGAGCGAAGCGCGCCACCCGCTTGCCGTCGATCCAGAATGCCTGCTCTCCGTCGGAGGAGTCGGGCGAGGAGTTCATCTTCACCATGACCTCGACGCAAACCCAGGCGTCGCGCGGGACCGCCGCCGGCTCTTTAGGCTCGAAATCGTTGCCGTAGAAACTCGTTCCCGTGCCATCGGCGTTTTGCCAGGACCGCATCTCGGGCCAGTAGGTGTAGAAGTGCCAGATGCCCGGCGGAGGAAACCCGCGCGAAGGGACAGTCTGGTAGGACGCCGCCGCCGGTTCGATGCCGCTGTTCCAGGTGTCCACCGGGCGCAGACCGGCGCGGCCCACCGGATACGGCGGCGGGTCGATTTCCCCGCCCAGGCTGACAAAGTGATGATTGAAGCCGTTGTCGGCGGCGAATTTCACATAGAAGCGCAGGAAGAGGCGATCGTGACCCGGGGCAAGCACCCGGTACAAATGCCCGCC
The DNA here is from genome assembly GCA_038060875.1 of Acidobacteriota bacterium. GTDB lineage: Bacteria > Acidobacteriota > Terriglobia > Bryobacterales > Bryobacteraceae > JBBTDS01. The sequence continues at coordinate 4,083 of JBBTDS010000319.1, read as the reverse complement.
TTGGTTCTCGCCCCGCGTGGCCGTCATGGAAAGCGAGCGCCGGCCGGAGCTCGCCTCCGGCACGCTGTCGGAGCCGGCCAGCACCTTGCCGCCTTGGTCGCTCACGTTGTGCCAGCGCTGGCGGAGATCCGCAATCTCGCCGCTTTCGAAATTCTCGGCGAAGACCACCGCGGGGTCGCCTTCGATTCCCGCATCGCCGGGGTACTTCGCCGCCAGGCCGGGGCCTTCGGGCAACCGTTCCCACTCGAACTGGCCGGCAAGCACCGCCGCCAGCACCAGCGCCAGCGCCATTGACTTCGCCATGCTCCACAAGTATAGTTCACCTACGGAAGGTGGATTACCCATGCGACCAGTTCTTGTGGTGTCCTTTCTGCTGCTCGCTTTCGCGGCGTCACCCGTTCTCCCCCAGACGAGCACCGGAACCGTCGGCGGCACCGTTCGTGATCAGTCGGGCGCGGTCATTCCGAGCGCGGCCGTGGCCCTCACCAACACCGCCACCAACATCACCTCCAAGACCACGACCAACGAATCCGGCTACTACCTGTTCCTGGGCGTGGTGCCGGGGGCGTACCGGTTGGCGGTGGAGTCGGCCGGCATGCAGAAGTTCGAGGCCACCCTCACCGTCCAGGTGCAGCGGAGCACGGTGGTGGATGCGGTCCTGCGCGTCGGGCCAACCACCACCGAAGTCGCGGTGCGGGACGTCACCCCCATGGTGATCGTGGACAGCCCGACCCTCGGCCACATCCTCGAGCGCCAGCGCATCGAGCAGTTGCCCATCAACGGCCGCAACGTTTCGAGCCTGCTGGTGAGCGTCCCCGGCATGGAGGGCATGCGCGCCTATGGCCTCAGGGAGGGCTCGCAGGAGTTCGTGCTCGACGGCGCGGCCCAGACCGACAAGCTGTGGGGCGGGATGATGAGCCGCCAGCCCGGCCTGGACACGATCGAGGAGTTCAAGGTGGAAGTCAACAACTCCTCGGCCAAGTTCACCCGGCCCACCAGCGTGATTATGTCCACCAGGAGCGGGACCAACCGGGTCCACGGCTCTGCCTTCGAGACCCACCGCAACAACGCCATCGGCAAGGCGCGGCAGCGCACCGACTTTTACAGCAAGCCGCCGCAGCTCATCCGCAACGAATTCGGCGTCTCGGCCGGCGGGCCGGTCCGGCTGCCGCGGATTTACGACGGCCGCAACCGCACGTTCTTCTTCGCCGCTTACGAGGGCTACCGCAACATCAACCCGCGCACCGGCTCTGGCCGCGTCTTCAGCGAGGCGATGCGCAACGGCGACTTCCGCGAGCTGGTCGATTCCCAGGGCCGCCAGACGAAGATCCACGATCCGTGGTCGACCAACCCGAATACCTGGGAGCGCCAGCAGTTCGCCTACCGTGGCGTCCCCAACACGATCGATCCGGCGCGCTTGAGCCCGCTGGCCAAGCACCTGTTGAGCGTCACGCCACTGCCGACGCATCCGCAGATCAACCCGATGCTCGACGACAACTGGTACGGACCGCTCGAAAACACCGCCCGCAACTGGACCTGGGCCATGCGCTTCGACCACCGCTTCAGCGACAAGGACGCTTTCTACGCCCGGCTCAGCAACGCGGACCACTACTCCAACGTCGCCATGTCGGGCCAGATCCCGACACTGGACAAGATCGCCAATTACACCCAGACCAAGGCGCCGAACAAGAGCCTGGCGCTTACCTGGGTCCGGACCCTCTCGCCCACGCTGTTCAACGAAGTGCTGGCCAGCGCCCAGCGCGAGCGCTGGCGCGAGGCGACCGGCGAGCCCGGCGCGTTCTACTCCGACAAGCTCGGCCTTCCGAACCCCTTCGGCAGCGACGGCTGGCCCGGCATGTACAGCACCGGCCTGGGCAGCCTCATCTACGAGTCCACCAACACCAAGGCCTCCGACTTCAACTACTTCATCTTCGACGACAACGCCACCAAGATCCACCGCCGGCACGAACTGATGTTCGGCTTCCACTACCGCTACGATCAGCTCACGGTTCTGCCGGACCAGCAGAACGTGGCCGGCAACCTGAGCTTCGGCTCCGCCGCCACGTCGCTCTATGATGCCACCTCGCCGCGGCAGTACCCGCAGGCCACGCCGTTCACCGGCAGCAACATCGCCAACCTTTACATCGGCGTGCTGAACTATACCAACCAGTTCGCCCGCGGCAACTTCTACATGCGCGGCCGCGAGTACGCGCTCTACTTCCAGGACAACTGGAAGGTGTCGCCGCGGCTCACCCTCAACCTCGGCCTGCGCTGGGAGAAGTGGCCGCCGTACACGGAAAAGCACCATATCCTCACCGGTTTCGATCCCGCCAGGCACATGGTCGTGCTGGCCTCACCGCTGGAGGAGATGTACGCGCAGGGGGCGACGCTGCCCAAGCTGGTCGAGGGCCTGCAAGCCATCGACGTGAAATTCGAGAGCTATAAGGAAGCCGGCCTCAACCGCGACCTGATGACGACGCCGTGGACCGACTTCGGGCCGCGGCTCGGGTTCGCGTACCGGGCCGGCGACGGGGCGCGCGGCTTCATCCTCCGCGGCGGCTTCCGGACCTCGTACTTCCCCATCCCGCTGCGCACCTTCACCGCCCGGATGCGGCTGAACGCGCCGCTGACGGCCTGGTACACCAACGACCGTAACACCGGGACGCGCCTCTCGCCCGACGGCATCGCCCTGTGGGGCATGCGGTCCGCGCCGACCGTCATCGCCGGCGTCAACAGCCGCAATGAGGTAAGCGCCAACGACCGCGCCGGTCTCGGCCGCGGCTGGGCCATCCAGGCGTCGTATTTCGCCAAGGACCAGCCCGACCCGCGCGTCCATGACTGGAACCTGACGCTCGAAAAGGAGGTCCTGCCCAACACCGTGGCCCGCGCCGCTTACGTGGGCAATCACGGCGGCCACCTCGAACAGTTCTACCGCTACAACGAGCAGACCCCCGAGTACATCTGGTACGCGACCAGGAAAACGCAACTGCCCACCGGCGAGTTCGGCGACGTGCTGCGCCGGCCTTACGACCAGGTGGTCTACGGCACCGTCGAGGAATACCGCAAGTCCGGCTGGTCCAACTTTCAGGGCTTCCAGTTGGAGATGGAGCGCCGCTACAGCAAGGGCTTCGGTTACCAGGTCTTCTACACCATGAGCAACGCCCTGGGCGCGGGCGGCCTGACCTGGAACAATCCCATTCCCGGAACGAACGTGTTCCTGCCCGGCGCTGTGCCCGCCGATCCGGATGCGCGCAACCGCTTTCTGAATTACCAGCGCGACACCGCCATCCCCAAGCACCGCGTGCGCTGGAACTGGATCGCGGACTTGCCCTTCGGCCGCGGCCAGTGGCTCGGCGGCAGCGCGAAGGGGATCCTGGACAAGGTGATCGGGGGGTGGCAGATCGCCGGCATGGGCTATTTGCGAAGCACGTACTTCAGCCTTCCGACCAGCGTTTATCCCGTCGGCAACGGCATCGAGACTTACGGCTACCAGTACCCGGTCCAGGACTGCCGCCCCGGCGTCTGCCGTCCCGGATACCTGTGGTGGAACGGCTACATCCCCGCCAACCAGATCAACAGCGTGGATGCCAACGGCAGGCCTAACGGTGTCATGGGCGTCCCCGCCGCCTACAAGCCCGCGGCCGAGCCTCTGATACCCTGGCCCAAGAACCCCAGCCGCGGCGACCCCATGTACCAGTTCTACGGAAGCAACACCGTGTGGGCGCCGCTGAACGACGGCACCCTGCGCCGCACCACTTACAACGACAACCTGCACCCGTGGCGCCAGCAGTATCTTCCCAGCGTGCGGCAGTGGAACCTGGACGCATCTCTGTTCAAGACCGTGCCCATCACGGAGCGCTTCCGGCTGCGCTTCAACGCGGACTTCTTCAACGTGCTCAACCACCCGGGCAACCCCAACAGCGTGGGCGGCGACGGCATCTTGAGCACGCGCAGCTCGGGCAGCGGCGCCCGCGAATTGCAGTTGACCTTGCGTCTGAGCTGGTAGGCCCCCGGGCCAGCCACGCTGAACGCTAGCCTCGATTTCCACGGTACTTCGGTGACCTAACATTTGGGTCTTCGGTG
>JBBTDS010000318.1:0-15311 GCA_038060875.1 Acidobacteriota bacterium | reverse complement strand
CGTTGCCTTGCCGGCGCCGCACGGCTGCGGTACACTGCCCACCATGCCACTGACACGGAGAGAACTGCTTGGCGGCGCGGCCACCGGGCCTTTCATTCGCACCGCGCGGGCCGCCGCCGCCCGCCGCCCGAATTTCCTTTTCCTCCTGACCGACGACCAGAGCTACGCCACCCTCAGCATCACCGGCAGCCCGTTCATGAAGACTCCCAACATCGACCGCCTGGGGCGCGAAGGCGTGGTGTTCAGCAATTGCTTCGTGGCCATGTCGCTATGCGCTCCCAGCCGCGCCTGCAACCTGACCGGGCTCTACCCACACTCGAACGGCATCTACAACAACGGCATCCGCTGGAACCAGGAGCTTCAGAGCCTGCCGCGCCTGCTGCACGACGCCGGCTACCGCACCGCCCACATCGGCAAGTTCCACATGGACGGCGACGACCGGGTGCAGCCCGGTTACGATTACTGGGCCGCGCAGATCGCCCAGGGCGCCTACGTCGATCCGCGAAAGAACATAAACGGCAAGTGGGTGGACCTCAAAGGCTACGACACCCAGATCATCACCGACCAGGCCATCGAGTTCATGCGCGGGGCGAAGCCGGGCCAGCCCTTCTGCGCCTGGATGGGCTACAAGGCCTGCCACGGGCCCTTCACGCCCGCGCCCGGACACGAGAACGACTTCGCCGGAATCGAGTTCAAGCCGCCGTCCTCGTACTTCATCGACGACGAAGGCAAGCCCGCGCGGGTGCGCGGCCGGGCCCGCGGCGGCGACCAGCCGGCGGGCAAGGCGGGTCGGAAGAAAGCCAAAGCGGCGGCCCAGCCGCTGGGGCTGGAGCAGTGGGCCGCCCGGGAACGGGACCAGCACCGCTGCCTGATGGGCGTCGAGGACAGCGTGGCGCGGCTGCTCCGGTTCCTGGACGAGCAGAAGCTCGCCGAGGACACCATCATCGTCTACGCCGGCGACAACGGCTTCTTCCACGGCGAGCACGGCCTGCACGGCAAGATGGAGGCGTACGAAGAGGCGCTGCGCGTGCCGATGCTGGCCCGCTACCCGCGCGCCATCCAGCCCGGCCAGCGCTCCAGCGCCTTCGTCAGCAACGTGGATCTGCTGCCGACCATCCTGGATTTCTGCGGCCTCAAGGCGCCGCGGCCGGTGCAGGGCCGCTCCTGGCGGCCGCAGGTGGACGGCCGGGCCAGGTCGCAACCCTCGCGCGAGGCCTTTCTCTACGAGATGTTCGGCGGCGGCGCCGATCCCGCCCACCCGACCGTCAAGGCGCTCCGCACCAGCCGCTACAAGCTCATCCTGAACCTCCACCCGCGGGACATCGATGAGCTCTACGATCTGCAGAACGACCCGCGGGAGATGAAGAACCTGGCCCGCGAGAAGGGCCAGCGCGAGCTGATCGCGCAGCTCACGCGCCAGATGCTGGCGCTGATGCGGGAACTGGAGGACCCGGCCATCCCGGCGGTCGAGGCGACGCTCAAAGGATAGTGCTCACGCCACCGTGACCGCGTACGCCTGTTTCGGCGCATCCGGCGGCGCGACCAGCCGCCGCCCCGCGGCCGCGGCGGAAACGTAATACTCGACGGCGAGCGCTTCCGGCGCGAACGGGCCCAGCGTCGCCTGCCAGGTGCGCCGTCCGAGTAACCTGGCCGGCGTCGCGACCCATTCGGCGGCGCCGCGCGCACGAGTGTGCAGGGCCACCCCGGTCACCTGGGCCGGGCCCGGCGCGACGATCAGCAGCCGCAACTTCTCGCCATCGCCGAGCACCGTAGGCCGTGTGGGAAGGAACAGCCGCGGCGGGGCCCCGGCGTCGGGCCGCATCACCTCCTCGAACAGAGACTCGGTTTCGCGCGGCAGCTCGTCGAGGTATTCCTTCATCGACAGCCGCAACCGGACCAGCGCCAGCCGCACGAACTTGTTGTGCATGGAAGCAAGCTGGCCGAGGTCGTTGCGGGTGGCCACCACGCGCTGGAAATCGAGCAGCGCGCGGCGCACTCGCGGTGCCAGTTCCAGCCACAGCGGAACTCCGTCCTTGAGGATGGTCGCGCGCGCCTCCTCGGCGCGTCCGTCCTTCTTCGATTTGGCCGCGCCCTGGAGCAGCTTGTGCAGGCGGTGGGCCAGGCCCCAGGCTTCAAAATACGGCACGCACATCTCCACCTGGCGGGTCAGGTACTCCAGGCGCTCCTTCTCGGTGTCGGAAGCGGCCTCGCCGGCGATGGCGCGCAGCGCCGCAGCCGCTTCCTGGTGCGAGGCGATCACCCGCGCCTCGGGCTCGCTGCGGGACCAGAAGGTGAACGCCTCGCTGTAGTCGCCCGAGAAGCCGTGCGTCACCGCGTGGCCATCCTTGACTTGGCCGGCGAAGGTGCTGATCGCTTTGAGGTTGCGGTCGGAATCGGTCAATGCGCCGGCGAGCCGCGCCGCGCGGTCCCCGGCGGCCTGAGTGCGCGCGTAGGCGCGGTAATACGCGGCCGGCGTGAGCTTCTCGTCCCAACTGAAGCGTGACTGGAAGGCGGCGGTGGGATCGACGATGCGGTGCCGCCAGTGGATGCCGATCAGGCCCTGGCAGCCGAAGCGCTGCGCGCGATTCATGTCGCTCTCGAAGCGGTGGACGAGAAGCTGCGGGAACCACATGCCCGGGTCGTCTTCCAGCCACGGGATCGGCCAGCGCTCGCGGTCCTCGAGCTGGCCGAAGACCTCGTGGACCGGGTCCCAGCCGAGCGAATCGCTGAGGCAGGAGAAGATGACGTCGCGCGGCAGGCGCTTATGGAAGTCGGCGAAATGGCGGGCGACGCCGCCCCAGCCGGCCACCACCAGCCGCTTCTTCGACGCGTGGCGGCGCAGGAAGTCGTGCGCCTGGAGGAACGGCGTCACCGAGAGCGGTATCCCGGTCTTACGGCTGTCCCAGTTCATTCCTTCGTCTTCCCAGAGCCAGACGTGATCGACGCCGGGGTAAGCTTCCAGCAGTTGCCCCAGCCGCGTCTCCAGCAGGTCGCGGGCGGCGCGCGAGTCCGGGTCCACCCGGGGGTTGCGCGCGTTCAGGTCGGCCACCCTGACCTCTGGCGGCAGCGCGCGCACGATCTCGTCCGGCACGCTGTAAGGCTCGAAGCCGATGCCGGTGCGTAGGCCGAGCCGCTCCGCGTAGGTGAAAGCCCGGCGCAGCAGCCGGCGCCCCTGCTCGGCCTGTTCCCAAGGATCGCGCGCCAGCCGCGTGGCGTCGCTGCCGAAGACCTCGCCGTCGTAGAACTGCGCTGCGCCCATGCCGAACGTCGAGGTTCGTTGCGGCAGGTAGCCCCAGCGGTTGGTGGCCGAGGTATCGAGAAACGACAGGTGCCCCACGCCGGCGAATTCGAACGAGAGATACGATTCGGCCCACTGCCGCGCCCCGGTGTAAACGTGCATGCCGAAGGTGTTGAAGCGCATGCGCAGCATCGCTTCGAAGTAGGCGCGGAAGTCTTCTTCGTTGTAGACGGTGATGCAGTTGAGGAAGTCCGGCCAGGGCAGCAGGCCGCGCACGGCGAAGCGCGGCGAGGCCGTCCAGGGCTGCTGCGGTGGCGGCAGCGCCGGCCCGCCGGACGCTTCGAGCGGGTAGCTCGGCCCGTCGATGCCGAAGAAGACGCCCTGGCGTTCGAGGAAATCGAAGACGGCGTAGAGCAGCGCCTGCTCACTGGCGGCTGCGATGAGCACCTGCCCGGGCTGGGCGCTCACCGCGTAGGCTTCGGCATTGCGGAACTGCCCCGCGTCGATGCGCAGGGCGATCGCCAGCTCACCGGCGGCGGGCCGGGCGTCAGGCCCGGCCAGGCGCACTTCGGCAGCCACAGCCAACCGGCTCAGGCCGTTGAGCAATTCGCGCGCCGCCAGCCGCCGCTTGAAGCTTTCGCCGGCGGCCGGCTGGATCAGGATGCGCTGCGGCTGCTGGCCTTGACTCGCCAGGGCGCCGATCGCGCCCAACGTGGACGTGCGCAGAAAACCGCGGCGATGGGTCTCCATAGCACCGAGAATGTAGCAGATCCCGGCGTGCAATATAATCAGGAGCGGCCATGAATCGGAGAGCCTTCCTTGGCGCCGGCGCAGCGGCGCTCGCGCGGCCGGCGGGCGCCGGCAGCCGCGGCCGAGCGGCCCAACATACTGTTCATCATCACCGACCAGCAGTCGCAGTGCGCAATGAGTTCCAGCGCCAACCCCTACGTGCGAACGCCCGCCATGGACAGCCTGGCCGCCGACGGCGTCAGCTTCACCGAGTCCTATTCCACTTACCCGGTGTGCTCGCCGGCTCGCAGCAGCTTCTTCACCAGCCGCATGCCGCACGAGACCGGGGTGCGGGTGAACGGCCTGCCGATCGCGCCCGGCATACCCACGATGGGCGAGGTCTTCCGCGCCGCCGGCTACAACCTGATGTCGCAGGCGGTGGGCATCGCCTCGAAGTGGAACCGCGACGACGTCCGTTTCTATCTGCACAGTTACTACCGCCTGGTGGAGGACGTGGACCGGCAGGTGGGGCGGGTCCTTTCGGCGCTACGTTCGGCCGGCCTGTATGACAACACGCTGATCATCCTCACCTCGGATCACGGCGAGGGTCTCGGCTCGCACCGCTGGGCGCAAAAGGCCGCCTTCTGGGAGGAGACGGCCAGGGTGCCGGTCATCGTGGCCGGCGCAGGCGTCGAGCGCCGCGGCATCCAGGATAGCCGAAGCCTGGTCTCGGGCCTCGACATCCTGCCGACCATCTGCGACTACGCCGCGGTTCGCACGCCGGCGCTGATCCGCGGGCGGAGCCTGCGCGGTGCGATCTCGGGCGCGGGGTTCGACCGGCCGTTCGTGGTCTCCGAGCTTTCCGAATACGGCGACAAGCGGCGCCAGGGGCGGATGCTGCGCACGCGGCGACACAAGTACATCGTGTTCAACGGCGGCGAGCGGCCGGAGCAGCTCTTCGATCTCGAGCTGGACCCGGGCGAGATCTGTAACCTGGCGCGGCGGGCCAGCGCGGCGACGGTCCTCGGCGAGCGCCGCGCGCTGATGGCAAAATGGGTAGAGGAGACCGGCGACGACTTCCAGTAGCCGCCGTCAAGCTGAACCATGCGCACGCGCTTCACCGAGGTTGCCATCCGCGCCCCGGGCGATCTTCTCTACGGCATCGCGCCGCGGCCCGTCAGCGTGGGCCGCGGGCTCACTCTCGGCGGCGGCCTCGTTTATCCCGAATCCAATTTCACCCTGCCGGCCATGACCATCAACGAGGCGGCTTGGCCCCAGGTCATCGAAGAGTACCGGCAGATGGCCGCGAGCATCATCAAACGGGCCTGCGCGCTCGAGGTCCCCGGCCTGGTGCTGGAGTTCGAGCAACTGCCCGCTCTTACGGAGCACCCCGCCTGGGGCGCCGAGATCACCGCCCTGGTGCGCGAGGAGCTGGAGCGCGCCCACGCGAAGCACGGCCTGAAGTGCGCGCTGCGGGTGACCATCGTGGACTTGCGCGATGCGACGCGGCCGCCGCGGCTGCGCTCGGGCCCCCACTGGGAAGCGATGCGGGAGGCCTGGCGGCGCGCGGCCCGCGCCGGGGCGGACATGCTGAGCATCGAGTCGGTCGGCGGCAAGGAAGTGCACGACAAGGCGCTCGTCGAAGCCGACATGGCCGGCATCGTTTACGCGCTCGGCGTGCTGGCCGCGCGCGACATGGAGTGGCTTTGGAGCGAGCTGGTCGCCGCCGCCGAGGTCGAAGGCGCGATGGCCGCCGGCGATTCCGGCTGCGGCTTCGCCAACACGGCGATGCAGCTTGCCCACCAGAAGATGCTGCCGGAGGTGCTGGCGGCGGTAGTGCGCGCGATGACGGCCGCCCGGTCGCTGATCGCTTACGAGTGCGGCGTGCGGGGGCCTTCGAAGGACTGCGCCTACGAAGGGCCGGTGCTGAAGGCGATCGCCGGGTGCCCCATCTCGATGGAGGGCAAGACGGCCGCCTGCGCCCACCTCAGCCCCCTTGGCAACATCGCCGCCATGGCCGCCGACCTGTGGAGCAACGAGTCCGTGCAGAACGTCCGGCTGCTGGCCGCCGGGGCGCCCGAGGTCTTTCTGGAGATGCTGGCTTACGATTGCCGCCTGTTCAACACCGCCGCCGAACAAGGCCGGCGCGAGATGCTGCGCGACCTGCTGGTGGCGAGCGACGAATGCCGCAGCCCGCAGGCCCTGCTGTTGAGCCCGCAGGCGACCCTCCGCATCGCCGCGGCGATTCTGGAGCACGCCGGCGACGACTACCGCCGTACGCTGGCCGCGGGCCGCACCGCGGCTGCCCTGATCCGCGAGGCCGGCGCCGCCGGGCGGCTCTCCCTCTCCAAGGTGGAGGCGCGCTGGCTGGACCGCATCGCGCGCGACCTCGACGCCCTCCCCGAGGACGCCGCCGCCCTGGAGGCTGAGGTGCTGCCGCGCTACGGCGAGCTGTTCGACCCGGCGAGCTATGGCACACCGGCGCCGGCGCTGGGATTAGAATAGGACCCATGGCTGAGCTCTCACAACTTTACGACGCGATCATCACCGGCGACGCCAAGGCGTCGGTGGCGGTGACCAAGGAAGTGCTCGACGGCGGCGCCGACCCGCTCGAGCTGGTGACCAAGCACATGATTCCGGCGATGGACGAGGTGGGGCGGCGCTTCGAGTGCGAGGAGTACTTCGTGCCCGAGCTGCTGCTGTCGGCGCGTGCGATGAAGGGCGCGATGGCGCTGATCCGGCCGCTGCTGGTCGCCCAGGGCGCCGAGCCGCTGGGCCGGGTGGCCATCGGCACCGTCAAGGGCGACCTGCACGACATCGGCAAGAACCTGGTCGCCTCGATGCTCGAAGGCGGCGGCTTCGAGGTGATCGACCTCGGCGCCGATGTCGGGACCGACAAGTTCGTCGATGCGGTCACGGCCAGAAACGCCAACATCATCTGCCTGTCGGCCCTGCTCACCGTGACCATGCCGGCGATGAAAACCACCATCGAGGCGCTGAAGGCGGCCGGCCTCCGCGAGAAGGTGAAGGTGCTGGTGGGCGGCGCGCCGCTCACCCAGCGCTACGCCGACGAGATCGGCGCCGACGGCTACGGCGAGAACGCCAGCGTGGCCGTCTCGCTTGCCCGCCGGCTGACGGCGGCGCGGGCCACCTGAACCGGCGCCCGCCGGTCGAGGGACGATGCTCGCGCTCGGGTTCCATACCGACGCCTTCAACAGCAGCTACTGGAGCTTCGAGCAGTGCCTCCAGTGGGCCGAGCGGTGCGGCCTCGACTACATCGAGTGCGGAACCATCGACGGCGTGAGCTGGATACACGGCCTCGGCTACCAGCCCCACGTGGCGCTGTGGGAGGACCCGCTGCTGCTGCGCCGCAAGATGGACCGTTACCGCGTCCGGTTCTCGCAGCTCGACGCCGCCTTCCCGCTCTCGCTGCCCGAAGGCGCCACCCTCGGCGTCGAGTACGTGCTGCACACGCTCCGCTGGGCCAAGCTCGCGGGCTGCCCGCGCGTGGACACCACCGACGACCGCAACCAGCCCGCCGGCATGACTGACCGCGAGGCGATGGCCCACATGCGACGGATCTACCAGCAGATCCTGCCGGCGGCCGAGGCCTACGAGATCACCATCAACATCGAGCCGCACGGCTACTACACCACCAAGCCCGACTTCATGGCCGAGATGCTGGCCTTCGGCGATTCGCCCTACCTGCGCTTGAACATGGACACCGGCAACACGTTCATCGCCGGCCAGGACCCGGTGGCGTTCCTGGAGCGCTTCAAGGACAAGGTCAACCACGTGCACATCAAGGACGTCAGCCCGGAGCTGGCGCGGGCCATGCGCGGCGAGCTGACCGGCATCGCCGTCAGCCACTGCGCCATCGGCGACGGCGTCAACGCCGAGAATATCCGCCGATGCGTGGGCATGCTGCGCGACATCGGCTTTGACGGCGTGCTCAGCCTGGAGTGCGAGGGGCAGGGCGGGCCGATGATCGAGCGCAGCCTGGCCTGGGTGCGCGCCCTGGTAGGGTAGGCCTCCTGGCCTGCCACCCGTGACTACCGCACCCCGAACGTCTTCTCCGTGAACACGCGGCTGAGCTTCAGGTTCTCTTCCAGCGAGCGGGTGAGCTGCGTCTCCTTCTGGTAGGCCAGCTCGACCACCAGCAGGCCCTGGAAGCCGATCTCTTTGAGCAGGCCGGCCACGGCGCCGTAGTCGATGTCGCCGTCGCCGAAGTCTTCGGTCCACACGTCCTGCCTGGAGTTGCGCAGGTGCAGGCTGGCCAGCCGCGGGGCGGCCTCGCGCAGCAAGGCGAGCGGCTGCTGGCCGCCGCGGCGCACCCAGTCCACGTCCACGCAGAACCAGACCAGCTTGGGGTCGGTGTTGTTTAGGAGGTGCCGCCACTCGCGGGCGTTCTCTTCCATCTCGGGATTGTGGTGATGGAGCTGGAGCTTCAGCCCCTGGACGCGCAGCTTCTGGCCCAGATCGTTAACGTAGCGGGCCTGGGCGTCCAGTTCGGCGTCGGTCTTGCGCTCGCGCTTGGGCTTGGGACTGGGGTTGAAGTTCAGCAGGCGGGCCTTGACGGTGCGGGCCGCCACGGCCACCTGCAAGGTGTCGGTGATCGTTTGCTCGGCATCGGCGGCGGTGTGCATAGGCCCGCCGTTGTACACGCTCGGCATCTCCAGCTTGTGGAGCTTGAGGGAGCGGACGGTCTTCTCGCGCACCTCGGGGCGGAAGAACTGGGACATCAGCTCGACGCGCCGGTAGCCTGCCCGCCGCGTGGCCGCGCAGGCCTCCTCGACGCCAGCGGTGACCTCGGCCAGCGTCTTCTTCTGCCGCTGGAATATCTGGGTCCAGACGTAGAAGCCCACCGCCAGTTGGGGCTTGTAGCCGCCGACCACTACGCCTTCGCCGCCGGCCAGCGCCGCGGTCGCCAGCAGTTGCCGGCGCGTCCACAGATCGGGATGAGTGCACATGGCAAAGGGAGTATACCAAAGCCCGCCGGCGTCCTGGCGCTATACTCTTTCCTATGCGGATGCTATCGTTGTTTCTCTCGGCCGCCGCGCTGGCCGCGGCTGCGCCACCATTCCGGCAGTCCGGATTCACGGCCGGTCCGGACGGCTTGCCGGCGGGCTGGAGGAGCTGGGCGGCGCGGGCCGAGATGGCGCCCAAGACCTTCGTCGATCAGGTCCACTCGCGCGGCGAGCCGGGCTCGCTGGCCATCTCCGGCAACAGCAACGCAGCCGCCGCCGGCGGCTGGGAATACGCGGTGACGGGTGTCCAGCCCGGCCAGTGGTACCGGCTCGGCGCTTCTTACCGCGCCGACGCCGTCAACTACGAACCGCTCCAGGTGGTGGCCAGGCTCGAGTGGCGCACCGCTGAGGGCAAGCGGGCCGGCCAGCCCGACTACGCTTACGCAACCCGGCCGGAGGGCGACTGGCGGCGCGTCAGCCTCGAAGCGCCCGCGCCGGAAAAGGCGGTCGCCGTCGCCATCCAGCTCTGGCTCGAAAACGCGCCGCAGGCCACCGTGTGGTGGGACGACATCTCGCTGGAGCCGGTGGCTGCCCCCGGCCCGCGCCAGGTCACCGTGGCTGCCCTCAACTTCCGCCCGGGCAAGACGTCCGGCGCCACCGAAAGCGTCAGCCGCTTCCTGGAGGTCATCGAAAAAGCCGTCCCCGGCAAGGCCGACCTGATCCTGCTGGGGGAAGGCATCACGGTGGTGGGCACGGGGAAGAAGTACGCCGAAGTGGCCGAGACGGTGCCCGGCCCGACCACCGCCCGCTTGGGCGAAGTGGCGCAGAAGCGCAACGCCTACGTGGCCGCCGGCATCTACGAGCGCGAGGGCGCGGCCATCTACAACACGGCGGTGCTCATCGACCGCCGCGGCCGGGTTGCCGGCAAGTACCGCAAGGTCTACCTGCCGCGCGAGGAGATAGAAGGCGGGCTCACGCGTGGCGACGACTACCCCGTCTTCCAGACCGATTTCGGCAAGGTGGGCATGATGATCTGCTGGGACCTGCAATACGCCGACCCCGCCCGCGCCCTGGCGCTCGGCGGCGCCGAGCTGATCCTGCTGCCGATCTGGGGCGGCAACAACGCGCTGCCCAAGGCGCGCGCCATCGAGAACCAAGTCTTCCTGGCCTCCTCCGGCTACGACCACCCCACTTACATCCTGGACCCCGACGGCGAGACGCTGGCGGCGGCGCCCGAGCGCGGCCAGGCGGCCATCGCCACCCTGGATCTCAACCGCCGCTACGTGGATAAGTGGCTCGGCCACATGCGCGGCCGCTTCATGAAGGAGCTGCGCCTGGACGTCCCGCTGCGCCGTCCGGGCTTCAACCAGTGACGGTGGCGCAATGGCCGAAAGCACACCCAAGGCAGAGCCGGTTCCGGAGATCCCGGACAAGCTCTATTTCCGCATCGGGGAGGTCAGCCGCCTGCTCGGGGTCCCGGCCTACGTGTTGCGCTACTGGGAGATGGAGTTCCCGGCGCTGGCGCCCAAGAAATCCGGCTCCGGCCAGCGCATGTACCGGCGCAAGGAAGTTGAGCTGCTGCTGGAGATCAAGCGGTTGCTTTACGAGAGGCGGTTCACCATCGAGGGCGCGCGCCGGCTCCTGGCGCCGCGGGTCCGTGGGCGCCGCACCGGCCCGCAGCGCGAGCCCGAGCAATCCGCGCTGTTCCCCGCCCGCCCGGCGGCGCTGGATAACGTGCGCAAGGAGCTGGCGGCCCTGCTGGAGCTGCTGAAGCAGCATGGCTGATTCCAACGCTCTACCCATGATCGAGGCCGCCGGCCTCTCGAAGTTTTACGGGGACTTCGCCGCCATCCGCGACGTCACCTTCAGCGTCCCCCAGGGACAGGTGGCCGCGTTCCTGGGGCCGAACGGCGCCGGCAAGTCCACCACGCTGAGGATCTTGACCGGATACCTGGCGCCCAGCGCCGGCACGGCACGGCTGACGGGGATCGATGTCGCCACCGGGCGCATCGCGGCCGCCGAGCGGCTCGGCTACCTGCCGGAGAACGGGCCTCTGTACCCGGAGATGACCCCGCTCGGCCTGCTGAGGTTCTTCGGCCGCGCCCGCGGGCTGGCCGGCCCGCGCCTCAAGCAGCGCATCGAGGCGGTGGTCGCGCTCTGTGCGATCGAGACCGTGCTCGAAAAGAGCATCCACAAGCTCTCCAAGGGGTACCGCCAGCGCGTCGGCATGGCCCAAGTGCTGCTGCACGAACCCGACGTGCTCATCATGGACGAGCCCACCAGCGGCCTGGACCCTAACCAGATCCGCGAGGTGCGCCAGACGATCCGCGAGCTGGGGCGCAGCAAGACCATCCTGCTCTCCACCCACATCCTGCAAGAGGTCGAAGCGATGGCCGACCGCGTGCTCTTCATCGACCGCGGACGCATCGTCTTCGACGGCTCGCCGGAGGAGATGAAGGCGGGCCTGCCGTCGCTCGAAGAGGCCTTCCACGCCCTGACGCAAGAGGACCCGCCCGGGGAGGGACCATGCGCAGCCGTGTGATCCGCGCCGTCTTCCTGCGCGAGCTCGGCGGGTACTTCGGCACCCCGACCGGCTATGTGTTCCTCACGCTGTTCGTCTTCGTCAGCGCCATGGCCGCCTTCTGGCAGGAGCGCTTCTTCGCCACCAATCTGGCCAACCTCGACCAGCTCAACGCGCTGTTTCCCTATCTGCTGGTCTTCCTCATCCCGGCCATCAGCATGGGCCTGTGGGCGGAGGAGAGGAAGCAAGGCACCGACGAGCTGCTGCTGACGCTGCCGGCCAGCGACCTGGAAGTAGTCCTGGGAAAGTACCTGGCCGGCGTCGCGGTCTACACGGTGGCGCTGGTCTTTTCGTTCAGCCACGTGGTGGTGCTCTCGTGGCTGGGCAACCCCGACCCGGGGCTGATGGCTTCCACGTACTTCGGCTACTGGCTGATGGGCGTCGCGCTGTTAGGGCTGGGCATGCTGGCGTCGCTCGCGACCGCCAACCTGACGGTCGCCTTCATCCTCGGGGCGGTGTTTTGCTCGGTCCCGGTCTTTGCGGACCGCGCCGGGGTAATTCTCACCGGCACGGCCGAGCGGCTGGCCGAGAGGCTTTCGGTGGTCGAGCAGTTCCGCGATCTCGCCGCCGGCGTGGTGACGCCCGGCTCGCTCGTCTACTTCGGCGCGTTCGCCGTGGCCACGCTGTATCTTAACGTCGCCCTGCTGGGACGGCGCCGCTGGCCGAGCGGACCCAACGCGCCCCGGCTCGGGGCGCACGCGCTCGTGCGGGCGCTGTCGCTCGGCGTGGCCGTGGCCAGCTTGACGCTGCTCGCCTCCGGCACGCGTTTGCGCCTCGACGTGACCGCGGAGGGAATTCACTCCCTCTCCGCCGGGACCAGAGAGCTGCTGCGCGCCCTCTCGCCGCGCCAGCCGGTCTTCATCCAGGCCTACCTCAGCCCCGACGTGCCGCGGAGCTACATCGACGCGCGCACCAATCTGGTCACCATTCTGCGCGAGTTCGATGCGGCTCGCAGCGAGGCGGTGCACACCAGGATAATCGAGACGCTGAAATACTCTCCCCAGGCGCGCGAGGCCCAGGAGCGCTACGGCATCCGGCCCTATCGCGTGCCGGTCGTCGAGGAGAGCGCCCGCGCGGTGAACGACATCTTCCTCGGCCTGGTGTTCACCTGTGGCTCGGAGGAGTTCGTCATCCCGTTCTTCGACCGCGGGCTGCCGGTCGAGTACGAGCTGATGCGCTCGGTGCGCGTGGTCTCGCGGGCCAAACGCAAGAAGATCGGCATCCTGGAGACCGGGGCCAAGCTGTTCGGCGGTTTCGATTTCCAGAGCAAGACGCAGACCCAGGACTGGTCGATCGTGGCCGAGTTGCGTAAGCAGTACGAGGTGGTGCGCGTTCCGCCCGACACCGACTACCCGGCCGGCCTTGACGCGCTGGTGGCCGCGCAGCCCTCGACGCTCACCCAGCCGCAGATCGACCGGCTCATCGCCTATGTGAAGCGCGGCCGCCCGGCGCTGCTGATGGTGGATCCGATGCCGGCGTTCGACATCAGCCTGGCGCCGCAGGAGATCTCCGACAGCGGGCCCTTCGTCCCGGCCCAGCCGCCCGCGGCACCCAAAGGCAGCGTGCAGCCGCTGATGGACCTGGTGGGCGTCACCTGGCAGACGAACCGCATCGCCTGGGACAACTACAACCCGCATCCCCAACTCAAGAACCTGCCCAAGGAGTTCGTCTTCGTCGGCAAGGGCGGTTTCAGCGCCCGTGACCCGGCGAGCGCGGGGCTTCAGGAAGCGGTTCTGCTGTACCCCGGCGTCTTAAGGAGCCGCGGCGGGATGGCGTTCATCCCGCTGCTGGAGACATCGAAAGAGTCGGGCCTGGTGCGCTGGGAGGACCTGGTGCAGCGCACGCTGTTCGGCATCGCCATCAACCAGGAGCTGCCGCGCACTCCCGGCGGGGCCGCGCAGGTACTGGCGGCGCGAGTGCGGGGGCCGGTCAACGTCATCGTTATCGCCGACGTGGACATGATGGGCGAGCAGTTCTTCGATCTGCGGCGGCGCGGCATCGAGCAGCTCCAGTTCGACAACGTCACCTTCCTGCTCAACGCGGTGGACGAGCTGGCCGGCGATCCCGCCTTCATCGCGCTGCGCAAGCGCCGGCCGCGGCACCGCACGCTGGAGGCGGTCGAGGCGCGCACGCGGACCTACGAGGAGCGGCGGCTCAAGGAAAGCCAGGCGGCCGAGGCGGTCGCCGAGCAGCGGCTCAAGGAGGCGCAGGCGCGGCTGGACCGCGCCGTGCGCGAGATCGAGCGGCGCGCCGACCTGGACGAGCAGACGCGCCAGATCATGATCTCGAACCTCCAGTCGGTGGAGAACCGCCGCCTCACGGTGGCGCGCGCCAACATCGAGGACGAGAAGCAGCGGCAGATCGAGAACAGCCGGGCCGAGATGGAGAACTCCATCCGCGGCATCCAGAACGCCATCAAGCTGCTGGCGGTGGCGCTGCCGCCGGTGCCGGCCTTTCTGCTGTTCCTGTTCGTCTCGGCGCGCAGGTTGCGCCGGGAGCGGATGGCCACGCCCTCGGACCGGCTGGCGGGGAGCGCGAAATGAGGCGGGAAACGGCCAAAACAGCGGGCTTCGTGGGAGCGGCGATCGTGCTGGCGCTGGCCGCCGCGCTCAACCAGCCCGAGAGCGCCACGCCGGAAATCCTGAGCGACCAGGGAAAGGCGTTCTACCCGAACTTCACCGACCCGCAGGCCGCCCGGATGATCGAGCTGATCGACTACGACGAGGCCACCGCCGCCGCCCGGCCACTGAAGGTCGAGTTGCAGCGGGGCCGCTGGGTGATCGCCTCGCACCACAGTTACCCGGTCGAGATCGGCGACCGACTGGCCAAGACCGCCGCCGCGCTCATCGACCTGCGCCGGGAGCAGGTGCGCTCGGATTCCCCGCTCGATCACGCGCAGTTCGGGGTGGTGGATCCCCTCGACCAGAAGGTTGCGGCGCTGGCCGGGCGCGGCAAGCGGGTGACGCTGCGCGACGCGCGCGGCGATGTGCTGGCCGATTTCATCTTCGGCAAGCCGGTGGAAGGCAAGCCCGGCTACCGCTACCTGCGCGCCCCGGGCGAGAAACGCACCTGGGTGGTGAAGACCGAAGCCGATCCCTCGGCCCGCTTCGCAGACTGGGTGCAGGCCGGCCTGCTGCGAGTCGCCGCCGGCTCCATTCGCAGCGTCACCATCCAAAGCTACTCGATTGACGAGACCTTCGGCCGGCTGCTGAACATGGAGACGCTGGCGCTGGCGCGCGAGGGCGACCGCTGGAGCGCCGGCGGCGCGGAGAAGCTGAACACGGCCGTCATCAACACCATGGCGAGCACCCTGGACGGCCTGAAGATCGCGGATGTGCGACCGAAGCCGCCCACGCTCGCAGCGGACTTGCGCAGCGGCCAGGTGCGGCTGTCGCTGGAGACCGCGATGTCGCTGCGGCAGCGGGGCTTCTTCCTGTCGCCGGCCGGCCGCCTGCTGGCCAACGAGGGCGAGATGGCGGTGGAGACCGCCAACGGGCTGGTCTATTCGCTGCGGTTCGGCGAGATCGCCGCCGGCAGCGAGAACCGCCACCTGTTCGTCACCGTGAGCTTTGATGCCGCGCGCGCGGCCAAGTACGGCGGCGACGCCGCCGCCGGTGAGCGGGCCGCCCGCGAGCTGAATAACCGCTTCGCCGACTGGTACTACCTCATCAGCGGCGCCGACTTCCAGAAGCTGCGCCTGCGCCGCAAAGACGTGGTCGGGAACTAGCCCAGCCCGATGGCGGGGGTGCTTAACCGCTTTGGGGATCACGACCTGGGACCATGTTGTACGCTTCTG
>JBBTDS010000317.1:1726-3506 GCA_038060875.1 Acidobacteriota bacterium | reverse complement strand
CAGGCGCGTCACCGTGCCCGGAGCCACGCCCGCCTGCAACAGCAGCATCACCTGATGCCGCGTGAGCGGAGGGCCGTCGGGCAGCGGCGCCTCGGCCGCCGGCGGCGCCGTTGCCGGGGCGGGCGGGGGCGCCTCTTTCTCCGCTGGCGGGGGAGGGCTTTCGCGCGGCGGCGCGGCAGCCTCGACGCCGCGAAAATGCTGCCGGATAGCCTCGATCAGCCGGCGCTCGGCGCCCAGCTTGAGGAGTTGCCGTTCGTCATCGGCGCTTATGCGGAAGCCCACGCCGCGCTCGCGCACGAGCAAGACCATCTCATCGGTGGACAGGCCCCGCAGCCGGACCGCCTCGAACAGGCCCGCCTTGTCGATGGGCTTGCGCGCCTGAAACGCGAGCAGCGGGGCGGCCAGCGCGAGGCACGCCGCCCCCAGGACCGCCCTCACTTGCCAAATCGCTGGGCGCATTCCTCCTCCGAGAGCCCGAGGGCGAGGCAGGCGCGCCGGCGCCTCGCCGCTTCCTCCTGGTTCTTCTTCGCGCACTCTTCCGCCGTCAGTCCCATGGCCCGGCAGGCGCGCAGGCGAAGCTCTTCGGCGCTGGGCTGCGTCGTGGTCACGGGCCGGGGCCGTGGCGGCAGAGGCTGTGGTTTGGGCGGTTCGACAACACGGGCCGGTTCCGCGGCCGGCACGGGGGTGACGGCAACCGGCGCCGGAGTCACTGCCGTTGCCTCCGGAGCGGTCTGCGCGGCCGGCGGCGCCTCGCGGCTCAACCAAAGAAAAGCTCCCGCGGCCGCGATGCCTCCAGCCAGCACTAGAACGATGGTGTACACCCACCTCCGTGCGCTCGACCTGGCGGCCGGCGGCGCCGCGGATGCGGTCGCGCGTGCTGCGGGCTGCGTCGCGGTCGCGTGCCAGGCCTGGCGAAGCGCCTCGGCGAGTTCCTCGGCGCTCGAGAAGCGTTCATCGGGCGACTTGGCCAGGCACCGCAAGGTCACCGACTCGACTGCCTCCGGCGTCGCCGGATTCAGATTCCTGGGCGGGCACGGCGCCTTCTCCAGATGGCCGGCCATCACCGTGAAATCCGTGTCGCCGTCCTCGGCGATGAACGGCGGGCGGCCGGTGATCATCTCGTAGAGCACGCAGCCGAAGCTGTAGATGTCGGTCCGGTGGTCGAGTTCCCTGGGCCGCGTGATCTGCTCCGGGCTCATGTAGTGGACCGTGCCGACGGCGACGCCGCCGCGCGTCACGCGCTGGTCGCCCAGCATCAGCGCGATGCCGAAATCGGCCAGGTACGAACGGCCCTCGCGATCCAGCAGGATGTTGGCCGGCTTCACGTCGCGATGGATCAGGTTCTGCCGGTGCGCATGGGCAAGCGCGCCGGCCACTTCCCAGGCGATGTAGATCGCGCGCTGCGGCGGCAGCGGCCCGCCCGCCCGCTTGAGCGCCGCTTCCAGCGACTCTCCCTCCACATACTCCATCACCAGGTACTTGTCGCTGCCTTCGGAGATGCAGTCAATCACCGGCACGATATTGGGATGGCGGAGCCGGGCCTGCCGCCGGCCCTCCATCAGGAACCGTTGCTCGAACTCCGGGTCGGCGCTGAGCCGCGGCGAGAGGCGCTTGATGGCGACCAGCTTGTCCAGCTCGGTGTGGCGCGCCCGCCAGACTTCGGCCATGCCGCCTTCGCCCAGCTTCTGCTCCAGCACGTACTTGTGGATGCGTTGCCCTGCCTGCACGGCAGACCACATTATAGCGCCGCCCCGTAGGATAGGCGTCCTCGCCTGTCTCC
>JBBTDS010000317.1:0-1626 GCA_038060875.1 Acidobacteriota bacterium | reverse complement strand
TGAACGATCCGTCGCGGCGGGCCACCAGCTTGAGCCAGTGCCCCTGGCAGGCCGCCTCGGGATTGGCGATCGCTTGTTCCGGCGAGTTGTGCTCTTTGCCGCCGGGCAGCGAGAAATGAAGCTGCCAGAGATCCTCCAGGCCGGGCGACTTGCGGATCACCTGAAAGGCCTCGGGCGTGCCGCCTTTCTTCGCTCCGTTGTTCATGATGGCCACCCGCGGCCGCAGCCCGTGAACCAGGGCCGGCGCGTTCGAGCTGTTCATCCCATGGTGGTTGACCAGGTATACGCCCACGGCGCCGATGGGGTTGTTGGGGCAGACCAGGTCCAGTTCCTCGTTCCAGGTGAGGTCGGCCAGATCGGCGAAGCGGAACTTGCCGTAGCTGAGCAGAAACCCTATCGAGCGCCCGTTCTCGGTGGTGTCCTCGGCCTTGCGTTCCACGCCCGCGCAGGCGGGATTCGGCGCCCCGGCGCCCTTCAGCGGCGTCGCGATCCGCTCGCCGCGCGCGGCCACCACGTGTACGTCCACGCCGCGGACCGGAATCCTGTCGCCCGGTTTGACCGTAAGCCGCTTCCCCTTCCGCAACACCTTCTCGTAAGCCTCCGACAGAGCGGAAGGGCTCTTGCCGGTTTCCGTATTCGGCCCGTGGTCCACGAAGTGAACTATGGGCATCTTCTCGGCCAGCGGCGGCACGCCTCCGACGTGATCGAGGTGGTAATGAGTGACCAGCATGTAGTCGATCCGCTGGACCCCGGCCAGCTTTGCGGCGGCCTGAATCCTGGCGGCGTCGCGACCGTCGAACCCCGGCCAGCCCGCGTCCACCAGCATCGACTGGCCGGATGGGGCGACAATCAGGGTGGCCTGGCCACCCTCGACATCGACGAAGTAGATCTCCAGGTCGCGGGCGGAGACCCCCGCGGCCAGAAGCGGTAAGAGGGCACACAAGACAAGCACATTTCGCATGGCCGAGATCGTATCATATTGAGGAGAGTTCAACATGGCCGTTGCAATGCCTGTTGCCGAGCCGCGACCGCAGGGAGCGGTCATTTCGCTTGCGGGAACCATGCGGGCGCGTCCTTCGTAGAGATCAATAGATGCCTTATTGTTGCCAGTGCGGAACGCCGGTCGGGCCCAGTGACACGTACTGCGCTAAGTGCGGGGGCCGGCAGCCCGGCGTCGCCGCGCGCGTGGCTGCGGGCCTGACCCCCAGGGGGGCCTCGATTCTCTGCTACATCCCGTTTGTCGGCTGGATCGCCGCCATCGTCGTGCTGGCCTCCGAGAAGTTCCGCCAGAACCGCTCCGTGCGCTTTCACGCCTTTCAGGGCCTTTACCTGTTCGTGGCGTACCTGATCGTCCACTCGGTTGTCGGGCCGTTCTTCCGCGCGCTGCCCGGTCCCCACCTGCGGGTGGACAAGCTGCTGGATCTGGCCATCCTGGGCGTCTGGATCTTCATGATCATCAAGACCAGCCAGCAGCAGACCTGCTCGCTGCCGATCCTCGGCGAGCTGGCCGAAAAGTCGGTCTCCGAGAGCTGAGCCGCGCCCGAGCACAGTCCGGTCGAACTGAGCCATTTCAGGCACAGCGCGGCTTCGCCGCAAAGTGAGTACGTGTAGAATGGGCGTTCTCCA
>JBBTDS010000316.1:0-6688 GCA_038060875.1 Acidobacteriota bacterium | reverse complement strand
GTGTTCGTCTGGCAGCCGTCCGATCCAAATTGTACTTCGGAATTCGCTGGCGGGATCTCAAGGAGTCTCGCGAAGGGGATTAAGGCCAGCGGCCTCTACGTTCGGGCGTCGCTGGAGCGATTTCGCGAATTCGCCAAGAGTCACATCCGAATCTCGAACGAACGGGACGAGACCATTGTTATTCGGCCCCAAACGTTCCTGCTCGCAGCCGTTAAACCCAAGCCGCTAACCTTATACTTCGAGTACCCTAGCCGGGTCTCCTACCAGCTTATTAAGGCCGCTGCGAACTACAGTCCCGCCGTCTTCCCAGCCGAACGCTCGGTAGTCCGCTCCGGCACGGGGCGCACGGTGGCAACAATTGATTCTCCGGATCAGACGGCAAAACGGGAGATTGAGGAAATGTACGGCCGCGTGACCCAAGCCGCATTGCAGCATTCTGCCACGATCATGCCAAACTCGCTGAAAGAATGTCAATTGCGGGCTGGACAGATGGTCGAAGGCGACGTTTACTTCGAGGGGAGCGACAAGACCAGGGACGTCATTTTGCGGGTGTTCCTCGGTGACTCGGCGTTCGAGATTCCGTTCAGCATACCGAAGCGCTGACGTCAGGAGGCACCTGTCGTTGTTTCCGCTTTCTCTGCGTCGGCTTGCGACAGGGCGGACCGGTACTCTCTAAACCAGTCGGTGAGCGCCTGTGACTGTCCACTTCCGAGTGCATCATCGAGCGATGTGAGGGCCACGTACGCACTTAAGCCTGCTATTGAAAGCGCTAGGTCGAGATTCGCTCTTGATGGCAAGACCTCGATATCCCCAATGCGCTGATCTTCCTGCGCGATGATGCCGATGACATCCAGATGGTGTACGGACGACGCGAACGGATAAACTGCGAGATATGCTTGCTCGATGCCGATGTCTACCGCCATGTCCCGAAGGCTTTTGTCGCTCCATGAGCTTCGGCCCTTGAAGCGAGACTTCACCCTGGCGTATTCCGCGACCGTCTTTGCTATTTCGGCAGCATCGACAGCCTTGAACCGGTCCGGGGCGTATAGGGCCAAGAATTCTTGGGCCTTGTGTCGCTTCACCCAACGGTAGTCCACGAAGTCGGCGAACAGAGCCGGGTGTTTTTGAAGGTACCCAACCACCACCGAACTCTCAAACATGCTTCGTGTGATCTTGAGCGCATCCGACCCACAGCCGTTCATGGTGAGCAGGAGCACAGACTGAAACGAGTTCGTCACGGTGATCGTCGCCGAACGAACGAGCGCAGACAATTCGTCCGGTGGCGCTTTTTGGTATATCTCATGCGCCATCGTCAGGCACCTCTTAGCCGCACGTAACACAGGCTCATATTTCGGCGCAATGCTTCGCCGAAAATCGTCAATCCCTATCGCCATATCGGCCATCGCCTCACTCCAGTCCGAGAGTGTAACATAGGCCCACCGACATCACAAGGTGGCCAGTAAGCGGCCCTTGAGAGCTGTTCGACCTCGAGAGCGACCCGCAGGAGCTGTAGAACCTGTACGGCGATCCGCAGTACGCCGCGATCACGGCGGAGCTGAAGCAGGAGTTGGCCAGGCTGCGGGCGGAGTTTCGCGGATAACGGCTTCAGGGCGGCGGCGGCGCGGCGGCGGCGGCGACCGGGACTCCGGAAGAAACTTTGTAAAAAGTGTCGAATTCTGTCGAACTTTGTCGAACTGGCGGCCGCAGCATCTCCGGTTACAGCTTATACCCGGTGGTCAAGGGGTGGCGCCGCTGGGGGAGTCTGGGGGCGGCTGTTATCAAGGGGTTAGGGGGACGGGAGGGGTTGTGACTGGCAGGAGGCCACGCGCCCCTGCCCTGGTTTGCGCGCAGGTGGTGCGGCAGGCAGCCGCTGCACCAGAGGCGCGGCCGAGCGATGGTTTCCGGGTGGCCGACCGCACGTCCGCTGAGCCGAAACCTAAACCCTTCGGCGTAAGGGAGGATCGATTCGCTCGCCCTGCCAAATGTCAGCAATGGGCGTTAAGAGTAGGACGCAGGCAACAATCGTTAGCCCGTTGAGTCTCCACATCCAAGCGATGCAGCAGGTTGGCGAGCCCATCCTTGAGTCCTCGACTCAAGTAGCCTTCATCGATCTTCCAACCGGTTTCATGACTGGACGAATCTATCGAATGATTGCTGCTCAATCAACTTTGCGTGATCCATCTCCTTATGTCACGATTGCAAAAGTTTTCCTTTAAATTTGTGGCGGTGCTAGCTGCGCAATTCTGCTATCCTTACTGAGGAGACCTTACCTGAACATGATCCGCGCATGCTTTGCCGTCATCTTGCTGACCACTCTGCCCGACTGGGCGCAGGCGCCTAAACCCTTTTTGCAACAGTCGATTGAGGCGGATTCCCAGGCGCTCACCGGAAATTATTCGCCGCTCGCCGCAGGCGTTGCCCCCAGGTTGGAATTGAAGAAATGCACCGATGTTCCCTGCGCGACGACGCAAACCATTCCCGCGGATTTCAGCGTCAACTTCGCGAAAGGCCTTTTTACAGCCCACCTGGACCAGCCGGTGCCGCAAAAGACGGTGGTCTACATCGAGTTGACCGCCAATGGCGATACCCAGAAATCCGACACCATCACAGTATCGGACGCGCCGAAACCGACCGTGCCCGTTTTCCTCAGCAGCGCGCCGGTGTATGGGGCCGCCAGCGTCAAGGTCACGTTTAACCCAATCGCCAAGCCGGTGGGAAAGCCCGGCTTCAAGCTGGCAGTTCCGGATCTGTTCAACTTTACGGCCGAAGTCGATCCCAAGGATCTGGCGGCCGGCAGCGCTGACGTAAAGTTACCCACGCTCCTGCTTCCCACCGGTTCCAAGGATCGGTTGAGGATCACGCCAACCGCCGGCGGCACCGATGGCGCACGAAAGCCGGTTCCCATCGTCGCCGGCTCCATCCGACTCGACGGCCCGATCAAGTCGGGCTCCAAGGAGATAACGGGCACGGCCTACGACGGAGCGCAGATGGTCTGTCTCGTCGTCTTCGGCGAAGCCTTCGCCGCCGAGCACGAAGTGGATTCCGCCGCCGCTCCGTCCACCACTTTCCGGCCCAGGAACTGCATCGAAGCCGTGCGGGCCGAACTGACTTCGAAGAGCAGAACGGTGGCAGACCTGTATCCGCTCCATGTGCTCGGGACGCCGTTGCAGTTCTCCACCGCGGTCGCCAGGAACCCCTGCGATTTGGAGGAATTTAGGAAGAAACTACCGACCCGGTTCAGCACACTGCCGCTCTCTAAACTAACGGAGATGAGCGAGACCTACGCGCAAGCCAAGGCAAGACTCGACCAGACTGCCGGTCCCGTACTCGCCTCCCTCGAACAACCCGTAGACCCCAAGACGCACAAGTTCAAGTTCACTCTTCCAGCGCCAGTGGATGAAAATGCCTCCCTGCTGGTCCGGGAGATTTTCCCCGGCGCTCCCGGCGGCTCGCAAGTGGCCCTGAATGGCGGCGACCTGAAAGTGGTGGACCCTGCGGGCCTAGAGTATGGCCAGGTCCGCGCCTTCTTCACCACCGGCGCCACCCTCAGCCAGTCCGATAAAGCCCTCGGCAGCGCCTCGCCCTACTTGGCTGTCAACTTTGACGGGAAGGTGTGGGGGCACTTTCTCAACCGCAAGATGCCAGAAACACGGAAAATGAACCGCGTCTCGGAGCTGTACGAACTGAGCCCGTTCGGAATGGCCATTCACTGGACCGGCGGCGTCCGGTTGACACAAACTGGAACCGTCCCGCCCCTCGGTGCGACACCCACGGCGCTGCAATCCGTCCAGTCCGGCGTCTTTTTCGCCGGCCTATATGTTCCCATTCGGATCGCGGGCATGGATTTCAAATATCGCGGCGTGCAGTATTCGCACTTCGTGGCTCCCATCGCCAAGGTAGGCGTAACCGCGATTGACGGAGGCGTCGCCCGGTCGCGCACGGCTTCGAGGACCGTTACCTCGCTGAATCCGTGCCCCCGCCCCCTGACCGATTGCTCGGCCTTCAACAAACCCGATTCGCAAGATCCGCGAGTGACGAGGGTTGGCGGACCAGCGCCCTTTTGGGGTTACGGCTTTCGCGCCGGCCTGATGAAATATTCGCTGCTGGGCGACCACGCCAGAAACCGCCAGATCAGCGCCGACCCCATCATGTACCTGGATGTCACCTGGGGCCAGAATCAGGCCTACGTCAATCCCGGAACGGAAGTCACCACCACCACCGAAACCCGCAACGCGGCGCTCAACACGCTCGCAAAAACCACCACCACCACGCAAGGCTTCACCTTCGAGCCCCGCTTAGCCGTCGAAGGGCGCATGAAGATCCCTTACGTTCCCATCGAGATTGGCGCCGACGTGAACATGAACTGGAAGCACCCCATCGGTGGCGCACTCCCTAAGGATGTGAACTACACCGATTTCCGTTTCATCATCGGCTTCCGCGTGGACGCCTCCAAGACGCTCTTCTCTCTGTTCGGACCGAAGAACTAGACGGCCAAGTGGGCAATTTCCGTGTGCGCCGTAAACCCGGAAATTGCCCACTTGGTGGTGTTGTCGGCGACTCGTGGAAGTGCCTGCGACCGGTGCGTGGCCGGTGATCACCCGCGGGTAGTCGCCAAGGGTTTACGAATGATGTCGCAGGGGCAATCCTACATTCCGGGCGGGTCACGGCCCACTCGGAAGCTGCCCTGCTTGCCAACCGGACCCAGGAGCGCGCCGCACTCGGGGTTGTTTGTTACGTTAGCGCCTATGGGGGCTGGCGCCCGCGCCGCTCAGCTTCACAGCCGGTGCCAGGAGCGTTCCTTGTCCCACTCGGGCGTCGGCTCGAAGTAGCCGGGATCGGAGAGCCGCTTCTTGACGGCTTCCTCGTTCAGGGCGATGCGGAAGCCGCGGCTGTCGGGCCGCGCGGGGGCACAGGCGGCGTTATACGGTGGAATCAGGAGGGAAGGAATGTCGGACACGCTCGACCCGCAAGCCCGACAACCTCGAAAAGAGCAGCGGCCGCGCCGCCGGCCCGATCCGGCTGCACTGGCGCGACTGCTGGATGACTGGATGCAGGGCGACGAGGCAGAGCAGCGGGAGACGTTCGAGTTCCTGCGCCAGTCCCTCGATGAGGACCGGCCCGCCGGCTACAAGCTCTTCTCATGAGCGTGATCGTTCTGCTGGACGCTGGTCCCCGTGGTACGCCTACTCAACCTGGAGGCTGCTCAAGAGAGCATGCTCGCCTTCGCCCCGATTACCACGCCGGTGATGCTGAAGGCAGCTCAGTTCTGGGCGACCGCCCGAAAGATGGGACGGCAGTCAGCCGGCGACGCGTCCCTCGATACCGACATGATCCTCGCTGCCCAGGCGGCGGAACTGAGCCGTGATGGCAACGAGGCGGTCATCGCCACCACCAAGGTGCGACACCTGGCCCTGTTCGTGCCCGCGCGCCACTGGCGCGAGGTCGGTTAGCACGCGTTTGTGGAATCTCTATAGTCCGTTTCCGTACGCCGTCGATGAGGACCTGAGCGGGTGCTTGACCCTGGGCATCGAGATGGACTTCGCCGATTTCGCCCGCCGCTTCCCGTTCAAGAAAGCGCCGCGGAGCATGCCGGACCTGAAGCGCTTCGGCGCGGGCGCGGGTAGGTAGGATAAGTCTCCCGACTTGTCTGTGCGGTCGCGGGCGAGGAGAGACAAGTCAGGAGACTTATCCTACGGGGCTCAGCTCCACAGCCGGTCCCAGGAGCGTTCCTTGTCCCACTCGGGCGTCGGCTCGAAGTAGCCGGGCTCGGAGAGCTGCTTCTTGACGGCTTCCTCGTTGAGCGTGATGCCGAGGCCGGGCTTGTCGGGCACGGTGATGAAGCCCTTGTTGAGGATCGGCTTCTCGATGCCGTCCACCAGGTCGCTCCACGTGGGCTGATCGACGGAATGGTGCTCGAGCACCAGGAAGTTCTCGGTGGCGGCGGCGCAGTGGACGCTGGCCATGCAGCCGATTGGGCTGCCGGCGAAGTGCAGCACCATCGGCACGCCATATTCCTGGGCGGCGTCGCCGATCTTCTTGGTCTCCAGGATGCCGCCCGAGGTGACCAGGTCGGGCTGAATCATGTCCACTGCGCGCCGCCGGCACAGCTCGATGAACGGCTCCTTCAGGTAAATGTCCTCGCCGGTCAGGATCGGCACGTCCACCGAGTCGGTGATCTGCTTCAGCAGGTCGGTGTATTGCCAGGGGATCATGTCCTCCAGCCAGGCCATGTTGTGCTTCTCCAGCGCCTTGCCGAGCCGGATGCAGGAGTTGACGCCGATGTGGCCGAAGTGGTCGGCGGCCAGCGGCACTTCCATCCCGATGAGGTCGCGCACCTGGGCGACGTAGTCGGCCATCAGCGCAATGCCTTTGTCGCTCAGCTCGATCCCGGTGAACATGTGCTGCGTCTGGGAAACGTCGAAGGACCGCTGGCCGAGCGGGCGCGACACCGTGCCGGGGATCTTCTCCACCAGTTGCATGCCCAGGTCCATCTTGAGGAAAGTGAAGCCCTGCTCGATGCGCTGCTTGAGCCGGCCGGCGAAGACCTTGGGGTCGGGCGACATGGTGGTGTCGGCGTAGCAGCGGATGCGGTCGCGGAACTTGCCGCCGAGCATCTGGTAAACGGGAACGCCGTAGGCCTTGCCGGCCAGGTCCCACAGCGCCATCTCCACGCCGCAGACGCCGCCGC
>JBBTDS010000315.1:0-2436 GCA_038060875.1 Acidobacteriota bacterium | reverse complement strand
AAATCACTTCGTACAGTGATGCAAACAGGTTCGAATCGTAGAGCCCCCGAAACACGCCGAACACGCCCAGGGCGACGAAGACTGCGGCGCTCGAATCGGACCGCCCGATCCAGTAGATGAACGGACTCGAGCACAAGAGTCCGACCGCCTGAATCAAGGGCCGGCTCAGGCACGTGCGCGACGCCCAGCGGTCCGCCAGCTTACCCCCGGCCAGCACACCGACGAAGGCGCCCAACTGGTGATAGAAGGTGGCGTGAAAACCGGCGGCGGCCAGGCTGTAGTTGAACTCGCGGTACAGTAAGGTGGGCATCCAGGTGACCACCGCCACGCTGGCGAAGCTCATGCCACAAAAGCAGAGCATCAACGCCACCGGGCTTCGAGAACGGAACGGTTCGGCCAGGCGGGCGCGGATCTCGGGGCGGTAGCTGGGCGCCGCTGGACTGCGGTCCGGCTGCTCCATCTGCCCGCGCACCGGCTCGCGGAGCACCTTCCGGAGCAGCATCGCCACCATGATGCCCACGGAGCCGAACATCAGAAACGCCGCCCGCCAGCCGAGATGTTGCCCGATGTAGCCGGCCAGCGTCCCGCTCATCACCACGCCGAAATAGAGGCTCGTCTGGTGAATCGACATTGCGAATGCTCGCGTGGATGAGCCGTGGTAATCGCTGATGATCGAGGTGGCAGCGGGGTAGTAAAACGCCTCCCCGGCTCCTGTGAGCGCCCGTAAAAGCAGGAACAGCGCGAAGCCGGAGACCAGACCTGAGCAGACTGTCGTGGCGCTCCAGACGAGCAGCGCCGTGAAGATGATGTTCTTCCGGCTGGCCGCGTCCCCCAGGAAGCCGGCGAACGGCACCAGGATGGCATACACCCACTGGAATGACGAACCGAGCAGCCCCAACTGCGTGTTCGTCAGCCCGAGATCCTGCTTGACGAGCGGAAACACCGAGAAGAGAATCTGGCGGTCGGCGTGGTTCAGGAAGTAGACAACCCAGAACAGGGCCAGCACCGCCCACGGATAGAAGTTCCACCTTCTGCTCGGGCTGTGACCCACTTCACTCGTTGCCATTCCAGGATCGCATCATACCCCCGGCGCGATCCTCAACGGAAGTCAAAACATTCAAACGATAGTTCACCTGAAGTAAACGCTGGCGGCGAGCGAACGTTTACCATTGGTGAATAATACTTCAAGACAATTCGCTTCTCTTCGGGGAACTCGTGTGTCAACATCCGGCTGTAGGGATCTAATGCCGCCTCGGGTGGTGGAAGGGAGAGTTGGGCTGATGCTGGTTCAAGGTAAATCGTGTATTTCGCTGCTTGCCTTCGTTGCGGTGGCGATGCTGCTGGCGTTGTGCGTGGCCGGGCACAAGGCGGACGCACAGGTACTATACGGCTCCATCGTGGGAACGTTGACGGACCCGAGCAAGGCGCTCATTCCGGGAGCCGAAATCAAGATCACGAACAAGGCGACCAACCAGTCGCGCACTTCCGTCTCGGACGAGGCGGGCATCTACACCTTCTCGAACGTGCTCGCCGGCACGTATGAAATCGAGGTAAAGGCGACCGGCTTCAAGTCCATGCAAAAAACGGGCATTGAAGTGGTGGTGAACGCGGTCCGGCGCGAGGACATCGGGCTGCAGGTGGGCCAGGTCACCGAGGCGATCACGGTGGCCGGCAGCGCGGTCGCGTTGCAGACCGAGAAAGCCGACGTCAGTAGCGAGATCAACGTCGATGCGGTGAAGAACCTGCCCATCGGCGGCTACCGGAACTACCAAACCCTGATCAACCTGGTCCCGGGCGCCACGCCGGGGCAGTTTCAGAACGCGGCCATCACCAGACCCGGGCGCGCGCTCACGACGAACATCAATGGCACCAACCGGAACAACAACGTCACCAAACTGGACGGTGCGGTAAACATGTCGGTGTGGCTTCCGCACCACACGGCCTATGTGGCCCCGACCGAGACCATTGAGACGGTGAACATCTCCACCAACAACTTCGACGCCGAGCAGGGCATGGCGGGTGGAGCGGCGATTACGGTGGTGACGAAATCGGGGACCAACCAGTTGCATGGCTCCGTGTTCGGCTATCACGACAATCAGCACCTGCGCGCCAGGAACTTCTTTGAGCGCCTGCCGCAGAAACCGAAGAGCATCCGCAACATCGACGGCTTCACGCTGGGCGGCCCCATCAAACGCGACAAGCTGTTCTTCTTCGGCGGATGGGAGTCGAGCCGCGAGCGCACCAACCGCAGTGGGCTCTACACGCTTCCCGTGGAGGACCTGCGCCGCGGAGACTTCAGCGCCTACGCTACTACCATCTTCGATCCGGCCACCGGGACGCTTGACGGGAAAGGCCGGGCGTCGTTCCCGGGCAACAACATTCCGGCGGCGCGGCAGAGCGCGATCTCGCGGAAGATCCAGAGTCTGATTCCGGTGC
>JBBTDS010000314.1:0-1278 GCA_038060875.1 Acidobacteriota bacterium | reverse complement strand
AGTCGAGCCCCATCTCGGCATCCCGTTCTTTGCCCGTGAACTGCTGGGTGGGGCCGTCGGCAGCGTTGTAGGTAGTCTGCCCGGGCGGCAGCCCGTCGCGTACCACTTGCCGGTTGCCGAAGCTGGAGTTGGCCAGGATCTCTTCGCCGAACGGGAGGTAGTCCCGCCGCTGCTTCACCGCCCCGTTTTCGTCCGTCACCAGGCGCGTGCTCCCCAGCGCATCCGCGGTCAGGAAGCAGCGGGCGCACAGCGCCGGGGGAACCTGGCTCGCGTACTCCGCCGCCAGATTGCCCTGGGCATCGTAGGCGTAGACTGTGGTCACCCCGTTCGCCACCTTCTTCACCCGCCGCCCTTCGCCATCGTAGGCGAGATCGACCACGGAGCCTGTCTTGACAAACTGCACCAGCCGGTTGTCCCAGTCGTAGCTCATCTGACCAACGTAGGGATGGTTCCACAGGTTGCCCGCACCGTCGTAGGCATCCGCCGGCAGCGGCTGGTTGTCGGACATCTTGGCCAGCCGGTTGTTAGCCTCGTTGTACTGGCTCTGCGCCACCGGCGTCGCCAGATTCAGTGGAAAGCTCGCGCCGCTCACCCAGCGGTTCCCGTACGGGCCATAGCCAAACGCCGCCGACCAGTTCCCGCTGGCCGCCCCGGAAGCCGTCTCCTGCACCTGCATCAACCGGTTCACGTCATCGTACTGGTAGCTCTGGGTGAAGCTCGCCAGCCCGGCCGCGTTGATCGTCTGGCTCAACACGTTCCCGTTGTTGTTTCCCAGGGCGTAGCCGTAGGTCAGCCCCAGCAGCGTCCCGCCCTTGGCCGCCGTGACCGTCTGCGCCTGGAGCCGCTCGTTATAAGTCCAGGTCTCCACTACCCCGTTGGCCAGCGCCACTTGCGCAATCGCTCCCTGCGGGGCGTAGGCGACGCTGGAGGCGTAGCCGGCCACCGCGCTCACCCGCCCCGGCCTGGTCGAAACTGTAGGTCACGGTCCGCCCCGAGGGATAGGTCAGCGTTTTCAGGCTGCCATCCACATTGTACTGGTAGCCGAACCCATACGCCACCCCGTCGGTGGTCTGGGTGCTGGCGGTGATCCGCCCCAGAACGTCCGGCGCGTAGCTGGTGGCCGAGGCCGGCGACCACACCCCTGTCAGCACGCCCTTCACCGTGGGGCTGCCCGTGCAGCCCGAGCTGCTGGCCGCCTGGCCGTCGTAGCAGAAGCGGGCCAAGGTCTGGCCACTGGCGGTGATGCTCAACACCCGATCCAACGCATCGTACTCCCGG
>JBBTDS010000313.1:0-1179 GCA_038060875.1 Acidobacteriota bacterium | reverse complement strand
TGGGTTGGCCGCGTTCGCTGGTTCCCGACGGCCGCCGCGCCGCGCTCGTCCCCGCCCCCGCGCTCGCCTGAGCTTCCCCACACACCATTTGCATGGACCCCCGCCACCTTTCGCCGTACGCTCGAAACCAGGAGACAACCGAACTCGATGAACGACGACAAAGCCGAAAAACTTGCGCTGTTCCGCTATGGCCTCATCGCCCCTCTGGTATTGGAAACGTTGCCGCGCGGCGAACTGACGCGGCGCGCCCAAGAGGTCGCCGCGCGCCTCTACGACATTCCGCACTCCATGCGCCGCCAGGTGTCGGTGGACACTTTACTTGAGTGGACACTACGCTATCGCCGCAACGGACTCACCGCGCTCACTCCCAAGCCACGCCTGGACCGCGGTCAACAGCGCGCCGTCGCACCGGAAACCGCCGCGCTCATCGAACGGCTCAAGCGCGAGAACCCGCATCGCACTGGCACCGCACTGCTGCGTGAGTTGGCGCCGCCCAACGAGCAGGACAAAACCGGCGGGCTCTCGGCCTCCACGCTCTACCGCTTTCTGCGCGCCCGCGGACTCACCGAACGTCAATTGCTCCTCGACAAAGCCGCCGCGCACAAAAAGTACGAAGCCGAGTTTGCCAACCAGACCTGGCAGTCGGACATGTTGTTCGGCCCGTGGGTTCAGCGCGCAGGCGGCGGCAAAATGCAAGTGTTCCTGCAGGCCACGCTCGACGACGCCAGCCGCCTCATTCCGCACGCGCAGTTCTATCCCAACCAGGGGCTGGATTCGTTTCTCGATTGCCTGCGCCAAGCCATCGCCGCGCGCGGTATTCCCACACGCCTCTACATGGATAACGCCAAGATCTACCGCTCCCCGCAGTTGTCGCGCATCGCCGCCTCCGTCGGCATTCTCATCATCCACACGCCGCCCTATCAGCCCGAAGGACGCGGCAAGATCGAACGCTTCTTCCGTTCCGTGCGCGAGCAGTTCCTCGCCGGGCTCGATCCCAAAGCGCTGCTGTCGCCCGAACAGTTGAACGAGCGGCTGTGGCACTGGCTCGACACCGTCTATCACCGCCGCGAGCACAGCGCGCTGCGGACCACGCCGCTCGTGCGCTGGCAGCGCGACATCGAACAGGTCCGGCAACTTCCGCCCGCCACCGACATGCGCCGCCTGTTCTTTCATCGCGTC
>JBBTDS010000312.1:15782-37815 GCA_038060875.1 Acidobacteriota bacterium | reverse complement strand
CCGCGTACTGAGACCAGACCCGCCCAGAGGTCCGTGGAAATCGAGGCTAGCGCATCGATGAAACCTGAGCGACTACTCATTGCCAAACAGCGCCTCCGGACCTTCGTGCCAGACCGCAAACGATCTGTTCAACCGGTGATCGTGTCGCGGGTGGAGCAAAGGCGTAAAACATTTCCGTACGAAAACGGTTGACAAGTCTATCATGTATTGATAGAATTGGTCGGGTGGCAGCACGCAGCATGCTCTATAGGCGGTCGCAGGCGATTGAGAAGCGCCTCCATGATCTCCTCGAACTGGTCCGTCGGGGACGGCACTCCACCCCAACGCTTGCCCGAGCATTGGACATCTCACAACCGACGGTCTCGCGGTGCCTGACCGCCCTTCGCGAACGCGGCTATTCGATCCAGGCGCTCAAGGACAAAGGCGGCTGGTGGTACGAAGTGGCGGCGGGGCCAGCACCCGGGTTGCACGGGCGGGACGGTCTGCGATGAGCGTTTCAACGGACAAAGGCTGGCGAGAGGAGTTCGGCATCGGACATGCCGGGCCAAAGGTCTTCTTCGCCGACCAAGCGGAGCTGAACGCGGCCGGAACACACGCCTCGCAAGGCCACGTGTTGCGTCGTGCCTTTGACCTACTGAAGCTGGACGGGGTTCTCTGCACACAGAACGCTCCACTCGTTTACTTCAAACAGGTGGAGCGAATCGATCCTGCCGAGGTCTTCCTTCTTCATCGGAGCTTTTGGAATCACGGCGGCGCGCCCATTCTCGTGCTCATCGCGCCGAATGAGGTCCATGTTTATTCGGGTCTCACGCGGCCCGTCCCGCAAGCGGGCGCCGGCGGCCGCATTCCTGGCTTGGTGGACACTCTAAAGCGGGCCTCTTCGGCGTTGCGAGAGTTCCTGCCTGCCGTCGAATCCGGCGAGTTCTTCCGCCGGTATCAGAAGTCGTTCGATCCG
The DNA here is from genome assembly GCA_038060875.1 of Acidobacteriota bacterium. GTDB lineage: Bacteria > Acidobacteriota > Terriglobia > Bryobacterales > Bryobacteraceae > JBBTDS01. Next base: position 36,860 of record JBBTDS010000312.1, on the reverse strand, counting down.
GAGCACCGGGTGGATCGCGACTTGCTCAACAATCTCCAGGCGACTCGGGACAAGGTGCTCTCCGCGTCCACCGGAAGGCTCGACCCCAAAGTGCTGGACGCTCTGCTCTGCCGGCTCGTCTTCACGTGCTATCTCTTCGACCGCAAGGTCATCCGTCCGACCTACTTAAAAACTGTGGGCGCGCTGGGCGCCAGTCACCTTCGCGACGTGCTCGGCCTGAGACCGAGATCCAAGGCTAAGACGTGCCTCTACAACCTATTCCGGAAGCTCGGCGAAGACTTCAACGGCGACCTTTTCAGCGACAACCTCGACGAGGAAGCCGGACTGGTGTCCCCGTCGTATATCGATCCCCTGGACGAGTTCTTCCGTGCGACCGAAGTTGCGACGGGCCAAGGATCCTTCTGGCCCTATGAATTCGGCGTCATACCGGTCGAGACCATCAGCGCAATTTACGAGCGATTCCTGAAACAGTCCGACAGGCACGAGGGCGCGTTCTACACGCCGCGGTTCCTTGCGGAGGTCGTCCTCGACATGGCGCTCGCCACTACGCCCTCGTTGCTTGGCCGTCGCTACCTCGACCCGGCCTGCGGGTCGGGCATCTTCCTGGTCGGCCTGTTCAACCGTATGGCCGAAGAGTGGAAGCAGGCGAACCCCGAAGCCCAGAATGACCGTCGAGCGCGAGAGCTGAGGAAGATCCTCAGTGGCAGTCTGTACGGCGTGGACATCAACCCAACGGCATGCAGGATCACTGCTTTCAGCCTCTGCCTGGCTTACCTGGATCAACTCTCACCGCGAGACATTCAGAAACTCCAGCAGAGGGGACACAGGTTGCCGAGGCTCGTCCATCACGCGGACAACGCCAGCGGTGAGCAGATTGAGGGAAACATCTGGTGCGGCGATTTCTTCGCTGAGGGTGCCGAGTATCCGGTGGACGCCGATCTGGTCATCGGCAACCCGCCATGGGGCAGCATCGCCGTGGAAGGCACGCCCGCCGCCAAGTGGTGCGACGATCCTAATCACCACTGTCCGGTGCCCGACAAGCAGATAGCGACGGCGTTCGTCTGGAAAGCCACGCACCACGTCGTGGAGGATGGGAGGGTTTGTTTCGTATTGCCGCACGGGACGCTGTTCAATCACAGTAAGACGGCTCTGGAATTTCAGAGGACCCTGTTCAAGCGTCACGCCGTGGACCGTGTGCTCAACCTCGCGGACTACCAGTTTTTTCTGTTCGAGGAGGCCCGCCATCCAGCGCTTGTGGTCGCGTACCGGAAGAAGGCGCCTGAGAACCGGCAGCACGCCATCGACTATTGGGCACCGAAGGTCGACTGGCTGGTCACACGGGCTGAGGTCATCGCCATTACGCCGGAAGATCGCTGCACTCTGAGTGTGGGGGAGGTGCTCGATGATCTGGAGGGGAAGGACGCACCGCAAATCTGGAAGCAGCGGTACTGGGCCACGGCGAGAGACCGGCGGCTCGTTGACCGGCTCTCACTCTATCCCCGCTTGCGTGACCAGGTTCGGCTGACGACGGAGAAGGCCCCGGCTAAGCGCTGGCTGATAGCCGAGGGATTTCAGCCGGTCGGCGAGGGTGACGATCCAGCGAAGGCAAAGACGATTCGACTGCCATCTGAGCTTTTCATCAAGGCGACCTCGCCCAACCTCAACCTGTTCCTGCTTCCTGCTGACTGCACCAGACTATCCGCAGCGGAGGTCACCACGAGAAGGCAAAACAGGGGCACGGACGTGTTCCGGGCTCCGCACGTGCTTGTAGCGCAAGGGTTCACTAGCACTGCCTTTGCCGACTTCGACGTCTCCTTCCAGCACGCACTCCGCGGCATTAGTGGGCCGAAAGAGGACCGTGACCTGCTTGTGTTCCTCGCTGCCTATCTGCGTTCGGCGCTCGCCAGATACTTCCTGTTCCAGACCTCCTCCAACTGGGGAGTAAGCCGGCAGAAAGTCCACGTGGAGGAATTGCTCCGGTTGCCCTTCCCGCTGCCGGAGGCGCTGCCAGATCCCCGGCGCTCCTGGGAGATCGTCAAGGAGGTCGCCCGGATCCTTACTTCGGCAGCAGCAAGGGCTGGTGAAGACCCCCTTGACCGTGAGAATCTGGTCCGCAGGGTGAGCGAGTCCATTGAGCCTCGTGTTGAGGAGTATTTCGACATCCTCCCGCTGGAGAAGATGCTCATCGATGACACCGTCCGAGTCATTATCCCCAGCGTCCGCCCAACCAGGAAGCGGCGGGTCGTGCCTACAATCGAGCCGAGCACGGAGAAGCAGCGGGACGATTACAGGAAGAGGCTGTGTGACACCCTCAACGGGTGGGCGAAGAGCGGGCCGTTCATCGTTCAAGGCTGGACAGCGGCCTCGGCGGAACTTGGCATTGGCGTCGCAGTCCTTCAGAAGACTCGCGCTGGTGGGGTAGTCGCTGACCCGCCAGAGGGCTTGCGCGACCTATTGGCCGCGCTGGAAAGGCTCCGCGGGATCACATCCAAGCAGCTCAACACCTTCGAACTGATCCGCGGAACTAAGGTGTTCGACCGGGATCGCCTATATGTGGTGAAGCCAATCGCCCAACGCTTCTGGACACAGACGGCAGCTTTGAATGACGCCGATGAGATTGCGGGCACGATCCTCATGCACACACCGCAGGGGGTCGCATGGCTGTAGTCGGTATACCCACGGAATGGGCCGACCTGATCGACCCGTTGGTGCCTCAGATCCTCACCTTAGTAATCGCAACCTGGGACGGGATGCCGCCGCCAGCTCCGGACGAGCGGGAAGACAACATCACGGTTGCCTTGTGTCGAACCCTCCGGCAAAACCGTACCGCTCGCGGACTGATGTTTCGGATACACACACAGCAGATCGAGCTTGAACCCATTCCTGGGGAGAAACTCGGTAGGTTGGACATCGTCTTCGAGCCTCTCGTCCCTTCTGAGGAGGTCTACTTTTGCCTGGAAAGTAAGCGCTTGAACGTGGTCAAGGATGGCAAGATGCGGGCGTATGCGTCGGAGTACGTCAGACTCGGCATGCTGAGGTTCGTCACTGGTCAGTACGCCAAGGCGGTCCGACATGCTGGGATGATCGCGTACGTGGTTGATGGAAATGTCTCAGGCGCCATGGCAAGCGTGGAAGCGAACATCAGAAGCCACTACTCGGCACTACGAATGGATGCGCCGGGAGCGTTCCGATTCTCTATGGTGCTGGAAGACGACGCTCGTGCCAGAGAAACGCACCATCATCGAGCCCATGAAACCAGCCTTTTTCGCATCCATCACCTGTTCATGGCAGGAAATTCTCCGCAGCAGCAGCAAGCCGCATGAGATGCGCGAGTCCTCTGGCCAGCACACCCGTCTGCAGGATCACAGATGAGTAGATGAACGGCCCATCGTTGCTGAATCCGCGAACAAGGATCTGGAGAAACGCCGCTTCGTTTGCTGATGCAGTCCAGCGGACGGGTAGTCGGCAGCCCGGACTTGCGCCGCTCACGGTCCAGATGCGGCGTCCTGGGAAGTCAGCAGGGCACGTGGCGGTACACGCTCAAACCGCAAAGTTGACGATCATCGTACCCGATACCTGTTGCGAAGTCCCCATCCCCCCAGCTATTGATCGTCCTGCCAAGCGGCCAATTTTAGCGGCTATGCGCTGCGCCGGGGCCTGCCCCAGCGGAGGGCTGGCGGCGCGCAACTGCGGCGGCCCCCAGAGCCAGCCTGAGGGTCCATTACGAATTGACTGTTCCAACCGCTCCCTGACGGTCGCGGCTCGGAATCGTATTCCGAGCCGCGAGCGGGCGCCCTCTGGGCGGGGAGCGGTCATACGGACAGCTACTGCCGGATACAGTAGAGCGTTTCCGGGCCGCGCAGATACAGGCTGCCGCCGGCGATGGCGGGCGAGGCGATGAAGCTCTGGTCCTTCAGGGTGTTGGTGGCCAGGACTTCGTAGGTTTCGCCCATCTTCACCACCACCACGTCGCCGTCTTCGGTGGCCAGGTACAGCTTGCCGTTGGCGCCCACCGGAGAAGCCTTGAAGTTGCAGGGCTTGGGCAGGCGTTGCTGGCGGTAGTAGGGCTCGCCGGTGAGGGCGTTCAGGCAGCTCAGCAGGCCGTTGTCGGAAACGAAGTAGAGCTTGTTGTCGTGCAGCACGGGCGAGGGGGTGTAGGAGTTGCCCCGGTCGTTGGTCCAGACGATGGCGTCGGTCCCGGTGAGATCGCCCTCGCGTCCCAGGCGGATGGCCAGCGCGTTGGGATTCCGATGGCCGCTCATCGCGTACACCAGGCCGCCGGCGGCGACCGGCGCGGGAATAACGTTGCTGCCCAGACCGCCGCACTCCCAGACGACCTTGCCCGTGGCGGGGTCGTAGGCGCGCACCTTGTTGGTGGCGCTGACCAACAACTGTTTGCGCCCGTTGTGCGTGAGCATCAGGGGCTGGGACCAGGCACTTTCTTCGTCGCGGGGCACGCGCCAGATCTCCTTGCCGGTGTTCCGGTTGAGCGCCAGCAGGAAGGAACCTCCTTCATGGTCCTGGGCCATATACAGCGTATCGCCGTCCAGGGTGGGGGCCGAACCCTCGCCGAATGCGTTGCGTATGCGCAGGGGCGGGAGTTCCTTTTGCCAAACCAGTTTCCCGTCCAGGGTGTAGCTGTACAAACCGCGCGAGCCGAAGAAGGCGTAGACGTGCTTGCCGTCCGTGATCGGGCTGTTGGAGGCGAAGCTGCCGTAACGATTGTGATGCCCCTCGTGCGGCGTGGCCACGGTGGCGACTTGTTCCCAGAGCACTTTGCCGGTGTTGCGGTTGAGGCACAGCACCACGAACTTGTGCTCGCGCCCGGCGCCGGCGCCGCCGCCCGGGCCGCGCCCGCGCTGCTGCGGTGCGGCCTCGGCGGGGGCACTGCCGGTGGGCACGGCCGTGGTGACAAAAATCCTGTCGCCCCAGATCACGGGGGACGAAAACCCGCGGCCGGGGATGGGCGTGCGCCAGGCGACGTTCTTGGCGTCGTCCCACTCGGTGGGCGCGTCGCCCCGGGCCATCCCGTTTTCGTTGGGCCCTCGCCAGCGGGGCCAGTCATCGTCGGCGGCGAACAGGGCGCAGGTCAGCAGCAGAACGGAAAAGCGCGTAGTCACCAGGCGTCACCTCCTCCAAGAAAGTTACTTCAATGTCTGCCAGCGTCCGCGATCGCGAACAAGTGCTTCGTGCCGCGGATGTATAAGACACCCTCGGAAATGGCCGGGGTGGCCATTACGTTTTCGCCGAGTTCATTCTCGGCCAGTACCTTGTATTCGCGTCCGGTGAGGAGGACGTGGGTGCGACCGTCCTCACTCGTGATGTAGAGCCGGTCGCCCGCAGCGACCGGCGAGCTCGTGAATCCGGATGCGCCTCCCCCGAGACGATGCTGATATATCCGCTCGCCTGTCCTCAACCGATAAGCGCTGAGCACCCCGTTGTCCATGCAGAAGTAGCCCAAGCCCTGGTGAAGCAGCGGCGTCTGCATGTAATTCCCGGCGCGGTCGTGAGACCAGGCGACGGCGGAGCGGTTCCCGGTGATATCTCCGGCGGCATCGGTACGGATCGCATAGATGGGCCGCATCACGCCGTGCGCGCTGGTGATGACAATCAACCCGTCGAGAAAAACAGGCGTGGGGACCGGGATATCGCCGCCGCCGCGCAGCCGCCATAGCTCTTTCCCGGTCTTCAAGTCGTAGCCACCGATGTGCTTCCACCCGTTGACGACCACCTGCAGGCGAGGGGGGCCGCCGCCGGTGTACGGCGCAACCGCCGGAGTGCTGAACGTCGGGACATCATTCCTTGCGGTGCGCCACAGCTCTCGGCCGGTGCGCAGATCGAAAGCCGCGAGGAACGAGTCCTTCAGGACGTCTGCCTGGACGATGAGCACTCCGTCGCAGATGATGGGCGAACTGGCGAATCCCCACTGTGCCGCCGGCACTTCATAGTAGCCGGAATCCAGCAATCCGAGGTCTTTCCGCCACCGCAGCGTGCCGTTCAGATCGAAAGCAAAGAGTCCTTCGGAGCCGAAGAATGCAACCACGTGCGCGGCATCGACGGCGGGAGTGGGATTTGCGTGGGTGGATTTCGGATGGCGCTTCGTTTTCGGCCGGCCAGTGGAGGCGGTGCGGCTCCAGAGGACCTTGCCGGACTTGCGGTCCAGGCAATACACATTGAAGGCGTGGGAACCCTCGCCTTCCACCGAGCCGATGTCGCCATAGAGGCCGAGTTTCAGGGGGGATTCGCCAGTCGCCGGAACCGCGCTGGTCAGGAAGATGCGGTCTCCCCAAATGACCGGACTCGAATGCGCCAGGCCGGGTATTTCCCGCTTCCACCTGATGTTGTGCCCCGATTCCCCGTTCCATTGGATGGGCGGCGATCCCGCTCCGACGCCACTGCCCGAGGGCCCGCGGAACTGGGGCCAATTCGGTTCGGACGCCGACGCGACCAGGGCCAATACGACGGTTATCCAGGATCGCATGAATGCAGCTCCTCTCAAGTCCCTCCGGCCGGGGCCTAACGCTTCTGGAGACAGTACAGGTAGTCCGCAGTCCGGATGAATACCTGGTTGCCCACGGCCACCGGACTGGCCAGGGTCAGGCTGTCCAGTTTGTTCGTCCCGAGGATCTCGAAAGCCGGTCCAGCCTTCACGACCGTCGTTGTGCCGCCCTCGCTGATGCAGTAAATCCTGCCGTCCGCCAGCAGCGGCGAGGCGCTGTAAGTGCCGAGTTCGAGTCGTTGTGCCTCGTACATCACCTTCCCGGTTAAAGCTTCCACGCAGCTCAGCGTGCCATTGTCCTTGAGCATGTAAAGGTACTTGCCGTCGGTGGTAGCCGTCGGCACGTCCGCTCCCAGGTTGTTGGTCCAAATCTCGCTCTTGCCCGTGAGGTCGCCCATGCCGCCCGCGCGGAACCCCACGAAGGGCCGGCCGCGGGTGCTGGGCGTAAACACATGCTCGCCGATCACCAGCGAAGAGGCGATGGTGCGGTTGAATGGGTTACCGGAGGGATTGAAGCCGCGAATGCGCCACAATTCCTTGCCGGCGGCCAGGTCGTGGCCAGTGACGCAATCCGCGCCGGAAATCACCAGTTGCGGCTTCCCCTCGACCACCACGATCTGCGGGGTGGCATAGTTATCCAGCGACTCCTGCACGGCGTCGGTGGGCCGCACCGCTTTCCAGAGCGTCTTGCCGGTCGTCTTGTACACCGCGAAGACGTAAGACGGGTCCTTGGTTTTGAAACCGTGAATGACCTGGACGTAGAGACGGTCTCCGTGCAGCCGCGGCGTCGAGGCGTAGCCGTGGTTGAGTCCGAAACGCCCGTATTCAGCCTGGATATCCCGCCGCCAGACCTCCTGGCCGCCCACGGTGAAGCAAATGAACTTGCCGTTGCCGGTCATGACCCAGACGAACTTGCCGTCGGTGATGGGCGAGGGCGACGCCGAGTTCTGCTTGCGCCAGAGGATGTTCTCGCTGTCGATCTGCCGCTGCCAGAGAATGGCGCCGTCCTTGCGGTTCACCGCCAGCAGAAAGACCTTGTCGCGCCCCGGCTGGCTGGCGCCGCGGCCGGCGGCCGGGTCGATCTTCAACCGGGCGGAGCCTGCCTCGGCCGAGGTGATGAAGATCCGGTCCTCCCACACGATGGGCGTGGCCGCGCTCCAACTGGGCGTGGCGGTGCGCCAGAGCACGTTTTCCGTCTGGCTCCAGCTCGCCGGAAGATCGTGCGCCTTGGGGGCGCTGCCGTCGGAATCGGGCCCGCGCCACTGGGGCCAGTTCGCCAGGAGCGAGCCGGGCAAAGCCAGAACGACTGCTAAACAAAACACCCTCATCCGTGCACCTCGAAAAGTCAGAACAGCAGCTTCAGCCCGAACTGCACCCGGCGCGGCTGGCCCGCCGACAGAGCGCGGCCGAAATTCGGAGACCCCAGAAAAATCCCCGGAAGATCGTAGTTCGTGCGGTTCAGAACGTTGAAAGCCTCGATCCGAAGCTGCAACCGCAGATGCTCCGCCAACGGCGTTTCCTTGACAACCGAAACGTTCCCCACTCCCAACCCGGGTCCCTCGAGTATGTTGCGGCCCGCGTTGCCGAAAGCGCCGAAGGCCGGGACTTGAAAAGCCCCGGTATCGAACCACCGTGCCGGCGACGGGTTGGACAGCTTCGGGTTGCCACTCACGTTCGGCCGGTCGTTGGCGCCGAAACCCAGAGTAGAGCGGCCGGTGTTGCTGTTGTCCAGGTCCGGGTGCAGAGCGACCGTGAATGGCCGCCCGGTTTGGAATGTCCAGATCCCGTTGGTCTGCCAGCCTTTCCGCAGGCGCCCGCGCCCCAGAGGCAGGTCCAGCGAGTAGCCCACCGAAACCCGGTGTCGCAGATCGAAGCCCGCGCGGGCCCGCTCGGCCCGCGTGTTGTGGCTGTCCTGCGGAAAATTCGGATCGCCGGAGCTGGTGAAAAAACTCGACGCGTCGTCGATGGCCCGGCCCCAACTATGCGAGACCAGCAGCGAAAGGCCGTGGTGAAACTGCTGCTGAAAGCGCGTCTGGAGCGAGTGGTATATCGAACTGCTTCTCGACTCCAGCGTGTTGATGTCGTCAAACCGGGGATTCGGCCGCGGATTGAACTTCGTTGTCGCGGGCCGGGCCTGGTTGATGTCACGCGCGCTCAGCAGTTTCGCGCCTTTCGACCCCACGTAAGCGATCTCCAGCACGCGGCTGCCGCCGATCTGCTGCTGGATGGAGTAGCTCCAGTGCTGGAGGTAGGCGGTGCGCAAGTCCCGCTGCATGGCCAGGGCGGAGGACGGCACGGGAACCGGGAAATCGGAGGGGAACGGGTTCCTCAGCAGGAGCGGATAGCCCTCGAAGGGGAAGTAGGTCTTGGACTCGAAGTACGGCGCGTTGAAATACAGGCCCTCGCCCGGGGCCAGAGGGGACTGGTCGTAGTAGATGCCGTACCCCGCGCGCACCACCGTGCGGCAGCCCCGCGGCGACCAGGCAATGCCGAACCGGGGAGCGAAGTTGTTACGGTCCGGCTCGTAGCCCCCGCGCGGGAAGCCGTCCTTTCCAACCGCGCGCAGCGCGCCGGCCGCCGGGTCGTAAACGTTGGCCCGGTCGAAGGCGTCGAAGGGCGGTGTCGAGAACTCGTAGCGCGCGCCGGCGGAAACCACCAGGCTGGCGCCGAGCCGGTAGGTGTCGTGCAGGAACCCCGAGTAGCTCCGCGAGCGGAGGTTCTGGGGATTGTCCAGCCGGGCGCCGACGCTGAAGGTCGGAAAGCCTTGCAGCAGGTCGCCCAGCGGGTTCCCCGAGAGGCCCAGGAAGCCGATCATGCCGCGCGAAAGAACGTCGCGATAGGCGGTCTGGCGCAGCGCCCGAAACTCGCCGCCGAATTTCAGCAGGCCCCGGCCGCGCTGAAGCGACGCCTGCCCCAGGCCCTGCCAGGTTTCCGAGACGCTGTGCTGCGGGTTGTTGTACTCGTCGCCCAGCGGCGAGAAACCGGGCAGCGAAATGAAACTCAAGCCCGCGTCCCGCGGTTGGGAAGACAGCACGGGCAGACCCACCTGCCGGTTCAGATCCCGTCCCTGGTTTTCGTGGAACGCCCCCAGCGCGACCCGATTGTAAGCGCCGCGAAACTCGGCGATGAGAGCCGGCGTGAAGACATGCGTCTCGCTGGCCATCAGGTTTTGGGCCCGGCGCAGGACGTTGGTTCCGAAGCCGGGCGTCAGCGCGTAGGCGGGGCCGGAAAACGGATCGTAGAGGCTGCGGTCCCCGAAGCTGTAACGTACCGCCAGTTCGGAACGGGACGCCACGTGCTGGTCGAAGCGCAGATCGAAGGTGTCCGAGCGGTCGCGCAGATTGGGCGAGGAGAAGAAGTTCTCCCCGAACTGGTTCCGGTTGGGCAGAGGATACAGGCCGGCCAGGGCGCGGCCGATCGGATCGATCCGGGTCGCCGGAATGCGGTTGCCCGGAAAAGGACCGCCCGTGAACAGGTCCATGGCCGGCTGGCGGCTCTGCGAGAAATCGCCCTGGCGCTCCAGCGCGGTCGGCACGTTGGCGATCCGCGGGATCGCTTCGCGCACGCGCCGGCCCTCGTAGTCGCCAAACAGGAAGGTGTGGTCCTTGCGCAGCGGCAGGCCCAGCGACGCGCCAAACTGGTCGCGCCGGTACTGCGGATCGCTTTCCGACTGGCGGTCGAAGTGGTTGCGCGCATCCAGGGCGCCGTTGCGGAAGAAACCAAAGACGGCACCGTGGACGTCGTTGGCGCCCGATCGCAGGATCACGTTGATCTGCCCTCCGGCATTGCGCCCGAAGGAGGCGTCGTAGGAGTTGGTCAACACCTCGAACTCGCGAACCGCGTCTACGGACGGGGTGACGCCGATGCCGTTCAGCTTCGGGTCGCCGTTGTATACGCCATCCAGCAGGAACACGCTGGCATCCTCGCGCGCTCCTTGCACGCTGACGGTGAAGTCGCCGCGTACCGAACCGGCGGAGCCGGGCGCCGGGGGCGCGACTCCCGGAGAGAGCAGCGTGAGTTCATAGAAATTGCGGCCGTCCAGCGGGAGGTTGTTGATCATCCGGCCGGGTACAACGGTGCTGACCGAGGCGGAGTCGGTCTTCAGCAACTCCCTCGGCGCGCGCACGACCACCTCCTGGTTCAACTGGCCGAGAAGCAGCGTCAACTGGACATGGACATCCTGGTTGACGGCGAGATGCACTTCCTGCATGTGTTTGCGGAAACCCTCGCGCCCCACTTCGAGCGTGTAGGCGCCCGGACTGAGCCAGGCGAACGAAAAATCGCCCCGCTTGTTGGAAAGGGCGGAGCGCGCTCGGCCCGTCTCCTGGCTGGTGATCGAAACCCGGGCGTTGACGAGGGCGTCCTGGGCTTCGTCCAATACCGTGCCGGTGACGGTTCCCCGCCACGTCTGCGCGGCGGCTAGACCACAGCCCAGCCAGACAGCACACTCCACTCGCAACCACCAAAGACCCATGCGCCTCCCTGTCATTTACCATAGTAGCAGCTAGTGGCGAAACCGCCCGCGAGCTATCGCCGCATGAAGATTCTGGCCCTGACCGCCGGCGCGTCCGGCATGTACTGTGGCACTTGCCTGCGCGACAACGCGCTGGCCGCCGAGCTGTCCCGCCAGGGACACGACGTGGTCCTGCTGCCGCTGTATACGCCCACCCGAACGGACGAGGAGAACGTCAGCCACCCGCGGATCTTCTTCAACGGCGTCAGCATCTATCTGCAACAGAACTGGCCCCTGCTGCGCCGCCTGCCGGCCTTCTTCGACCGGTTTCTGGATTCCGCCTGGCTGCTGCGCCTGGCGACGGCGCGCTCCGTTCCGGTCGACCCGAAACTGCTGGGAGAGTTGACCGTGGCGATGCTTCAGGGCCGGGACGGCGCCCTGCGGCGCGAATTCGACAAGCTGACCAAGTGGCTGAGCGGCCAGCCGGCGCCCGACGTCGTCGACATTCCCTATTCGCTGCTGATCGCCCTGGCACGGCCGCTGAAGGAACTGCTGCGCTGCCCGGTGGTTTGCACGCTGCAAGGAGAGGACCTGTTCCTGAGCGGCCTCATCGAACCTTATCGCTCACAGTCTCTCTCCCTCATCGCCGCGGGCGGCCGCCACGTGGACGTGTTCATCGCCTCCAGCGAATACTACGCGGATTTCATGGCGCGCTACCTCTCAATTCCCGCGGGCAAGATCCGCGTCGTCCCGCTGGGCATTAATCTACAGGGCCACGCGCCGGTGCGTTCCGACCACGGCGCGTTTCGCGTCGGTTACCTGGCGCGCATCGCGCCGGAAAAGGGCCTGCACCTGCTCGTGGACGCCTGGCACCGGCTGCGGAAGGATAAGGACCTGGGGCCGGGCCGGCTGGAAGTGGCCGGCTACCTGCCGCCGGCCAACCGCGACTACCTGCGCCAAGCCGAGCAGACCCTGCGAGAGAACGGACTGGCGGAGGAGTTCCGCTACCATGGCGAGGTGGACCGCCCCGCCAAGATCCGCTTCCTTCAGAGTCTCGACGTGCTGTCGGTGCCCAGCACCTTCGACGAGCCGAAGGGGCTGTTTGTCTTCGAAGCCCTGGCCAACGGCGTGCCGGTGGTCGAGCCCCGGCGCGGCGCGTATCCGGAGATCCTCGAGCGCACCGGAGGCGGGCTGTTGGTGGAGCCGGACAGCGCCGCCGCGCTGGCCGAAGCGCTGCGAACCATGTGGCTGGACGCCGGCCTGCGGCGGCGCCTGGGAGATCAGGGCTGCGCGGCGGTGCGGGAGCATCATTCCATCGAGCGCATGGCCGGGGCGACCGCGGCGGTCTACCGCAGCCTCGGCGGAGCGGCGCAGGCCTGACGCCATGCTGGAAGTCCACAAGGTCTCCAAGCACTACGCCGCGCCGGGCGGAGCGGTCAACATCCTCTCCGAGGCGACTCTGTCGCTGCCGCGCGGCTCCGCCATTGCGATCATGGGCCCGTCGGGCTCGGGCAAGAGCACGTTCCTGTACATTCTCGGAGCGCTGGAGCCGCCGAGTTCCGGCACGGTGACCCTGGACTCGCGGAATCCTTTTCTGCTCGCCGAGCCGGCGCAGGCGGCGTTCCGCAACGAGAAGATCGGCTTTGTTTTTCAGGATCACTGCCTGCTGCCGCAGTGTTCGGTTCTGGAAAACGTGCTGGTCCCGACCTTGGTGGCGCCGCCCGGAGAGTACAACGCGCGCGCGCGCAAGTTGCTCGACCGAGTGGGGTTGAGCCACCGTTTGAATCACTTGCCGGGCGAGCTTTCCGGGGGCGAGAAGCAGCGGGTGGCGATCGCGCGCGCGCTGATCCGCGATCCGCTGCTGATGCTGTGCGACGAGCCAACCGGCAACCTGGATCGGGGTTCGGCCGGCGTGGTCGCCTCGCTGCTGCTGGAACTGCATCGCGACCGCGCGGGCATCCTGGTGGTGGTGACGCACAGCCAGGAGCTGGCCATGAAGATGCCCGAGGTTTATCATCTCTTTGGCGGAAGGTTGCGCCGAATTGAAGTTCCGAACGCTCCTCAGACGTAGCCTGCTTTACTACTGGCGCACGGACGGCGCCGCGGCATTGGGGGTCGCGGTGGCGGTGGCGGTGCTGGCCGGCGCCCTGCTGGTGGGCGATTCGGTCCGGGCCACGCTGCGGGAACTGGTCTTCGAGCGCCTGGGCAACACCCGGCAGGTTCTCTCGAGCGCGGGTTTCTTCCGCGAGAGCCTGGCCGAAGAACTGGGGGCCGCGGTTCCCGTGATCGCGCTGGAAGGCATCGTGGCCGGCGCAGGCGGCGGGCGGCGCGCCGCGCGTGTCCAGGTGTGGGGCGTGGACGAACGGTTCTGGCGCTTCCATGGCCGCCACGAACACAGGCTCGCCGACCGCGAGGCGGAATCGAGCCCGGCTCTGGCCGCTGAGTTGGGTTTGAGTCCGGGCGACGCGGTCCTGCTCCGTCTGGAAAAACCTTCCGCCGTGCCCCTGGAATCGCTGCACGGGCGCAAGGACGACTCCACGCGCACCATCCGCCTGCGATTCAAGGGCACGCTGCCACCCGGACAACTGGGCGAGTTTTCGCTGCGCCCCCGGCAGGGCGCCGTGCGCGCCCTCTTCGTCCCGCTCGCGCGGCTCCAGCAGGATCTGGAGCAGCCCGGCAAGGCCAACATGGTCCTGCTCTCCCAGCCGGCGGACCAGGCCGACGTCAAGGCGAAGTGCCGCCTGGAAGACCTTGGAATCCGCCTCCGGCCGCTCGATCAGGGGCGCGGCTTCGCCGTCGAAAGCGACGGCGCGATTCTGAGCGACCCGCTCGCCGAAGTCGTTGCCTCGGTGGCCGGAAACAGCGGCGCGGCCGTGACTCCCATCTACACCTACCTGGCCAACGCCGTTCGCTCCAACGGCCGGGCGATTCCCTACTCGCTGATCAGCGCCGTCGATGCGGCGGGTGTGGCGCCCGGCGGCATTGCTCTGAACGCCTGGGCGGCGGCCGAGTTGCGCGCCCGCCCGGGCGACGAGGTTTCCATTGAGTACTACCAGTGGCATCCAGACGGCCACCTGCTGACCGAGACCGCAACCTTCCGTCTGGAGCGCATTCTCCCCATGACGGGTCTCGGCGCGGACCGGGAACTGGCGCCGGATTATCCCGGCATCTCCGATTCCAAGTCTCTTTCCGACTGGGATCCTCCCTTCCCCATCGACCTGTCGCGCATCCGGCCGGCCGATGATGCCTACTGGGACCGCTACCGCACCGCGCCCAAGGCCTTCATCGCGCTGGGCCGCGGCCAGCAGCTTTGGGCCACGCGGCACGGCCGCCTGACTTCGATCCGCGTCACTGGTGCGAGCCGCGAGGAATTCGCCCGCCGCCTGCACGCCGCCATCGACCCGGCGGCGTTCGGCCTGGCGCTCGAAAGCCCACGCAGCGAGGGGCAGGACTCGGCGGCCGGCGCCACCGACTTCGCCGAGTACTTCACCTATTTCAGCTTCCTGCTGGTGGTGGCCGCGCTGCTGCTGGCCGGCCTGTTCTTCCGCTTTGGAGTGGAGCAGCGGCTCACGGAGATCGGCGCCCTGCGCGCCATGGGCTTCGCGCAGCGGACAGTCCGCAACCTGCTCCTCGCCGAGGGCGTCGCCATCGCCCTGGCGGGAGCGGCGGCCGGGGTTCTGGGTTCGCTGGCGTACGCCTGGTTCATCCTCTACGGACTGCGCACCTGGTGGGTGGACGCCGTGGGCACGACGCTCCTGTCGATGCACCTGTCCACTTCGCCGCTGCTGTATGGCGCCCTGGGAGGAGCTGCCAGCGCCGTTTTCTTCCTGTTGGCCGGCCTGCGCCAGGTCCGGAAGACCACCCCGCGCGCGCTGCTGGCCGGACAGATTACGCCCTTCGAGCGCATCGACCGCACGCGCAGGTCCCTGCGCTGGGCCGGCTGGGCAGCAGCGGCCGCGGCCTCGGCGCTGATTGCCGGCGGGGCCTTCGAGCTGATCGGACAGACCGCGGCGTTCTTCGGCGCGGGGAGCCTGTTGCTGGCAAGCAGCCTCAGCTTCACCTGGACCTGGCTCCGGCGGCGCCCCGAGCGGGCGCTTCAGAGCGTCACTGGGCTGGGATTCCGGTACACCGCCTACCGGCCCGGCCGGAGCATCCTGCTGATTGCGTTGATCGCCTCGGCGGCCTTCATCGTGGTCGCCGTCGACTCCTTCCGGCGCGGCGGTGCGGCGCCTACCGGCCGGCAGTCGGGAACCGGCGGCTTCCCCCTGATGGCCGAATCCGCCCTGCCCTTCTATCACGACCTCAACTCGCCGGACGGCCGCGACCGCCTGAACCTGCCGGAGGACGCGGCGGTCCCCCAGGTGTTCTCGTTTCGGCTGCGCCCGGGCGACGACGCCAGTTGCCTGAATCTCTATCGCCCGCGGAAGCCCCGCATCGTCGCTCCGCCGCGCGAACTCATCGAGCAGGCCCGCTTCCGCTTCGCTGCGTCTCTTGCCCAGACCGCTCCGCAGAAGGCCAACCCGTGGCTGCTGCTCGACGCGCCGCCGCGGGACGGCGCCATCCCCGCGATCGCCGACGCCAACTCGCTGCGCTACGTTCTGCATCTCTGGCTGGGGGACGTGCTGGAGCTGCCGGGCGGCGTGCGCCTGCGGTTCGTGGCCGCGCTGGCCGACAGCATCTTCCAAAGCGAGGTCATCATTTCGCCCGACCAGTTCGTGCGGGCGTTCCCTCAGGAAGGAGGATTCCGGCTGTTCCTGATCGACGCCGGCGAGAAGGCCTCCGAGGCCGCCGGCCTGCTCGAAGATTCCCTCCGCGACTACGGCCTGGACGTGGTTTCCACGCAAGACCGCCTGGCCGCGTTCCACCGCGTCGAAAACACCTACCTGTCGACCTTCCAGTTACTGGGGGGCCTGGGGCTGCTGCTCGGCACGGCGGGCCTGGGCGCGGTGCTGCTGCGCAACGTCCTGGAACGCCGCCGCGAACTGGCGCTGCTGCGGGCCGTGGGCTACGGACCCGGCGCGCTGCGGCGGCTGCTGCTCTCCGAAAGTGTCCTGCTGTTGGTGACGGGGCTGGCCACCGGTACGGCCTGCGCGCTGATCGCCATCGCCCCGGCCTGGTGGGACCGGGGAGGCCGGCTGCCGTTTGCCTCCATGGGCGTCCTGCTGGCCTCGGTGCTGCTGGCCGGGCTGCTGGCATCCCTGCTCGCTCTCCGATTGGCCACGCGGGCGCCGATTCTGACCGCCCTGCGCTCGGAGTAGCGGGCGCGCGGCGTCGAAAGGCCGCTTTCTCTGTTAGCCTGAAGGTGAACCCACTCCCATGAGAATCCCAGTGAAGAGCACCTTGGCGGCAACCGCCGCGGCTTCCCTGGCGCTCGTTCCTGGCGCCGCCGGTCCCGGCGGCGCCGATTGGCCTATGTGGGGCGGAACGCCGGGCCGCAACATGGTGGGTGCGATGAGCGGCGCCCCCACACGCTGGAACGTCAAGACGAAAGAGAACATCAAGTGGGTCGCGCCGCTTGGCTCGCATGCTTACGGCAACCCGGTCGTCTCGGGCGGCATGGTCTTCGTGGGCACTAACAACGAGCTGGTCCTCGACCCCAGGCAGGCCGGCGACCGCGGCGTGCTGATGGCGTTGCGTGAGTCGGACGGCCGGTTTCTCTGGCAGCACACCTCGGAGAAGCTGGCCACCGGCGCCGTCAACGACTGGCCCCAGCAGGGAGTGGCTTCGTCGCCGCTGGTGGAAGGCGACCGGCTGTACTACGTCTCCAACCGGGCGGAGCTGATCTGCCTGGACACGCAGGGATTCACCGACGGCGAAAACGACGGCCCGTTAACCGCGGAGATATTCAAAGGTCCGAAGGACGCAGATGTCGTCTGGCGCTTCGACATGATCGCGCGGGTGGGCGCGTTCCCCCACAACCTGGCCAACTCTTCACCGGTTTCCTACGGCGACCTGGTTTACGTCAGCACCTCGAACGGGCTTGACGAGAGCCATGCCAAGGTCCCCTCGCCCAAAGCACCGACCATCGTGGCCGTGAAGAAGAAGACCGGCGAACTGGTCTGGAAAGACAACGCGGTGGGTGGGCGCATCCTGCACGGACAGTGGTCCTCGCCGGCAGTGGGCAAGATCGGCGACACCGTGCATCTCGTGAGCGGGCAGGGCGACGGCTGGGTCCGCGGCTTCGAGGCCTTGACCGGAGAGAAGCTCTGGGAGTTTGACCTGAACCCGAAGGGCGCCGTCTGGCCGAAGAACCGAAACGAAGTCGTCAGCACCCCGATCGTCGTGGACAACGTCGTCTACCTCGCCAGCGGGCAGGATCCCGAACACGGCGACGGCCCCGGACACCTGTACGCCATCGACGCCACCAAGCGCGGCGACATCACCCGGACCGGGCGGATCTGGCACTACGACAAGATACGGCGCTCGATATCGACGGGCGCGCTGCACGACGGCATCCTTTACTATGCCGATTTCAGCGGTTTCCTCCACGCGCTGGACGCCAAGACCGGCAAGCCCTTCTGGGTGCACGACACGCTGGCCGCCGTCTGGGGCTCGCCCTACGTCGTCGACGGCAAGGTCTACCTGGGCAACGAGGACGGCAATATCGTAATCCTTCAGGCCGGCAAGGAAAAAAAACTGATCGCCGAAATCGACATGGGCAGCTCCGTGTACTCCACCGCCGTGGCTGCCAATAACACCCTTTATGTCGTCAACCGCGACCACCTGTTCGCCATTCGCGGCGGCGCCGGCCAGTAAGTCTCCTTCGTTCCCGAACCTGAGCTTGGATCAGCTTCCCGGCGCCGCGCCCGGTGACCGTGGGTATCGTAAACCTCATCAGTGGATGGAATCAGCAGCATAGCGCGATGGCTGGGTCGGCGTGCTCGAGGTAAAGACTTCCGCAGGTACGACGCTCGGCTACATCCTTCTTTACACGAACCCACGAAACTCGAACTCTTCTGTGGCCGGCCACATAAGAACTCGATCACATCCAACGCCTCAATCTCCACGCCCTCCTCGGCGCCCAGCGTGTTGACGTGGCCCAGATCAACCCAACTGCCCCGAACTGGGGCAGCGGGGTGATCCCGCCGCCCCACTTGCGACGCAGAAACTACGGCTTCTGACTGCCGCGTACCGTTCCCAGCCCGCGTCGGGCTTTCCCTTACTTCCTGGCTGACCACGGCATGTTGCCCAGCCCGGGCCCCGCCTCCCCCCGGAACTACGCCCGGTAGTGCGGCCGCCTTGAAGCGGCCTCCCCCGCCATCCGCAGGGGCAACTGCCACCGCCTAGCGAAGCGTCGGAAGCCTCTGCGCCGCAACGCAGAAAACACGAAAGCGGGAGAGAGTCGACGGAAGATGCGCAGCTCCCATATTGTCAATCAGATCCGGATTTGCCGGAACCACACTCACAAAGTTCAATCACCCTACCGGAGCGAGCCGACTCATACGCGGCAAATGTGAGCCGCATCGTTTTCAGGTTGTCTTCAGCCGTTGTCTCTGCCTCGCCTTCCCCGCGCAACGCTCGCAGGAGATTGCTATTGCAAGGACCAATGCTGGCCTGTGAGGCCTGATAGTCAGGATACATCCAAGGCCTCCAAACCGGAGGGTAACGATTAGCACGCGTGCCGGACCTGGTGGTGACTCGTATCCAGTAGTCCCTATCGAGTTCTGCCGAGCCCTTGTCGCCTTCAACAAGAATGAGCGCCTGCGTGTATACGTCGCGTTCCAGAAAATGGCCAGGAAAGCCCATGTAGCAAGTGACCGTGGTAATGCCTCCCATGCGCATCATGACGGTGGCTACGTCCTCGCCTTTGATGTCTTTTTGAACCTGATGAGTCTGGCAGTAAAGCCGGTCCGCCTCACCGAAAAGGAACCGGGCTACGTCCAGGACATGCGTCCCCATATCCTTTAGGATGAACTCCTCGAGGTCTTTCAAATTCGGCTCATTGCTGAATACGGGATAACCTGAGACCAAGAACATGCGAGCCCGGAAGGGAGTCCCGATCTCACCCGAGTCAATCACCTTCTTGAATTGCCGGATCTGGCCCTGCCACCGCCAATTCTCGTGAACATAGAACGGCACTCGATGCTCCCTACAGACCCGCACCATTTGTTCGGCCTCCGCCAGCGAAGGCGCCATCGGTTTCTGACAAATGACAGGCAGCTTGCGTTTCGCCGCCAGCTCAACGAACTTGGGGTGCGTAAACACATCCGTGACAATGTCGAGGAAGTCCAAGTTTTCCCGGTCAAGCAATTCCTCGGGGTCGCTGTAGACTGCCGGAATGCCGAAAACCTGGGCCAGTTTCTCTGCCTTGAAAACTGTGCGGTTGTAAATCGCCACACACTTGGCCCCCGTCACTTCTTTCCAGCCTGCAAGTTGAAAAGGAGCCCAGAAGCCCGCCCCAAATACCGCAAATCGGAGATCAGCCATCTTTGTACCTCAATTCTGTGAGCCTGAGAAGAACGTCGAGGAGTCATCACGCAACTCCGGTGTTTGTAGCTGGCCGGCCTGCTCGAGCAGTCCTTTTAGCCGACTCAGAAGCTTTGCTGCCAGCGGCCCGTCGACGAGGCGGTGATCCACGCCCAGCGTGAGCCGCACCACGGGGACGGAGACAACCGCATCATTCACGACCCGCAGTTCATCCATGCACGCCACGCAGTACTGGAACGACGAGCGTTTCGTCATCGACCGCCACCGCGATCCCGATATCCACCGACGCGTGGAACTGATGCTGCTGCTCGATGAGGCTCGAATTCAGAACCGGGAACTCAGCAAGAGCGATGGCCAGCGCTCTCAGGAATAGAGCGTCGTAAGGGAAACCAGCCGCATGCAGACGGCGCGCGTCGGTCATGTCCGCTGAAATCGTGAGGTAGATATGGACCCGCTCGCGCTGGCTCCGGCCGAGCCGCTCGGCGATGGTCTGCCGGGTCCGCGACAAAGGTTCACGGAGCGCCTCGGCCACGGCTGGATGGGCCACGCGAGCATGGATGTCCTCTTCTGTAATCTGCCCATCGGCGCCGGTTCCTTCGATTTGGCGCCACTCAATTTCAGACATGGTGAGCCCGACCATGGGCATCTGTACCTTGGTCACCGCAGCTCCTTCACAGCTCGCTCCAGATCTGAAGCTCCGGGCATGACGTAGTTCTCCAGCACAGGAGCAAACGGCACCGGCACGTCGTGCCCACACACGCGCCTGATTGGCTTCTCGAGGCAGTACAGTGCCTCTTCCATCACCCGGGTGGCGATCTCCGCAGCGATCCCGCAGCGCGTGTAGCCTTCGTGCGCGATGATCAGCCGTCCAGTTTTCTCCACCGATTTCACGATAGCGTTCAAGTCCAGCGGTACCACCGTTCGCGGATCGATGATTTCCAAGCTGATTCCCTCGTCGGCCAAGTGCTCGGCAGCCTCAATCGCCCGCAGCACCATGCGCGAAATGGCGACGATGGTAACATCCGAGCCCTCCCGCACCAGTCGAGCTTCACCGAAGGGGACCAGGTGCTCGCCGTCTGGCACCACGCCTGATGTACATGATCTCGGCCACCGGCCGCATTCCGCATAGAGCCGCACCCACCGCCGCGCCCGCGATGGCGGCCTCCAGCTCCTGCTCAACGGCCTGATGCACGCCGGCCACTTCTTCCGGGGACAGCACCCCGCCGCCCGTCAAATAAGCTTCGAAGCGGGGCAGCGGGTCCTTGGCCTTCCACTCCGCGACTTCTGCGGTGGGTCGGTACGCGCCCGGGTCACCGATATAGTGGCCCATCCACTTGTACGTCCGGCACTCCAGCAGGGTCGGCCCGTCCCCTCGGCGGGCGCGCTGCACGGCAGCCGCCGCGGCCTCGTACACCGCCACTGGATCGTTTCCGTCCACGCTCTTGCCGGGGAAGCCGTACCCCTGCGCCCGCTCGGTAAGGTGTTTCAGCTTCGTCTGCCGCGTCTGGTGTGTCGAGACCGCGTACAGATTATTCTCGCAGACGAAGACGACTGGCAGTTGCCAAACTGACGCCATGTTGGCAGCCTCGTGAAATGAGCCCTGGCTCAAGGCGCCATCGCCGAAAAACGCGATCGCCACCCGGTCCAACCCTCTCAGCCTGGACGCCAACGCTGCACCGGTAGCGATCGGGATGCCTCC
>JBBTDS010000312.1:0-15682 GCA_038060875.1 Acidobacteriota bacterium | reverse complement strand
CAGGAAGCCGGGCATTTCCTGGGCCATGAAGAGCTGGATCGCCCGCTCCTCAAAGCGACGGATTCGCACCATCACCAGGTGCATGTGTCGGAGTTGAACCGGCGTGGGAGCAGCTTCGCTCTCGCTGTTCGCCCCACACAACGCGAGGTCTGTCATGGGAAATCTCCGACTCCTCACGCGCTCGCGGGAGCCGCTGATGGCTCCTGCCATCTCGCCCGCCGCTCATCCAGCACGCGCTTGGTGTACTCGATCGCCAGACGCGGACTCGTCAGAACGGCCAGGCCGGTCGCGGCTTGCACCGCCGGCGCCAGGCGGGCCATTGAGGCTTGGGCAAACAGGATCAGGTCCACGCTGGGCGCCAGTTGCCGGGCCGTTTCCAGCACCAGGGCGTCATGCTCGTCCTTCTCTCCCCTCATCAACGCTTCGAAGGCCGAGGTAGACAGTGACTCCCGGATTTCGATCTCTTTCCCCAGGCTGGCCGCCTTCTCCTTCAGCAGCGCCACCGTGGGCCCCAAGGTCGTGCCGGCGGTGGCCATGACGCCAATGCGTTTCGCCTCGCGGACGGCCCGCTCGGTGTGCGCATCATCAATTTTGATCACCGGGATGTTCACCAGCTTTCGGGCACAGTCGATGGCCGGGCCCATAGAAGAGCAGAGAGACAGAACGGCGTCCGCGCCGGTGGCCTCCGCTGCCATCACGTAGAGGCACAGGCGTTTCGTCACATCAGTGCTGATTCTCATCTCGGCCATGACATCCGGTAGCAGGGAATCATCCATGATATTGATCAGGCGGACCTCGGGCATGATCTGGGCGAACATCGGTTTCATCATGGTTTCCAGGTACAGGAACACCTGACTGGTGTGAATGAGGGCAAGAGTCTGCGGCACTTGATCACTCCTTCCGAATCCAAACGGTGTTAGGTGGGATGGTGGTCATCCGTTTTCTCGCCGAGCAGGCGCGCTGGGTTGGCCTGCATCATCTGGCGGACATCCTCCACCGAAAAGCCCGTGCTGCGCAGGCGCTCGGCGTACCGGCGCAGGCCCTCGACCGGCGGTGGGGTGTCGGGCTGACCCAGGTCGGTTGACAGCACCGTGTGCTCCACGCCCGTGTCCATGATGGCCCGCTCGATGGTCTCGAAGGGGACGAAGCCGCAGCGGTGCGTGGTAGAAACAAAGCAACGCTCAAACATCACATTCCCGTGAGCCGCCAGGGCCTTTTGCTGCTCCACGGAGTAAAATGTGGGCGCCCATTCCGGGTGCGTCACGAGCACTCTAACACCACCCAGCGCGCAGGCGCGGTCGGTCAACGCGAAGGTCTCGGCCTGGCTCAGGTGTCCGGTGCCGAGGATGCACCCGCTGCCGGCGAGGATTTGAAGGATCTCTTCGGCCACCCTCAGCAGTCTTCCGTGTTCGTCGACGACCGAGATACCGCCAGGCAGCCCCTCGTAGCGGCGGTGATTGCGGGCAGAGCGCGTGGGCATCCAGACCTGTTTGGCGCCCATCTTTACCGCCAGTTGCACCGCGGCGGGGTTGAGGCCGCCCACGGTTTCGTTGAGCACCAGCCCGCCGAAGACGCGGACCTCGGGGATCCATTGCGAGACCAGCCACGCTCGCTCGACGGTAGAGTTTTGATGGGACTTGATCAGGATGGCGCTCATGCGGGCGCGGGCGGCCTCGCGAGCCAGTTCGATATCGTTGAACCGCCGGACATCTACGTCCGGAGCGCTGTGAACATGAAGGTCCACGGCGCCTTCCAAGAAGTCAGGCAGCTTGGTCATAAGACTGGCGCCTTGTCCCCAGCCGGCTGACGGCTGGCGACACAGCCCGCGACCGCAGACAGCGCCGCGGCCACTGAAAACGCGAGCATGGGAATCAGGAAGCTGGCGGTGTGTTGCGTGATCCTACCCACGGCCCACATCGCCAGGGCGCCCGCGAGCGAACCGCAGCCGCTCAGCAGGCCCAGGGCGGTGGAAACGTGAGAACGCGAAACATCCTGGACCATGGTGAGGTACATCGCGGTCCAGACCCCCAACCCGATATTGACAGCGACCAGGACGACGATCGCCTCTGCCAGCCGGGGTAGCAGGGGCACGGCCGCGCAGGCCGCGAGCGGCACGGTGGCCAACAAGAACACGGTGCGGCGCGCCGCCAGGAGCGCATGGCCGCGACGGGTGAGCGCCAGAACGCCCGTGCCGCAGAGCAAGTTCCCCAGACCGAGCCCCAGATAAATAGCCGTCAGGATCCAGCCCAGTTGCCAGCCAGGAGAGAGGCCGCG
Source organism: Acidobacteriota bacterium (assembly GCA_038060875.1). Lineage (GTDB taxonomy): Bacteria > Acidobacteriota > Terriglobia > Bryobacterales > Bryobacteraceae > JBBTDS01. The sequence continues at coordinate 13,408 of JBBTDS010000312.1, read as the reverse complement.
CTGCTGCACGAAGTAAGTGGGAAGCCAGTTCACGCTGAAGTACAAACAGGGGTTCACCAGAACGGCTACAGCCAGCACCGGTAGGAAACGCGGGCTCTTCACAATCTGGACGAACACGCGCGAGAGGCTTTCCCCCCGCGCGCCCCGCTGCTGGGGAGCGTCCTGCCACACCGGCTCCAGTTGGGGGCTTCGCGTCGAGAGCATCCAGGCAACAAACCAAAGGGCGCCGGCGAAACCTAACAGGACGAAAGCCCAGCGCCAACCCAGCGTGGAGGTGATGGTGAAAATCAGAGCCGGGGCGATCAGGGCGCCGACGCTGGTGCCGCTGGTGAAGATTCCGTTGCCCAGCGCCCGTTCGCGCGGTTCGAGCGTGCGCGCCACGATGCGAGTCGCGCCCGGCCAATTGGCCGCTTCGGTGACTCCCAACAACAGCCGGAAGACGATGAGCCCCGCGAATCCCGTCGCCAGCCCAGTCATTGCCGAAACGGCGGACCACAGCACTACCGCCAGGCCGAAAGCCCAGCGCAGGTGAAAGCGGTCCAGCAGAGGTCCGCAGGCCATTTGTGAGAACGTATAGGCGTAGTAGAAGGCCGCGAACAGCCACCCCAGGGCCTCGTTGCCCAGGTGCATCTCCTTTTGCAGAACCGGCGCCACAATGCTTATGGTTTGCCGGTCGAGGTAGTTCAGAGTCGTGGCGAGGAACAGTAGCAGGCAGAGTTTCCATTTCAGCGCCACTCAACCCTCCACCCGCAAGACTTCCTCCACGTGCCCGCCGCGAGTCCCGTACATGCGTTCGTGAAGGTTGACGGTGGCGTCGGAGTAGTGCACCCACATCTCGATCCGGTCGCCCACCTCTACCGGAGCCGACGGCTCTTGCAGGTCAATGATGCCGTGCTCGGCGGTCAGTCTGCGGGTAACGAGCCCGCGGAGATCCTTGACGGTCGGGATGCCCCGCTCGCAACTCAGGGCCTTCAGCCCGGCATCGACCACGATGCGTTCGCGTTCGGTCTTGCTGAGCACGGTGGTGAGCACGGTGAGCGCGGGATCGAAATCGGTGCAGCAATTCCGATAGTCGGTGTCCATGAGCAGATACGAGCCCGCCTGGATCTCCGTCACCCCGGGATAGCGACCGGAGATCGAATAAGTGCCCGTCCCGCCGACACTCACGATTTGGACCGGAACGCCTTCGCGTTCCAACCCAGCCTTGGTTTCCATCAGCAGGCGCATGGCGGCGACGCAAGCTGCTTCTTTCTCCGGACCGGGTGGTTTGCGCAACACGTGGCCCTCGTAGCCCATCAGGCCGCGGAATCGCAGGCCTTTCTCGACCACGGCCCTGGCGAGGCGCACGGCGGCCTCTCCGGGCGGCACCCCGCAGCGGTGCAGCCCGACATCGACATCCACCAGCACGCTGACCTGCGTGTGGCGGTCGCGGGCGGCGCGGGCCAAGTCGTCCGCGACCTTCTCGTTGTCCACGCAAACCATAACTTCCGCCCGACGGGCCAGGTCTACGAAGCGGCGGATCTTGGCCGGATCGACGACTTCGTTCGCCAGCAGGACGCTGCGGACCCCGTGGTGCACCAGACACTCGGCTTCACGGAGGGTGGCGCAGGTGATACCGATGGCGCCGGCATCCAGTTGCCGCGCGGCCAGGTCCGGGCACTTGTGGTTCTTGAAATGCGGACGAAGCTTCGCCCGGGTCGTCCGGAAGAACGCGGCCATGCGCTCCAGGTTGGCCTCCATGCGGTCGAGGTCTACTACCAGGGCTGGGGTCTCGATGTCCTGTATCGTCACTGCGCGTCGCCCGTCTGCGTCAAGGTGAAGCTCCCTGGTGGCTGGTTCCGGTGCAGCGCCGCTGCCGCGGGAGGCGCGTTGGGGAAATGTCCGGACGATAGCGCCTTTTTCTGCGCCCATACCAGCGCGGATGCGTGCATACTGTCATTGCAATACTAGCTTGGGCCGGCTGCGGTTGTCAAGACCGAAACGACCGAGACTTGAAGCGAGACGCAAAAGCAGACTCAACTTGCGGCTTGACAGGCACCGCGCCTATAGTATACTTGGGTGAGGTCGGATCTTACAGTCATGACAGTAGTCTGACCGGGAGGTGAGGCATGTTCCTGACAGCGCATCGGCGCTGGGCGTGGCTCGGCGCGTTCGCCCTGATCGGGCTGTGCGCGAACGACCTGCGGGCTCAGACCATCACCGGAAGCATCAGCGGTACTGTAACGGACGTTTCCGACGCTGTGATTCCGGACACCGAGGTCTCCGTTCAGAACGAGCTTACCGGCGCGACCCGAAAGACGATCACGGCGGCAACAGGAGACTTCCTCTTTTCGGCCCTCCCGCCGGGCCGGTACACCATCAGTGTCGAGAAATCCGGTTTTAAGACCTTCCGGATGACGGGGCTGACGTTGACAGCTAACCAGCGCCTGGCCGTGGGCGCCCTGAAACTGGCGGTGGGTGAACTGGTGGAGTCCGTCACCGTCACGCAGCAGGGTGAGGCCGTCAGCCTCGAGAGCGCGGACACCACCGGCCTGGTGACCACCAGGCAAATGGAGGATATGGTGGTGCGGGGGCGGGATGTCATGAACCTGCTGCGCGTGCTGCCGGGCGTTTCCACCATTCCCATCGGCCAAAGCGGAGAATCCAGCGACGGTGACACCTTCGGCTCCGCCCAGTCGCTGGGTGGAAACGTGGGGAGCTTCACGCCGACGGTTTCAGGCGCCCGCCTGTGGTGGAACAGCGTGACGGTGGACGGGCAGGTAGGCAACAATCCGGACTGGCCCGGCCTCTTCATGTCAGCCGTGAGCATGGATGGGGTTTCCGAGGTCAAGATCGTCTCGGACAATTACACGGCGGAGCATGGCCGCAACATGGGCTCCACCATTAACATCATCAGCAAGTCCGGCGCCAGGGAGTTCCACGGCACGGTGTACTGGTACAAGCGCCACGAACAGTTCAACGCCAACGATTTCTTCAACAACCGCAACGCCCTGCGAAAGCCGCTGTTCCGATTCAACACTTTCGGCGGCGCCCTCGGTGGGCCGCTCTACGTTCCCAATCGCTTCAACCGGAATAAGGACAAGCTGTTCTTCTTTTATTCGCAGGAAGACTGGCGGATCAAGGTGCCCACCGGCATCTCGAACTTGACGGTGCCGACTCAACTGGAACGCCAGGGCGATTTCTCGCAAACCGTAGACCAGAGCGGCAGGCTGATTATGATCAACGATCCGACAAACGCCAGGCCGTTCCCGAACAACGTTATTCCCCCCAGCCGCATCAACGCCAACGGGCAGAAGCTCCTGAACCTGTTCCCGCTGCCGAACGCTCTGGATCGAAACCTGACCAGGGGAGCGTACAACTACCAGTGGCAGGAAAGCATCCAGATGCCGAAACGGCTCCAGCAACTTAAACTGGACTACCAGCCCACCGTCAACGACACGATTACCATAACGCCGAGGCGCTGGTGGACCGACATGCGCGGGTACAGCCAGATGCGTGCCATCAGCAACGTCCCCATTCTCTTTGCCCGTCACTTGTACACTGTGTCCAGCGCGCTGGTGGCGTGGACGCGCGTCCTGTCGCCCACCCTGGTGAATGAGTTCAATATCGGGCACACGGGAGAGAAAGAGCGTGGCAACCCCAATAGGCCGGGTTATTTCGACGCGGTGGACCGCACCAAGCTGGGTATCACGCTGGGACAACTCTACCCGGAGGCGAACCCGTATAACATCATCCCGCAGGCGACCTACGGAGGCGTGCCTTCGGCGGCGAGCATCACCAACGACGGCCGCATGCCCAAGAACGTCGCCTACGCGCGCTTCCATATTACCGACAACTTGAGCCTGTCCCGGGGACGGCACGGGCTGAAATTCGGCCTCTACCTGGAGCGCAACTGGGCTACCGACGGCCCGGCCTCCACCGCCTGGAACGGACGCTTCGATTTCTCGCGCGATGTGAACAGTCCGCTCGATACCAATTGGGCGTATTCCAACGCGGTGCTGGGGGTTTTCCGGTCCTACATCGAATCGAACCGGAGAGCCAGCTACCGGGGCGCCAACATTCTCGCGGAGTGGTTCGCGCAGGATGTCTGGAAGGCAACTTCGAGGCTGACCTTGACCTACGGTCTTCGGTTCTCCCGCTTCACGCCCTGGTACCTCCAGATCGGACAAGGGGTGGCGTTCGACGTTCAACAGTATGATCGCTCGAAGATGTCGCCGCTGTTTCAGCCCGCGCTGGATCCCAGCGGCAGAAGGCTCGGGCGGAATCCCGTGACCGGCGAGCTGGTTCCCGCGGTCCTGATCGGGGCTTTCGTGCCCGGCGTGGGAGACCCGTTTTCGGGAGTCATTCGGAACAGCGATCCGGGTTATTCCGGCGGGTTTGTCAAGCAGCGCCCGATCCAGATCGCGCCGCGCTTCGGCTTTGCTTACGACGTGTTTGGAAACGGAAAGACGGCCCTGCGGGGCGGTGTCGGCATTGCCAAGCAGCCCGCACCTTCTTACGGCACCTATGTCAGCGGCACGGCGCAGAACCAGCCGGCAGTGCTTTCACCGCAGATCTACTACGCCACTATGGACGCCTTCAAGCAGTCGGCGGGGATCCTGTTCCCGGGGTCCGAGTTGGTCTACGAGCGCGAGCCCAAAGTGCCGAGCGTCTATCACTACAGCCTCGGTATTCAGCAGGCTCTGCCCGCCCAGATGCTCCTGGATGTCGCCTACGTCGGCAATGTGGGGCGACACCTGATCCAGTCCGTGAACCTGAACACCCTGCCGTACGGGGTCCGATTTCTGGCGCAGAGCGCGGATGCGACTTCGCCCGGGAGACCCTTGCCGGACAACTTCCTCCGCCCCTATCTCGGCTATGGCAGCTTGAGCTATACCATGAACGTGGGTACTTCGAACTACAACGGGTTGCAGGCGGGTCTCACCCGCCGCTTCAGCCGGGGAGTGCAGTTAGGGGTGGCGTACACCTGGTCGAAGTCGATGAGTGTCGGCAGCTCCGACAACGAAGGGCTGGCACGGTACAGGCCCTGGCGCATCTGGAATTATGGGCCTACCTTTTTCGACCAGACCAACATGTTCGTCGTGAATTACATCTGGGACCTGCCGAAGGCCAGTAAGTTACTGCCGCACCCCGTCGTCCGCCACGTGCTCGACGATTGGGAGATCTCAGGCGTCACGAACTTTTCGAGCGGCCTGCCCCAGGGGGTGGGTCTCGATACGACGGACGGCGCCGACATCACCGGCGGCGGCGACGGAACGCGCACCAACATCGTCGCGCCGGTGCAACTGGGCAAAGGCGAGCGCGGCTTCTACAAGTGGTTCAACACCGCGGCCTTCGCCCGGCCGGCCAGAGGAGATTTCGGAAATGCGCCCATCCGTCCTTTCCGGGGCCCCGGGGTCAACAACTGGGACTTGAATGTTTCCAAGAACATTCCGCTGGGAAGCGAGGCCCGCCGCTTGCAGTTCCGCTGCGAGATGTACAACGCCTTTAACCACGCCCAGTTTCAGGCGGTCGATACCACCGCCCGATTCAATCCCGCCGGGGAGCAGGTGAATGGCCGGTTCGGCCAGATCATCGCCACGCGCTCACCGCGCATCATCCAACTGGCACTGAGGCTTAAATTCTGACGCTGCAACTCCCGATGCGACCCCTTCTCTTGTTCTGCGCCTTTGCGCTGGCCGCGGCGGGCCAAAACGCGCCCGCCCGCGGCCCTTTGCGCATCCTCCCGACAAACCCGCGCTATTTCACGGACGGCTCCGGCACGGCCATTTACCTGGCCGGCTCGCACAACTGGAACACCTTCCAGGATAACGGGCACCGGTCCGGAGGCGGGGATCCCCCTCCCGTGTTCGATTACAGCGGACACCTCGATTTCCTACAGGCCCACAACCACAATTTCTTCCGCCTGTGGAGATGGGAGGCCACCACCTGGATGGATGACGAGCCGCTGGGGATCAAGTTCGCCCAGCCGCATCCTTGGATTCGCAGCGGCGCCGGCATGGCCAATGACGAGAAGCCCAAGTTCGACCTGAGCAAGTTCAGTCCGGAGTACTTCGACCGCATGCGATCCCGCATTATCGCCGCGCGGGACCGCGGCATGTACGTGTCGGTCATGCTTTTTGAAGGCTGGGAAATGCAGTTCCTGAATGCCTGGACCTATCATCCTTACAACGCCGCCAACAACGCGAACGGGGTCGATGCGGATGCCAACCAAGACGGGAAAGGCCTGGAGTACTGCACCATCCAGAAGAGCCCCATGGGCAAGCGGGTTCTGGCGTTTCAGGAAGCCTACCTGCGGCAAGTGATGGACACTGTCAATGACCTGGACAACGTCCTCTATGAGGTTTGCAACGAGGCCGGCGCTTATTCCACAGACTGGCAGTATCACATCATTGACTATGTGCATCGGTACGAGGCCGGCAAGCCCAAGCAGCATCCGGTGGGAATGACGTTCCAGTACCGGGGTGGCACCAACCGCGAGTTGTTCAACAGCCCGGCGGATTGGATCTCGCCAAATACCGGCGATCCACCGAACAGCTACCTGGAGAACCCGCCCGCCAATTTCAGCGGCAAGGTCATCGTGAACGACACCGATCACCTGTGCGGGCACACCTGCGGGGACGCCGTCTGGGTATGGAAAAGCTTCTGCCGGGGGCTTAACATTCTGTTCATGGAAGAGCTTCCGCCGTCGCCCGTGTGGCACGATTCGGCCCGCGATGCGATGGGCCAGACGCGAAGGTATGCCGGGAAGATCAATCTGGCGGAGATGACGCCGCACGACGAGTTGGCGACCACCAGGTACTGCCTCGCCAAGCCCGGTTCCGAATACCTCGTCTTTCAGCCGGGCGGCCAGGGCGAATTCCGTGTCAACCTCAGCGATGCCCAGGGCGGGTTTTCCGTGGAATGGTTCAACGTCTATGCCGGCGCCACAGTCCCCGGCAAACCGGTCCAGGGAGGGGGCATGAGGATCTTCATCACTCCCTTCGGCGGCCCGGCGGTTTTGCACCTAAGGAGTATCCATGACAAGTAAGCGACACAAAGGAACGCTGGCGGTTCTGGCACTGGCGGTGGCGGCAATCGCGGCAGCCGCGGAATCGAAGCACGAGATTACGGTCTCGGGCACATCTTTCGTGGTGAATGGCGCTCCCTTCCCTTACCAGGGGATCAATTTCTTCAACGCGATCTTCAACCCGGCCTTTAACAAGAGCGGCGAAGAACGCAAAAAGTGGATCGAGAAGTTCCAGCGGTATGGCATCAATGTCTTCCGCGTCTGGAGCCAGTGGGACAGCAAATACGGCTTCGCCGATGTTTGCCCGGACTGTACGCTGTACTATCCCGATGGGCGGCTGCGGCAGAACCACGTGGACCGCCTGAAGGAGATTCTCAGCGATTGCGACCAAACGGGCATGATCGTGGCGCTGAGTCTCTTCACCCGGGAAAGCTGGTTCAGCGACAAACGCCTGGGAAAGGAGGAGGCGGACCGCGCTGTGGCTGCCTTGACGCGGGAACTTCTGCCCTATCGTAATCTCACGTTCCAGATCTGGAGTGAGTTCGACGATCGCGTGCTCGATCATTGGAAGACCATCAAGTCGGTGGACCCCAAGCGGCTGGTGACCAATGCGCCCGGTGGCGCTGGTGCGATTCTCGGAGGTCCCGGAGAGTACGAAGCCCTCGACTATCTGACGCCTCACACCACGCGCCAGCGGGGCGGCGGCAGGCACTGGGAGATTGCGCCCAGGGAAATCGCCATGCTGCTCGCCCGTTACCGCAAACCGGTGGTGGACGATTCGCCGGCGCGGAATGGTACGGCCAGTTTTGGCGGGCCCGGAGACAGGACCTATCCATTCGATCACATCCTCCAGATCTACCAAGTCTGGCAGCTTGGCGCCTACGTCCACTACCAGCACGACTTGTTTCAGACGGGCTATGGCACGCCGCCGGTGCCGCCGAGCGGAATCCCGGACCCGGAGTTCAGCCCTTACCACCGGCTGGTCTTGGAGTTCATGGCCCAGCGGGACCGTTACCGGCCCGCGGCCCGCTGATCCGGGGAGGGGGGCTCTTGAGTCCGCCGCCACTAACGAAGGCTCGGCTCCCGGCCTCGGCAGCCAGCCTCGCTGAACAAGCGTACTACACCATTCGCGATCTCATCCTGCGAGGCAAGCTGCCGCTAGGCGCGGCGCTGTCTCGTCGGCGCCTGGCTGCCGAACTGGGCATGAGCATGCTCCCGATTTCGGAGGCCGTACAGCGGCTGGAGAGCGAGGGGCTCCTGGAAAGCAAGCCGCAGGTAGGGACCCGCGTGCGCATTCCCACTGAGCAGGACGTGCGCGGTCGCTTTGTCGTCCGAGAAGCACTCGAGGGCCAGGCCGCGCGGCTGTTTGCCGAACGGGCCAGCCTCCAGCAGCGGCAGGAGTTGAGGCTGATGGCCGAACACATGGACACGCTGTTCAACCGCCTGGGCGCGGGCAACGACGACGCTGAGTTCGCCTTCGCCGTCCACAGCTACCACTTCCAATTGCACATGCGGATCGCGGAGTATTCCGGCTGTGCGGCGTTGCAGGAGATGATTCAGAAAAACAACGTGCTGGTATTCAACTGGCTCTTCGACGTGGCGGTCCACCAGCTCGCGCGCTCGCCGCGGTTCCACCAAGAGTTGGCGGACTTCCTCACGGGAATGGATGCCGACGCTGCCGAAGCAGCCATGCGGGCGCACGTGCGCTACGGCGTGGAAGAGACGATCCGCACCATCACGCGATTGCAGCCCCTCCCGGAAAGAAAGTGGCGTCTGGGTCGCACAGTTGCCAGCGTGGCATCTGAATCAATCCCGTAGTGTCCAAGAACTGGATCCGCTTCAGATCATGCAGTTTGCAGAGCCCGTTACGATGGTCTTGGCTGATATCCTGTGCCAATGCGCCGGACCTTCGACCCCGCGATGAGATTGAGGACTTGGTCGATCTCCGCGACGATCCGTTGCTCCAAGAAGAGATCTGACCCGCGCGCGCCCTTTGGCCGGGGGCTGCCTCCAGTTTGAGTTTTTGGACGTTACGGTGCTTCGTGAAGCGTTGACCGGCCAACGACCTCTCCTTTGCGGAGGGTGGATTCCGTTCATGGTTTGAGCTTTTCAGACAAGGCGATGGCCGACTGGGCCTCGGCGTGACGGCCCATGCGGCCATACACCTGCGCCAGAACGCGATACACGCGGACCGACTCATCCTTGTTCGCCGTCCCGGCTGCCAGGGCCTGGGTGAGATCCACTATCGCCTCGTCATACTTCGCCAGCCGGTGGTAGAGCTTGCCTAACTCGAAATGCACTCGCCAATCTTTCGGGTCGAGGCCACGCGAACGCCGAAGCTGCTCTTCGCTCTCTTCCAGACGGTCCAGCTTGTAGAGGAAGCAGCCGTAGTTGAGGTGCGGAGTCGGGGAAGGATTCCGGCTCTGCGCGTTCCATTTAACGGCCTCTCGATACGCGCTCAGGGCCTGCTCCATATGTCCTTCCGCCTCGAGGGTGAGTGCGAGCAGTTCGTGGATCCGGTAGTCTCGCGGGTTCAGCCGCAGTGCGGTCTTCAGCGCCCCCAACGCCTTGTCGAAGAAATTCTCGACCCAGTAGATCCTTGCCAGGAAGAACCACGCCTCGGAATCGGCTGGGGCCAACTTGCACGCTTCGAGAAAGGCCTCCCTGGCCTGGTCGGTCTGGTTCACCAACTGATAACAGAGGCCCAGAAGCTTGACGACGCGCGGCTGCCGGGGCTCGATCTCCAAGCAGCGCCTGAGTTGCTCGGCCGCCTCCGCAAAGCGGTGCTCCAGGTACAGCCTGCTGGCTCGCTGGTAGAGTTGCGCAGCCTTTTTTCGGGCTTCGGCATCATCCGCCGGCGCGGCGGAGGCAGGCACGTCGAGCCGGCCCTGAAGCCAGGGCACGCACACCGCCAGCGCCGGAAGGGTTCGCCTGCGAGTCTGGCGGGCGTCTATTACTCCCCCAGGCGCTCCCCTTTGTACGCCGGAGCAGTTCAACTGCTTCACGGTCCGGCTTTCACGACGGAGGCCCTGGCTGGTCTTCTTCTCCACTGGAGTGTCTTGTTCACGATGATCGGCCGGGCCCAGAACCCCATAATGAGGCTCCATCCGAACGTGGCGTACAAGACCGTCATCCCGGCCCGCAGCCCCAGATCGTCTCCGATCCCGCCGATGACAAGAGGCACCAGGGCGCCACCGGCGATCCCCGTGCACAGGATTCCGGAGAAGGCGCCGTGCTCTTTCGAGACCGAATTCAGCGCCAGAGACACCGTGACGGGCCAAATGACGGAGGCAAAAAGCCCGACCATCGGAAAGGCGACGAGCGCCACCTGTCGCCGGCCGAACAAAGCCGCTGTCAGGCTTACCATGGCACCCAAGGCGCCGCCCACAAGCACCCGCCGGGAGTCGAACAGTTTCAGCAGCAGCATCCCGACCAGGCACCCTACGGTCAGCAGACCCCAGAACCAGGAAACTGCGTTCGCGCCAGTGACCTGGGGGTCATAGCGGTGGTAGACCGAGAGGAACTGCGAGATCCAATTCGCCGTACCCTGCTCCGAGCCCACGTAGAGGAAAACGCCGATGAAGTAGAGGACCACGAGCGGGTTCTTCAGCAGCTCACGGTGCCTTCGCCACGAGCCCGCGCGTTCTGTCTCGCTGCGCTCGATTGCCGGAAACCGGGACACCGCAACGATCAGGAGCATCACCGCGCTCACCATGGCGAAGATCCAGTACATCGACACCCACGGCAGCCGGGCAGGCGCCAGCCTGGCGAGAGCATCGAGAAGGCGGCCGTCGTTTCCCGTCTTGCTGCTCAAGCCGGTGACCAGATACGAATAGAGCCTCGGGCTGAGAAAGGAAGCGGAGCCGAAGACCAGTTGCGCGAAGGCGGAGTTGAAGGCGAAGTGCTCCTCGCCGCCGGCGGCTCGCAGCAGCGGATTGAGGACGACTTGCAGCACCGCCATCCCGGCGCCGATGAGAAACAGCGAAACCACGGCAGCGGCATAGCCCGGCCGCATCGCGAAGAGCAGCGTCCCGGCCAGGCTGAGCAGGAAAGCGGCCAGCGTCACCGGCTTCTCCCGGTAGGCTTCGATCAGCAGGCCGGCGGGGATGGACATCACGCCGTAGGCGATGAAGAACGAGAACGGCAAGACGGCCGCCGCCGTAAGCGTCAGTTGAAAACTGGCGATGATGTCCGGAACCAGGGCGCCGAGGATGTTGGTCAACAGCGACATGACAAAGAACGCCAGGAAAACGAAGCCAATCATGTCGTAGCGCCGTTTCATGGCGTGCTTTACTCGATGGCGGTGACCTTGGAGGCCAGGCCGAACGCACCCGCTTCGCGGCCTGCCATGGCCGCCAGCCCCAGAGTGAGCATCTGGACCGGAAGGATTTCGAGAATCGGCCGAATCCGGGGCGGCGCCGGCGGCGTTCGGAACAGCCCGGTTGGAGTGGCATCGGAAACAACCGCGGCCCTGCCGCCGGCGGCGGTGACATCAGCGGCCATCCGGGAATTGAGATCAACGGTGCGCGGGTCCCCCGAGAACACCAGAACGAATACCCTCGCGTTAACCATGTCCAGAGGCCCATGCCGGAAGGCCGCCGCGCTCATTCCTTCGGCGTGGAAATGCGCCGCCTCCTTGACGATCAGCCCGCCCGTACCCACGGCCGCCAGCGACGCACCGCGGCCAACCAGGAACAGGTGGGCGATTCCAGTCATCTCCGACTGCGCGTCCCGGACGTGGCTCCTCCAGGCTGCCAGATAGGACGACACCACCGCCGGAGCAGACGCCAGCTCCTCCTGGGCGTTGCGAAGATCTTTCAGACACAGGACGTCCGCCAGCCAGGACAGCGCCAGCAAGCTCGCCACATAGGTCTTGCTGGCGACGGAGAATTCGCTGCCGGCCCGCATCAAGACCGTTGCATCCGAACCCACGGCCAGCGGCGAATCCGGCGCGTTCGTAACTCCGACCACAAAAGACCGGCTCGCGTTCAGTTCCAGCAGACGGATAATCTCGGCGCTTCTGCCGGACTGAGAAACGGCGATGATAACCGTCCCCGGCCCGAGCGCCTTGGTCCGGTAGTGAACCAGCTCGGAAGTCTCCGCCATCGTCGCCGGGATCCCGCCGTCCGTAAGCTCCAGCAACAAAGGATGCAGGGCATGATAGGAAGATCCCATGCCAGTCAAAACCACCTGCCGGAACTCTCCCCGGTCAAGACGCTCCCCCAAACGGCGCAGGGCGGACGACTCCTCCAGCCCCCCCAGGGTCTGGTGGAGCGCCTGCGGCTGATCCAGGAGATCGCCCAGGTATCTGCCTTCGATAACCGGATAGTGGAGCGACATATTGAAATGGTCAAAAGAAACGATGGCGCCAGACCTGGGCCGCCCCAAGGATTCCAATGTCCGGGCCGAGCGAAGCGAGCGTCAGCCCCGTTTTCTCGAAAGGCACAAGAACGCAGTTTCGCCGTATGACTTCTCTACAGTGGTCTTCAAACAAGGACCAGCTCCGCATCACGCCGCCCCCGAGCGCGATCAGCTCGGGAGTGAAAAGCGTAACCAGGTTCGCCAGGCCGACGCCGAGGTAGTAGCCCTCGCGTTTCACCGCCTGGACTGCCAGTTCATCCCTCTGGCGGGCCAGTTCACAGATCCGAGCGGCGGTGAGGTCTTCCAGCGGTGCGGAATCGGCGGGCGCCTGCTGTTTCACCCAAGCGACCATGGCCGGACCGGCAGCCAGGGCTTCCCAGCAGCCGCGCGCGCCGCAGGTACACAGCGGTCCCGACGACTCGATCACATGGTGACCCATCTCCGGATGCGAACCATCCACCCCGCGGTACAGCTTTCCATCCAGCACCAGGCCGACCCCGATTCCCGTGCTCACGGTGACATAAAGGAACCGGGTTTTCCCTTGGCCGCTCCCCCAAGCCGATTCCGCCAGCGCGCACGCATCGGCGTCGTTCTCGACGGCAACCGGAACAAGGAACTCGCGGGAGAGCTGATCCACCAGGTTCAGCCCTCTCCAGCCCGGCAGGAAATCCACGTTTCCGATCACTCCGGTGACGGGATCCACGGGGCCGGTGCAACTAACACCGATTCCGGTGATGCTGGATCCGGCGCGGCGAATGCAGTCGCGAAGGAGCGACCCGATCCTGTTTATCCCCTCGCTCCCCGAATCGCGAAAAGGGGCGGCGGGGCCCTCGTCCTTCGAGACGACCCGCCCGTCATCGTCTACGAGGGCGCCGGCGATCTTGGAACCGCCGATGTCTATTGCGCCGATCATTGGTCTCCGAGGCCGAAAGCCCAAGTGTAAGGCAAAACGGGGCAGACGCGCAAGCGCTTGCCTGACAGGATCAGCGATTTCGCAAGGCGGTGTATGGTGGCGCGATAACCGCAAGGGGGGAGTGG
>JBBTDS010000311.1:0-6918 GCA_038060875.1 Acidobacteriota bacterium | reverse complement strand
GCCCCAGCGAGTGATAGAAGAGGTCGGTCGCAATCCCGCCCGAGTAATCCCAGTATTTGCGCCAGCGGAAGTAGCGGTCGGCGCTGAAGGGCCGCTTCGGCGCCGGGCCGAGGAACCGCGGCCAGTCGATCGTCTGCGCCGAGCCCTCCGCGTCGATGGCGTAGTTCCATTCGCCGCGGAGCGAGTTGCGGCTGACGCTGGCCTGCGCCCACAGCAGCGGGCCGATCTCGCCCTGTTCGATCAGCTCCCGCGCCTTGTGGCAGCGCGGATCGGACACGTGCTGGCTGCCGACCTGGAGGATGCGGTTGTGCTTCGCCGCCGCCTCGGCGACGCGGCGCGCCTCGTCCACCGCCAGCGTCATCGGCTTTTGCAGGTACACATCCTTGCCGGCGGCCACGGCGTCGATGGCCATCTGGGCGTGCCAGTGGTCGGGGCTGGCGATCACCACCGCATCGACGTCGTTGCGGGCGAGCAGCTCGCGGTAGTCGTGGTGAACATCCTTCTCGGCGAGCCGGGCCGCCTGCCGCGCCCTCTCCTTGCGGCGCGTGTAGATGTCGCTGACGGCCACCACCTGGACGTCCTTGGTCTCCTCGCTCTGCCGCACCAGGGCGCGCAGGTGGCCGCTTCCCATGCCGCCGACGCCGATGAGGCCGACGTTGATCCGGTCGTTGGCCCCGATCAGGGCAGTTGCCGCCAGGAACCCGCGGCGGGTCGGTTCAAATGCGTGTGGCGCTCCCATGACTGGAGTATACGCGTTTCGGGCACTGGCGGTGCAATCCCCGATGCGGTACATTAATTTCGAGGTTGTGTAGCCTGTCACCGAAATTAATTGCCGCCATGTTGCTGGCGAGCGGGTCGCTGCTGCCTGCCGCCCCCATCCGCGCCCTGATCTTCTCCGGGCGCAACAACCACGAGTGGCGCGTCACCACGCCGTATCTGAAGAAGATCCTGGAAGACAGCGGCCGCTTCGAAGTGCGCGTTGTCGAAGAACCCACCGCCTCGCTGGGCGGGTACGACGTGCTGGTGCTCGACTACAACGGCCCGCGCTGGGGCGCGGCCACCGAGAAGGCCGTGGAGGCCTTCGTGCGCTCCGGCAAGGGACTGGTGGCCGTTCATGCCGCCAGCTACGCCTTCTGCGGCCTGCCGGTGCTCGGCGACCGCCACGTGCGCACCAACATCATCGAACCGCCGTGGCCGGAATACGCCGAGATGATCGGCGGCCACTTCTCCGATCAGGAGCCGCGCACCGGCCACGGCCAGCGGCACACCTTCCGCGTCAAGTTCGTGGACCGCGAGCACCCCGTCGCCCGCGGCCTCGACGAGACCTTTCTCGCCACCGACGAGCTCTACCACCACATGCGCATGAGGCCGGGGGCGAACATCCTGGCCACCGCCCACGACGATCCCAAGATGGGCGGCACCGGCAAGGACGAGCCCATGCTGTGGACCGTCAGCTTCGGCAAGGGCAGGGTATTTCACACCGCTCTCGGCCACGACCTGGCGGCCATGCGCGAGGCGGGCTTCATGACGACCCTCGCGCGCGGCGCCGAGTGGGCCGCGACCGGCGGCATCGCGCCGGCGGCGCAGAAGGCCGACGCCCGGCCCACCCGGGTGCTCGTGGTCACTGGCGGCCACGACCACGACACCTCCTTCTACAAGCTCTTCGATGCCCAGCCGGATATCCGCGCCACCGTGCGCCCCCATCCCGGCCCATTCGGGCGCGATCTCCACAAGCGCTATGACGTAATCGTGCTATACGACATGGTGCAGGAGGACGTCATCGGCGAAGCCGGGCAGAAAAACCTGCGCGAATACCTCGAAAACGGCAAGGGCCTGGTGGTCCTGCACCACGCCCTCGCCAGCTTCAACTCCTGGCCCTGGTGGTCCCAGGAGGTGGTCGGCGCCAAGTACCTGCTCAAGCCCGAAAGCGGCCAGCCGGCCTCCACTTACAAGCACGACGTGGAACTACTGGTTGAACCGGCCGGCAAGCACCCGGTCCTGGCCGGCATCGGCAGGATGCACATCTGGGACGAGACTTACAAGGGCATGTGGATCTCAGCGAACAACACCGTTCTGCTGAAGACCGATCACCCCACCTCCGACGGCCCGGTGGCCTGGGTCAGCTCCTATCCCAAGGCCCGCGTGGTAGTTATCCAGTTGGGCCACGATCGCGCCGCCCACGAGCATCCCGGCTACCAGCAGCTTGTGCGCAACGCGATCCTGTGGGTCAAGTAGTTCCCGGTAATTGCCTGTTCCCAACAACTTCCCTAGTGTTGTATCATTGGCACAATGCCGGCGGGCGTCGCGTTATCGGTCCAGGCCCAGTTCTTTCTGGACTACTGCCGGATCGAGAAGGGCTTATCTGTCAATACGATAGAGGCTTACGGCCGGGATCTGGCCAAGTTGGCATCCTTCTGCGGGCCTGTAGTGCCGGACGGCGAAGGCGTGCGCCGCTACCTGGACTCCTTGTACCGCGCGGGCCTGGGAAGCCGCTCGATCGCCCGGCACCTGACCACGCTGCGCAATTTCTACGCTTTTCTGCTCCGGGAGGGCAAGGTCGCCACCGACCCCACGGCCTCGGTCTCCCTGCCCCACCAGTGGCGGAATCTCCCGAAATTTCTTAATGTTACAGAGGTTGATCAACTCCTGGCAGCCGCGGGAGCCGAACGGCCCACCCGCCTCCGGGACCGCGCCATGATGGAGCTGCTCTACGCCTCGGGCCTGCGCGTCTCCGAGCTCTGTCAACTGCAATCATCGGACTTGAATCATGAGTTGGGAGTAGTACGGGTCGTAGGGAAAGGCAACCGGCAGCGGCTGGTGCCGGTCGGAAGGCCGGCCCTGGCGGCTGTCCGGACCTACCTGGAGGAGGGGCGTCCGAAGTTGTTGCGCGGGCGCTCCAGCCGGCACTTGTTCGTTACAGCCCGGGGCGGGCCCATGACCCGCCAGGGTTTTTGGAAGCTGCTGGGCGGCTACGGGAAGAAGGCGGGGCTGTTCCGCCTCTCGCCGCACGCGGTCCGGCACAGTTTCGCCACGCACCTGCTGGAGCGTGGCGCCGACTTGCGCAGCGTCCAGGCCATGCTGGGCCACGCCGACATCTCGACAACCCAGATTTACACGCACGTCATGCGATCCAGGCTCCGCAAGACGTTCGATGAGCATCATCCGCGTGCGTGAGGCCGGCCAGGCCGGCCAGCAGGCTATTGCGCCATGAGCGACTACATGTTCATGCTCGAAAGCCACCTGAGCACCGACCAGAACCGTGTGGTCAGGGAGGTCCAGACCGCGGCCTCGGAAGCCGGCATGAGCCTCTTCCTCACCGGCGGGGCCATGCGCGACATGCTCGGCGGCTCCGCCATCCGCGACCTTGATTTTTGCGTCGAAGGTGACGCCCTCAAGCTCGCCAAAGGGCTCGCCCGCAGGAAAGCGGCCCAAATCGTTTCCTGCGACGAACACCGCAACAGCGCCGAGCTGGTTTTCCCCGGCGGGGTGACCGTCGAGATCGCCATGGCCCGGCGGGAGCAGTATTCCAAGCCCGGCGCCCGCGCCCAGGTTGCTCCCGCCACCATTCATGAGGACCTGCGCTCGCGGGACCTCACCGTCAATGCCATCGCGCTCTCGCTCAACCGCGCCTCGCGCGGCCTGCTCATTGACCCCACCAACGGCCTGGCCGACATCCAGCACAAAGAGCTCCGCGCCGTCGGCAACTACTCGCTTTACGACGACCCGGCGCGCATCCTGCGGCTGATCCGTTTCCGCGCCCGCCTCGGCTTCACGGTCGAGGAGAGGACCCAGGCCCAGTACCAGCGCGTCCGCGAGGCCGGGCTGGAGGAGCGCGTCAGCCCCCGCAAGCTGTTCGACGAGGTGCATCACATCGCCAACGACCCCAACCCGGCCGACGTTGTCCGCACCCTCCATCAGGAAGGGCTGCTTAAGCTGTTCTCGCCCGCCCTGGCCGGGGGGAAGCTCAACCTGGCCGGCCTGGTCAGGCTCCAGAAGGCCCGCCAACTGGTGCCTTTCGGCGTATACTTCCCGGTCGAGAACCTCGGGCTGTTCCTTTCCCTCCTCACTGAAAAACTGAGTCCGAAGGAGAAGGCCGCACTGATCAAGGGCCTGGCCCTGCGCAAATCGGAGATCGATCTGTGGCAGAAGCTGGAGGGGCGGGCCAGGAAGATCGAGCGGCGGTTGAAATCGGCCAAGCCGCGCAGGCCCTCCGAGATCTACCGGGTGCTGGCCCCCGCGCCGGGCGAGGAGATCTTCTTCCTGCTTACGCATTCCTCGCTGGATCTGGTTCGTGACCGAATCCGCAATTGCTTGCAGAAGTACTTTCCGCTGGCCCAGGAGGTGACCGACGAGCAGGTTCGCGCCAAGGGCGTCGAGCCAGGTACGCCCAAGTACAAGAAAACGAAAGAGGAACTCATCCAGGCCCGCCTCGACGCCCGGCCCAAGCGCCCCGCGCCGCCCCCCGAGCCGCCCCCGCCCGAGAGGTCGCCCGTAGGGCCTCCCGTCCGCACCGGACCCGCCGCGTTTCGCAAACCGCTGACCCGGCCGGTGCGGTGAGGCAGCCGCTGCGGAGCGAACCTTCCGGGCGGCATGCTACAAGCGTATTAAGCCCATCACCTACGAACTTCGAGAAGATCGCGAATCGGATCGCGGATAGGCGCCAGCGTCCGATTCTCTGACACTGACGCAGTTTAAGACGCCTTCCAAGTTCATACAAGTGTTTATTCAATTGCAGCCACAGGACTTAGGTCCATTCATGCTCTCGCTCGCTTTGGAACGCGAAATGCTAAAAAAGCGGGGACGCCCAAATCGGGTGAAAGGTGTAAGGCTGAGGGAATTCATGCGAATCAATTCGTCTGCCGCGATCGCGGTGCGAAGTCTGGCGGTCCTCGCTTTCGTTGCCGGGTCCGCCGTTCTGGTGAGCAACTCGGACACGCCGGTGTTCACCGTCCATGACAAGGCGTACTACGCCGATCCGAACCTGGTGAACTTCGTCCGGCCGGGTCTGGTCCTGAAGGTCCTTTCGGCCACTGTGCCGGCGGACCGCACCATCCGGGTGCGGTTCACGATCGCCGATCCGAAAGGGCTGCCGCTGGACCTCGACGGGATCACCACGCCGGGTCCGGTAGCGATGCGTTTTGTGCTCGCCTACATCCCGGCCGACGAGAACCAGTACGTCTCGTACGCAACCCGCGCGACGACGAGCCCGATCACCAACGTGACGGCGGTCCAGCCGTTCTATGACAGCAACGGCAAGTTCGAAAAGGTCTCCGACGGAACTTACGACTACATCTCGGGGACGAAGCTTCCGGGGGACTACGACCGCAACGCCACTCACTCGGTCGGCATCCGCGCCCAGCGCAACCTGTCCGAGTTCGGCCTGCCTGAAAACATCGCCAACGACGTGTTTCATTTCGTGCCCGCCGGCGGCGAGGTGAAAAAGGTCCGCGACGTAGTCCGGACGGAGAGCTGCAACCGCTGCCACGATCCGCTCACCATGCATGGCGCCAGCCGCAGGGTGGATTTGTGCATCCTTTGCCACAACCCGCGCAACGTGGATCCCGACACCGGCAACTCGGTCAACTTCCCCGTGCTGATCCACAAGATCCACATGGGAGCCAACCTGCCGAGCGTCAAGGCGGGCAAGCCGTTTCGCATTATCGGTTCCCGGCCGGACGCGATCTTCGATTTCTCCGACGTCGAGTTCCCGGCCGATGTCCGCAACTGCGAGGTCTGCCACGATCCGAAATCGGGCGCGAAGCAGGCCGACGCCTGGCTAAAGCCGAACCGGACCGCCTGCGGCGCCTGCCACGACAATGTCAGCTTTGCCACCGGCGACGGCCACCGCGATCTGCCGCAAGTCTCCGACAACCAGTGCGCAACCTGCCACGTCCCGCAAGGAGAGCTGGAGTACGACGCCTCGATCAGGGGCGCCCACATGATTGAGCGCTTCTCGAAGAGCCTGCCCGGCACCACCCTCGAGATCCTCAAGGTCGCCGACGGAGCCGCCGGCAAGCGGCCCACCGTTACTTTCTCTATCCGCGACAAGGCCGGCAATCCGATTCCGCCCTCTAAGATGGACTACCTTTATCTCATCCTCACCGGGCCCACCGCCGAATACACCGGGAGCGCCGTCAGCGAGGACGTACGCAAGGCGGAGGGCACGCCAGACGGCGTCTATTACTGGACGTTTGAGAACCCGATACCGGCCGATGCGAAGGGCTCCTACGGGATGGGCATCGCAGGCTACCGGAATATCAAGCTGCTGGAAGGGACGAAAAAGGAGCTGACCGCCCGGGACATCGGCATCAACAAGGTCTCTTATTTCTCGGTGGACGGCTCAAAGGTTCAGCCGCGCCGGCAGGTGGTGGCGATCGAGAAGTGCAACGAGTGCCACTATAGCCTGGGGATGCACGGCAACGGCCGTAACCGCACCGAGCACTGCGTCCAGTGCCACAACCCCAGCCTGACGGATGCGACCGGGAGTGCGGCGGCCGGCGTCCAGCCCGGCCCGCTCCTGTTCCGGTACATGATCCACCGCATCCACACCGGCCGCGAGTCCAGGGAGCCGTTCATCGTCTACGCCCGCACCCGCCAATACAACTTCGGCGAGCTGCGGTTCCCCGGGGACCGGCGGAACTGTGCGAAGTGCCACGTTAACGGCTCGGAGCAGTTGCCTTTGCCCGAGGACCTGCCCAACGTCAACAACCCGCGCGGGCCGCTGAACCCGATGGGGCCGGCGGCGGCGGCTTGTCTCGGCTGCCATACTGAGACCGCGGCCGCTGCCCACGCGCTGTCCATGACGACGACCATCGGCGAAGCCTGCGCGGCGTGCCACGGCCGCAACGCGGAATTCTCGGTTAACCGCGTACACGCGCGTTAGAGCCAGGGCGTACGATGCCCAGACTCCCCGGCGGC